>NZ_JBAJJM010000005.1:0-197626 GCF_036880405.1 Mannheimia indoligenes | reverse complement strand
CAGTAAACGGTAGTCAGTTATACAATGTTATCCAAAATACAGGCTGGGATTTAACGGTTGATGGTAATGTTGCAGAAAACACTGGATCAACTCGCGTAGCTAACAATGGTAAAGCGACTATTAAAGGTGGCAAAAACATCGTTGTTTCGCGTAAAGACTCTGTGGTTGAAGTGGCAACTTCAAATAACCCTGAATTTGATACAGTGAAAGTAGGCAACACAACGCTTAGCTCAAAAGTAGCACAAGATGGTGTAAATGAGCTGAATGTTGCCGGTAACAATGGTGCTCCAACGCGTATTACCAATGTTGCACCAGGTGTGAAAGGCACAGATGCAGTAAATGTGAATCAGTTGAAAGGTGAAGTTAATAACATCAATAACAAGATTAACCGTAACCAGAGAGAGTCTCGTGCAGGTATTGCAGGTGCAGCGGCGATTGCAGGCTTACCTGAAATCCACTTAGCGGGTAAATCAATGGTTGCTGCTGCAGCAAGTACCTATAAAGGTCAGAATGCAGTTGCTGTAGGTTACTCACGCTTATCTGATAATAGTAAGGTTAAACTGAAACTTTCAGGTAGTGCCGATACTCAAGGTGATTTCATTGGTACTGTAGGTGTTGGTTACGCTTGGTAATCTGTGAAATAAATAAGGTTGCTAATATAGCAACCTTATAAAACTATAATTTAAAGGGCTGAATTGGTTATCCAATTCAGCCCTTTTTTATACTAGATTATAATATTAGGATTATTACTTCTTCTGTTTAAGAAAATGTACCGTACAAGCTGCAATCAATAATACAGCTGCTGCTCCTAAATAGAGTTCATTCTTTTTCCAGCCGGCATCTAATAAAACACCGGCAAGTGTTGGTGAAACAATTGAACCTAAGCGACCTACACCAATAGCTGTGCCTACGCCTGTACTGCGGAAATCCGGTGCGTAAAGCGTTGGGTTGATAGTGTATAAGCCTGTAATGCAGCCATTAATTAATCCACCAACAAGAATTGCTAAGGCAATGGCTAAACCTAAAGTGCCAGAGAACACGAAAGCAACGACAGCACTTGCAGCAAGAATACTAAATAGCTGTAAAATATTTTTTGCAGCCCAGCGGCTAACTAAGAAACCGAAAATTAATGAACCGATTGTTCCGCCCACTGAAATTGCCATACCAACCGTTTGGCTTTGGGTTTTCGGCATTCCGGCTTCTTCTAACAAGGCTGGTGTCCACGAGCTGATGAAATAGAATGAGGCTGAAATTGCAATAAAGGCAACCCAAATTAATAAGGTATTGCGACGATATTCAGGTTCAAAAAGGCGTGCGATAGCAACCTTTTGTTTACCTTTCGCTTCAACTTCCGGTAATTCCCAATTCCCACCTAAGCCTAATTTTACCGCAATTTGGTTTAAACGCTCTTTGGCATTTTTAGGTCTTTTAGAAATTAAAAATTCGACGGATTCAGGTAAAACAAAAAAGAGTAAAAGGAATACTGCACCGGTTAAGATTGCACCCACTAAAAATACCGCTCTCCAGCCATATTCACCTTGTAACAATACGGCGGACATTCCCCCCAGCATCGCCCCAATACCAAAGCCGGAAGCATAAATGGCAATTGCCAATCCACGCCATTTTTGGCTGGCATATTCACTGACTAATACGTTTGTACCCGTTAAAATAGAGGCAACGCCTAAACCTGTGATGATACGATATAAACCAATCTCAAAAGCGGAAGAGGCGATATAGGTGAGTAGCATACCCAATGTAGCTAAGCCTGTTCCGATTAAAAGGAGTGGGCGACGACCAAATTTATCTGCAAGCGGTGAAAGGAATAACGAACCGATTGCCATACCAAATAAACCTGCACTCATTAGTGTACCGATAGTTGCACCATCTAAATTTAATTCTTCTCGGATACTTTTAGCGGTAAAGGCGAGTGCCATTAAGTCAAAGCCATCAAGTAAGTTAAGTAAGACTGTTAGCCCAACGACTAACCATTGAAATGAAGTCATTTTATTATGAGCAATTTGATCACGAATATCCATAAGTGGTTCTCCAAAAATAATGTGTAAAGCTATTGTTATAGCTTGAACTATATGGACTTAAGAAAATTAATCAAACGCAAAATTTACATAAAATTTATGAAAGATTTTCATAATAAGGTTTTAATGAAGGAAGGGGAAGTTAAAATAAAGTTGAAAGCTTGCCCCTCTTGATAAAAGAGGGGAAGGGGAGTTGATAACGGTTTTATTTCTTCTCAGCTTGTTCAGCTGCTCTTTTGCGTCTAATTTCTTTCGGATCAGCAATCAGAGGACGGTAGATTTCAATTCTATCGCCATCTTCTACTGTTTCATTGAGTTTGGCTGGGCGGCTGAAAATACCGACTTTATTTTCACGTAAGTCGATTTCAGTATATTTTTCTAACACACCTGAGAGCAGAATAATATTTTGAATAGTGGTAGTTTGCGGCACTTGTAGCTTTTTGAGGAAATATTTATCCGGATAGGCATAAAGCACTTCTACGTTAATCTCTTGTATTTCCTGCTCTATTTGACGTTGTTCAGACACCATAGACCTCTTTTGCACGTTGTTTAAACGCATTCACCATTTTTAACGTAAGTTCGTTGAATACCTTGCCGAAAACTAATGCCACAATCGGGCTTGAAAATTCAAAATTAAGTTCAAGTGAAATTTTACAGCTCTGTTCATCGAATGGAGTGAATGTCCAAAAACCGTGTAAATGGCGAAAAGGACCTTCCACTAAAGTCATTTCAATTTTATAGGGTGGGCTCATTTTATTATGGGTGCTAAATGTTTGGCTAATCCCCAACTTTTGAATATGAAGCTCAGCAGTTAATTCATTTTCCCCTGTGCTTAAGGTTTTTGTACTCACACAGCCTGATAAAAACTCAGGGTATTTTTCATAATTATTCACAAGCTGATACATCTGTTCAGCACTGTAAGGCACAAGGGCAGATTGATTAACAATTGGCATAATATCTCTTTTTTGAATTAACAAGCGGTCATATTTTACAGGAAATTTGCAAGTCTATAAAGAAACGCTTTTGACTTGAAGATAAACCTCTTGCCCTTCTTTAAGCGAAAGCTCATCAAAAGACCACAGGCTTATCGTACTCCAAATAGTTTGATTTTCGACAAGAACAGCCACATCAACCCGATCTAAATGGTTTTCGATTTTCTGTATATCACCTTTTAACACATTGCGGATTGAACTTTGCATTGGTTTTTGTAAGCTGATAGAAACATCTTTACTCGCAATGGTAACACGCAAATTTTCGCCTATTTGATGACGAGGAAGTTGATGAATCCAAAGGCGTTGCTCATTTAGCCCTAGTCCAAGCATATTGTAGCTTGGTTGCTGCTCTTTTATCGGTAACTCAAGTAAACTAATGCGTTGATTGCTTGGTTGCCAATCGGCAAAAGCTGGGCTATGCCACACATTAACAACGCTATCAAATGCCATCAATTTGCCGTTATTAAGCAAAAGGAGCTGATCAGCAAGGCGAACGATTTCTTCTAAACTATGGCTAACATAGAGAATGGGTATGTTAAGCTGAGTAGCTAATTTATCTAAATAATCTAATAGCTCTTGTTTGCGTGGAAGGTCAAGAGCAGATAAAGGCTCATCCATCAATAAAATATCGGGCGAGCTTAATAATGCACGCCCAATGGCAACCCGTTGTTTTTCCCCACCGGAGAGACTTTCAGGATAGCGATCTAATAGGTGCGAAATGCCTAAAAGCTCAACAATTTGCAAAAAATCGGCAGAATCTGACCGCTTGTAGCCATATTTTAGATTTTTTTCCACCGAATAATGAGGGAAAAGGCGATGCTCTTGGAATACATAGCCAATATTACGTTTTTCAGGCGGTAGGTTGATACCTTTTTGACTATCAAACAGCACGTGTCCGTTTAATTCAATAAAGCCAGATTGTGCGGTTGCAAGCCCGGCAATCAAATTAATTAGGCTGGATTTGCCCGCTCCCGAACGCCCGAAAATAGCGGTAATACCTTGAGCAGGAATCTCTAAATTGACATTCAAATCAAGATTGCCGAGTTGCTGAATAAGGTTAAGTTTTAGCATAATGTTTCTGCCTTTCAGCCAACCATTCCGAACAGAATAGGGCGATTAATGAAATCGCAATCGCTACCAAACATAAGCGGGCAGCAGCCATTTCGCCATTTGGCGTTTCAATAAAAGTAAACAGGGCAGCCGGAATGGTTTGGGTTTGATTTGGAATGTTGGATACAAAAGTAATGGTTGCCCCAAACTCACCTAATGAGCGAGCAAAACCGAGTACACTCCCGGCAATAATACCTGAAAATGCAAGGGGTAAATTTAAGGTAAAAAAGACTTTTAACGGGCTTGCCCCTAATGTGCGTGCAGCTTGTTCGAGTTTGGGATCAACCGAATCAAATGCCAAACGGATTGAGCGAACCATTAGTGGAAATGCCATTACCATTGAGGCAAGTACCGCACCTTTCCACGAAAAACTGAAACTAAAATGAAACCATTCCCACAAATATTGCCCGATTACCCCACGTTTCGCCATAGAGATTAACAGCAAATAGCCGATTACTACCGGCGGTAAAACCAACGGTAAATGAACAATACCGTTTAAAATGCTCTTGCCCCAAAATTGTTTGCGAGAAAGTAGCCAAGCCACCCATACGGCAAGTGGTAAAGCAAGCACCACCGCAATGAAGGCAACTTTTAGGCTGAGAACAATCGCATTTAGTTCTTGTGGGGTAAAATCAAACATCACTCAATCGGTTTAAATCCAGCCGCTTCAAATCGAGCTTTGGCTTCCGGTGTCTGTAGAAAATCTAAAAATTTTACGGCAGATTGTTTTTCACTCACCACTGCGGCAGGGTAAACAATTTCGCCATAGCTTTCCTGTGGAAATACGGCAAGCACTTTGACTTTATCAGACACTTTTGCATCGGTGGAATAAACAATCCCTAATGGTGATTCACCACGTTCAACAAAAGAAAGTGCATCTCGCACGTTTTTGGCTCGAGCCAGTTTCGGTTCTACTGTTTCCCACAGATTATAGTAGGTTAAGGCTTTTTGAGCATATCTTCCAGCGGGAACGTGGGATGGGTCGCCCACAGATAAATAACTATTTGTTAATTCTTTGGCAAAATCGACCGCTTGTATGCTTTCTGCTTGGATTTTGCTCTCGTTTGGGGCAATTAAAACCAGTTCATTTTTCACTAAATTTTGGCGATGTTTGATTTTTGGTGGTTGTTTTTCGGCAACGTAATCCATCCATTTTAAATCAGAAGAAATAAATACATCTGCTGGGGCATCTTGCTCGATTTGTTTAGCTAAAACAGAAGAGGAGGCGAAGGAAAAAGTTACTTTATCTTCAGGATATTTCTTCTCAAAATCTTGATTAATTTCTTGGAGTACATTAGTCATTGATGCGGCTGCAAATACAGTAATTTCTTCGGCAAAAGCAGAATTTGCACCAAAAGCTAACATACCTACAACTGATAATACTTTGAATGTTTTCATAAAGTCTCCTTAATTATCAAATTTAAGAACGAAGCCCTATCCCTCGCTGAATTAACGAATAAGCTACAATATATAGCCCTAAACATAATGAAATTAACACCCCAAAGGTGTAAATTAATGGTACATCGCTAATACCTAAAAAACCATATCTTAAGCCGTTGATCATATACACAATAGGGTTAAATTTTGACACTGTTTGCCAAAACTCTGGCAGAAGCGAGATAGAATAAAACACACCACCTAAATAAGTGAGTGGCGTAAGCACAAAGGTAGGAATTAATCCTACATCATCAAAGGACTTCGCAAAAACGGCATTAATCAAACCGCCTAATGCAAAGGCAACAATGGTTAAAAATAGCGTTAGAGCAATGATAGCAAAGGAATGAATATCAAAGCTCACAAATATCATTGCAACTAACATTACCAAAAGAGCTGCCAAGCCGGCTCGCAAAATACTACCTAATAAATAGCCCCAAATAATGTTATGAGTGGAAAGGGGGGAAATCAGTAATTCTTCAAAATCACGGGTAAATTTGCTTAAGAAGAAAGACGAAGCGGTATTCACATAAGAGGCAGTAATTGCCGTCATCATAATCAAGCCGGGAGCAATAAATTCCATATAACCCACGCCATTCATCTCGCCAATGCGTCCACCGATTAATTTTCCAAAAATTAAAAAGTAGAGGGTAGTGGTAATTACAGGCGGCACAAGAGTTTGTCGCCAAATTCTCAGAATACGACGGCACTCTTTGCACGCTAAAGTATAAAATCCGATAAAATTCATTTTATTGAGCCATATTAATAAAGAGTTCTTCCAAACGGTTGGATTTATTTCGCATACTTAATACTTCCGCACCTTGAGCCGCGATTTGTGAAAAGAGATTTGTTAGTCCTTGCTGACGTTTCACATTGACTTCAAGGGTGTTTTCATCGATCCATTTATGCGGATAGTCTTGAATGACAAGCGGTTGATTTTGAATAGAATTTTGCAAATCCAACACAAACACCTCGCTTTCTAATTTCGCAAGCAAGGCTTTCATTGAGGTGTTTTCAATCAATTCACCATTTTGAATAATGCCAATATGGCGGCATAACATTTCTGCTTCTTCTAAATAGTGGGTAGTTAGAATAATCGTTGTGCCTTGATTGTTCAGATCCCGTAAGAAATCCCATAATGAGCGGCGGAGTTCAATATCCACCCCTGCGGTGGGTTCGTCTAAAATCAATAGTTTGGGATTGTGCATTAAGGCTCTGGCGATCATCACACGGCGTTTCATTCCGCCGGAAAGCTCACGAGTAAGATGTGTGCGTTTTTCCCATAAATCGAGCTGTTTTAACCATTTTTCGGCACGAATAAGAGCCTCTTTGCGTGGAATACCGTAAAAACCGGCTTGTTGTACCAGCACATCAATGACCTTTTCAAACTGATTAAAATTAAATTCTTGTGGTACAAGCCCGATTTGGTGTTTTAATTCCACCTTTTGTGTATCTAAATCGTAGCCAAACACTTTCACGCTACCACTTGTTTTATTCACAAGGGAGCTAATAATACCAATAGTGGTGGATTTTCCTGCACCGTTATGCCCGAGTAGAGCGTAGAAATCCCCTTGCCCTACTACAAGGTTGATCCCTTTTACTGCTTTTACACCGGTCGGGTAGGTTTTCACAAGATCAATTAATTCTAATGCTTTCATCTATTTACTCACTCTGTGCAACCGCTCGAATGGTCGATTCATCAATTTGTGCATCGAAAGCGTTGCGAAGTAACATTAATTTTTCATCGTTCAGCAAAGCAGATTTTGCTGCTTCAGTGAGTTGTTTGAAAATGGCTCGACGAATTTCCAGCGGTGTTTGTTTATCAGCATTGTCGCCGATAGATAAATCATAGCTATAGCCTTTTTCAGCCAATGCCACTTCTAAATTTTTACGAGATTCCACATTATCTAAATGTGCCATATTGGGCTTTAATACCAACGAAAGATGGTTGTCTGCGTGTTTATCTAAGTAGCTGTTTAAGGCAATTTGGCGTGAAAAACCGCCTAAATTAAGCGAATTAGCAATCTCACACCATTTATCTTGTTGGCAAGATAAATCAATGGTTTTTGCCACTAGTTCTGGTGTACGTTCTTGCAAAATAGCTTGCTTAATATCCGACGGTTTGGCACTGTCTGCTTGGTTTTCTAATTCAGGGTTGAGCCAAGTCCAACGGTAATCTTCATCGTCTATGCTTTTAGGCGTGTTTTCTACTTTTGAAACGGATTGATGTGCCGTTTGTTGTTGATGTTCTGCAAACTGGATAAATCGTTCTTGTAATGAAGCGGTCGAATTTTCCGATTTTTTTGCAATAAATTGAGGTGTTTTTAACTCAGGCTTTTTTTTTTCGGCTTGAGTTAAATCAGCTTGCTGTTGCTGTAATTTTTTGCGGGCTTCAAGTGCAGCCATTGCCGGAGAAAACGTAGTGGTATTTTCTTCTTTAGGCATTATAGGAGCTACAGTTGGTGCTTGTGTCGTTTGTGAAGCCACTACCGATTTTTGCTGATTTTTCTCTAAGGTTTCTCTTAGTTGAGCAATTTGATTTTGTGGCTTCGGCTGAGTATTTGTAACCACATTAGTTTGCGGAACGGCAGATACCGTTGGAATGACCATAGTTGCCATTCTTTCCGCCTGTTTTGGGTGGAAAGCTAATGCACGCAGTATCGCCATTTCCACACCGGCACGTTGCTCGGGTGCAAAAGGTAGCTCTTTTTTGCTGTTAAGGATAAGTTGATAGAAAAACTGCACATCTTCAGGTGGCATCTGTTTTGCCAGAAAATGAATGAGAGTTTCTTCTGCGGCGGTAGTTTTGACTAATTGTAACATCGCAATTTTGTGCAATGTTTCTGCAATATCACTCAGCAATTGTTGCCAATCCACTCCTTTAGCGGCAATTTGTTCAATGATTGCCATTGCTTTTTCGCCATCAGCTTGGGCGATTGCTTGCACTAATTCTAATGGCTGATTGTCATCAATGAGCCCCAACATTTGGCTTACTGCATCAAGAGTAATATTGGCATTACTCATTGCGATAGCTTGATCAGTGAGACTGAGTGAATCACGAATACTACCCTGTGCCGCTTTTGCTAGTTTTTCAATAGCAATAGTTTCATAAGGAATACTTTCTGCGTTGAGAATAAATTCTAGGTGCTTAGCAATTTGCGATTGTTCTAATGCACGCAAATGGAATTGCATACAGCGAGAAAGAATAGTGATCGGCAGCTTTTGCGGATCGGTAGTCGCCAATAAGAATTTAACGTACTCAGGCGGTTCTTCAAGGGTTTTAAGTAACGCATTGAAGCTGTGGCGAGAGAGCATATGCACTTCGTCGATCAGATAAACCTTAAAACGCCCAACGGTGGGTTTGTATTGTACGTTATCAAGTAGCTCGCGGGTATCTTCCACTTTGGTGCGAGAGGCTGCATCGATCTCAATCAGATCGATAAAATGCCCTTCTTCAATTGCCTTGCAGTTGGCACATTCTCCACAAGGGTCAGCAGTAATGCCATTTTCGCAGTTTAGCCCTTTTGCAAAAAGGCGAGCAATGGAGGTTTTTCCTACGCCTCGGGTGCCTGAAAACAGATAGGCGTGATGAAGCCTATCTTCTCTTAAACTGTTTTCAAGAGCAGATAAAACGTGCTGTTGCCCAACCACTTCAGAGAAGCGTTGAGGTCTCCATTTGCGGGCTAGAACCTGATAACTCATATTTGTTCTTTATTCATTTTGTAGGAGCTAATTGAAATTAGCTCCTACTGGTTGCAAAAAATTGAGAAGATACAACCGCTTGTAATTAATGACCTTCAAAACTCACTAAACTGAAGGATTTAATTCCTTCTTGTTCTAAGCGTTCTTTACCACCTAAGTCAGGTAGCCAGATTACAAACGCTGCGTGTTCTACAGTTCCCCCTAAGCGGCGGATCAATTTTGCCGTTGCGTCAATAGTGCCACCGGTTGCTAATAAGTCGTCGATCATCAACACGTTGTCGTTACCGTTGATCGCATCTTTGTGAATTTCTAACGTGTCTTCACCATATTCAAGAGTATAAGATTGAGAAATTACTTCACGCGGTAATTTTTTAGGCTTACGAACTAGCACAAAAGGTACGCCAAGTGCTAAGGCAACAGGAGCTCCGAAAATAAAACCACGAGACTCTGTACCAACAATTTTAGTAATACCTTTGTCTTTAAATTCAGCCACAATGGCATCAACAGTTGCTTGGAATGCGGTTGGTACTTCTAAAAGTGAAGTAATATCACGGAAAATAATCCCTGCTTTAGGGTAATCAGGAATAGATTTGATAGAAGATTTGATTAAATCTAATTGGCTCATTATTTGACCTATATGTAATTTGAAAATAACTGGAAAACTCTATAGAAAAATGAGGGAAATTTCAAGGGGAAATTACGGGACTGCAAAACAAAAGCGAGCTTGTTGCTCGCTTTCAATTATTTTGTTAAGAAATAAGTTGCTATATAAAAAACAGCACCCATAATAAATAGCGTAATGCCTAGTGTATATCCAAATTCCATTATTTTATCTCCTCTAGCTTTCTTCTCAGTTGCCTTCCACAGTTTAAAAAGAAATAAGTGAATAGAGTTAACATTGTAATATTAAATACTTTCGCAGAAGTTGTATCGTTTCCATACAGAATAACAGGAATTGCTAAAATTGCAACTTTGGCGATATCATCACTGATTTTTGCCCAAGATTCAAATGAACCTTTTTCAATCGGTGTTTTAAATAAATTCCACATAATGTACTCCTTAATAATATAAGGAGGTTATGGTTTTTATTTTAGTTGTGCAAATAGCAAAATCTATTTTTTCGATATAGATCGAAAAAATAAAATAATAAGCCTCTTATAAACATTTCGCAGGTTTCGGCAATCCTGCAATTTTTGTGGCTTGTTTTGCCGGTCCGTCGGGGAATAAACGTTGTAAATAACGGCTATTGCCTTTTTCTTCGCCAAATTTTTGTGCCATTGCTTTGACTAACATTCTAATTGCAGGAGAGGTTTTGTATTCTTGGTAAAACTCTCGCACTAAGTAGATGATTTCCCAATGTTCTTCCGTTAATGTAATTTGTTCTTTTTCTGCGATTTTTTCAGCGAGTTGTTCAGACCAATCATTTAGGTTTTTCAAATAACCTGCATCGTCAGTTGGGTATTGGATATTATTCAGTTCTATAGACATAAAATAAAAATGCCACATAAAGTGGCATTCCTCTTATATTTTAATATTAATCATCGCTACCTAATACACCAAAGATTTGTAAGAAACTTACAAATAGGTTATAGATAGAAACATATAAATCAACAGTTGCACGAATATAGTTTGTTTCGCCACCGTGAATAATATTGCTGGTTGCGAGTAAAATCGCACCGCTTGAGAAGATAACAAATAAGCTGCTTAAGGCTAAACCTAGTGCCGGAATCGCTAAGAAAATGTTAGCGATAATGCCGACTAATAGTACCACAAATAATGCTACCATCATTCCGCTTAAGAAACTCATATCTTTTTTCGTGGTTAATACATAAGCTGAACAAGCGAAGAAAACTAATGCCGTTGCACCAAATGCAAGAGCAACGATATCACCTAAACCGGCACCGATGTAGCGGTTTAAAATAGGACCTAAGGTATAACCCAAGAAGCCTGTTAACGCAAATACGCTTAAGATACCCACACTGCTATTTGAAGTGGCATTCGTTAAGAAAAGTAAGCCATAAAAGCCGATTAATAATCCCCACCAAGGCATTGCCGGTGCGTTCATTTGCATTGCAACAAAAGCAACAACGGCTGAGAAAGTCAGTGTCATTGCCAATAACATATAGGTATTGCGTAGCACTTTGTGAGTGCTAATAAGTGATTCAGATGTTGAGTAGCTATGAGCTAAACGATTTTCCATAAAAATTCCTTCTGTTTTTGTTTTTAAATCGGAAAAACCGACGGATTGATATGTATGGATAAATTTCCATAAATCAAGCCTTAAATTAGCGGTAATTTATTGTAAAGTCAATGCGATTTTGTAACAGGGGAGTAAAAAAAATAATTTAGTTATGTTACACTTAACACAATTCTACTGCTTGTTCCTTTAGTTTTGTTATGAAGCTTAATTTCCCAACTTTTTTAACTTTATTTCGTGTCGGAATGATACCACTTTTTATTGTGGCGTTTTATCTGCCGACTAAATATGCACCAGAAATTGCTACCTTGATATTTTTTATTGCTTCTATTACTGATGCGTTTGATGGTTATTTAGCCCGTAAA
The DNA here is from genome assembly GCF_036880405.1 of Mannheimia indoligenes. Lineage (NCBI taxonomy): Bacteria > Pseudomonadati > Pseudomonadota > Gammaproteobacteria > Pasteurellales > Pasteurellaceae > Mannheimia > Mannheimia indoligenes. The sequence goes on along the minus strand of NZ_JBAJJM010000005.1, from coordinate 185,793 downwards.
TGGAACCAAACAACGAGACTTGGGGCATTTTTAGACCCTGTCGCAGATAAAGTCCTGGTTGCAGTTGCTTTTGTTTGTGTAGCGGAGCATTACCATACTTGGTGGGTTACTATTCCAATTTGTATTATGATTGCCAGAGAGATTATTATTTCTGCATTGCGTGAATGGATGGCAGAGCTCGGTGAGAGAGCAAGCGTTGCCGTTTCAATTTGGGGAAAAGTAAAAACAACCGCTCAAATGTTAGCCTTAGGCGGAATGATTTGGCGACAAAGTGAAGCAATGGAAATTTTAGCCTTTATTCTACTTTATATTGCGGCAGGTTTAACTATTTGGTCGATGTTGCAATATTTGAATGCTTCCAAAGGCAGCTTGTTGAAGTCGTAAGCGGTCTATTTTTATTATTTTTTTGCAATTGCATATTCTGAATTTCATCACGCATAATGTCCAAATTTGATTCCAAATCTTTTCTTGTTGATGTTCCTCATCAGCCCGGTGTTTATCGTATGTACGATGGCAAAGGAAAGATTATCTATGTTGGTAAAGCCAAAGATCTAAAAAAGCGTTTATCGAGCTATTTCCGTGCGAATTTGCCTAATCGTAAAACTGAGGCATTGGTGTCGAATATTGCCCATATTGAGACAACGCTAACCCATTCCGAAACAGAAGCCCTACTGTTAGAACACAACTATATTAAAGAAAATCAACCTAAATATAATGTGCTTCTGCGTGATGACAAAGCCTATCCTTATATTTTACTCACTAAACATCAACACCCGCGTGTGGGGAGCTTTCGAGGCAGTAAAAAAATCAGTGGCGAATATTTTGGACCTTACCCTAATGCCACCGCAGTGCGGGAAACGCTCTACTTGTTGCAAAAAATTTTCCCTGTCCGACAGTGTGAAGACAGCTATTATAAAAACCGCTCCCGCCCTTGTTTACAATATCAGATCGGACGTTGTCTTGCCCCTTGTGTGGAAGGTTATTGCACGCAAGAAGAATACGATAATCAAGTGAAATTGGTTCGATTGTTTTTACAGGGTAAAGATCATCAAGTGGTAGAATATCTGATTGGTAAGATGGAAAGTGCGGCTGAAAATCTGGAATTTGAAACGGCGGCACGTTATCGAGATCAAATCCAACTCGTGCGTGAAGTAATGGAAAAACAGTCGATCTCAACTGATCGTCAGGACGATCTGGATTTTATTTCGATTGCTTACCAATATGGTATTGCTTGTGTGCATATTTTGTTTGTACGACAAGGCAAGGTATTAGGCAATCGAAGCTATTTTCCCAAAGTGCCAAATCATACCGATCTTGCTGAATTGAGTGATACCTTCATCGGGCAGTTTTATTTGCAGATGAACCAGCATCGCACAATTCCCAATCAGATCATTATCGATCAAACAGTGAGTGAAAAAGAAGCCTTAGAAACCGTACTATCTGAACAAGCCGGGCATAAAGTTACCATTTTAAATAAAGTACGAGGTGAAAAAAGTCGCTACCTCGCTCTTGCTCAAACCAATGCAATTGCTGCTCTGAATGTTCAATTAAAGCAAGACGAACGTATTCACACTCGCTACGAAGCTTTACAAGCGGTGCTAAATCTCGAAAAAATTGCAAGAATGGAGTGCTTTGACATCAGCCACACAATGGGTGATCAAACAGTCGCTTCTTGTGTAGTGTTTGATGAAAACGGCATTTTGAAATCGGATTATCGCCGTTTTAATATTGAAGGCATTACGCCCGGTGATGATTATGCCGCAATGGAGCAAGCTCTTCTGAAGCGTTATGACCGACCACTTCCACCGGAAAAAATTCCTGATATTATTTTTATCGATGGAGGCAAAGGGCAGCTCAATCGAGCGTTAGATACTTTTTCCAAGCTGAAGGTGGAGTGGGATATATCTAAACCACTCCTAATTGGTGTTGCAAAAGGGGTGGAACGCAAAGCAGGGCTAGAAACCTTGATTATCAGCAAATGGGATAAAGAGATCAACTTACCGCCCGATAGCCCTGCTTTGCATTTAATTCAGCATATTCGAGACGAAGCACATAACTACGCTATCAATGCACATCGAAAAAAACGCCAAAAAGCCTTTACTGAAAGTGGGTTAGAAAGCATTGAGGGCGTTGGAGCTAAACGTCGCCAAGCTTTATTAAAATATCTAGGCGGAATGCAAGGTGTGAAAAATGCCACGCTTGAAGAAATTCAAAGCGTGCCGGGTATTTCTAAAGCTTTAGCGGAAGTTGTTTTCGACACTTTGAGAAATAGTTAATTAAACAAGCGGTCATTTTTGTTGAAAAATTTACTTGTTATGCTTGCAGTTCGTATCATCAGTAGCACTGATTTTAAAACGCAAGTGTTTTTGCAAAAATGTCCGAAAAAACAACCGCTTGTTATATTGCAAATTGAAATGAAAAATAAGCAAACGTTTGCGTAATCGTTTGCTTATTTGGCGGGAAATCCGTATAATTCGCCCCTAATTTTTTATTTCTTTCAATCTTATTTTGAGGCATTTATGCAAAAAATTCTTTACCCTGTTGATTCTAAACCGCCATTCGGTCTAACGCTTCTTCTTGCGGCACAACATTTGTTGGCGGCACTTGGTGGTATTATTGCCGTGCCGTTAGTCATTGGCAATGTGCTAAATTTACCTGCATCGGATATTATCGTGCTGGTTAATGCAGCGTTATTGGTGTCGGGTATTGTAACGATTATTCAATGTCAAGGCATTGGACCTATCGGTTTACGTTTACCAAGTGTGATGGGAACGAGTTTTACTTTCGTAGCGGCAGCACTGGCTATCGGTTTTAGTGAACACGGTGTTGCAGGGATTATGGGGGCTTCATTGGTCGGTTCTCTAGTAATGATTATCGGCAGCTTTTTTATGCCTTATGTGCGTAAACTTTTCCCACCTGTGGTAACCGGTGTTGTTGTAATGATGATCGGTTTAAGTTTAATTCCTGTGGCGGTGGACTGGTTTGCAGGCGGTCAAAGAGGCGATGCACATTATGCCGATCCTGCTAATCTTGCAATGGCAACCTTTGTACTGGTGTTGGTTGTGATTTTAGTACAATGGGGCAAAGGCATTTTTTCAGCAGCTGCAATTGTGATTGGTATGATGGTAGGCTATGTAGTGGCTTTAGCCTTAGGTTGGATAAACTTTGATAACGTGAAATCAGCCGATGTGGTAGCTATTCCACAGCCATTGCATTTTGGTCTTGCTTTCCCGATTTCAGGTATTATTGGGATGAGCATAGCTTATTTAGTAACCATTGTGGAATCAAGCGGTAACTTTTTAGCGTTAGGAAATGCGACACAAACCGAAATTACAGGTAAACATTTACGTGGAGGCGTGTTATGTGATGGACTAGGCTCAGCATTTGCAGCAATTATGTCTACCACGCCATTTTCATCATTCGCCCAAAATATCGGTGTGATTTCTTTAACCGGTGTTGCAAGCCGCTATGTTGTAACTGTGATGGGCTGCTTATTGGTATTAGCCGGTATCTTCCCTTGGTTTGGAGCCTTGATTGTGTCTATTCCAACCCCGGTTTTAGGTGGAGCAGGCTTAATGATGTTTGCGATGATTATTGCAGCAGGTATCCAAATGTTAGACAAGGTAGAACGTTCAAAACGTAACGGGTTAATTATTGCGATTTCAATCGGTTGTGGCTTAGCGGTTACTACTCGTCCGGAGTTATTAGATAAACTCCCTTCGTTTGTAAAAGAAGTATTTGGGTCGGGCATTACTGTTGGCTCACTATTTGCACTCATTTTGAATTTAATTCTACCAAAAGATGAAAATAAAGAATTAGAAAATGAATAGTGATTGATTTAATCGGTAAATCTTACTTGAAATTTCATTGATTAATCACTATCTTAGCAAAAGCTGTACGCCTTAACTCGTAATCAGTTGGGGCGTTTCTTTTTTATTTAGATGTTTAAGGACAAATTTATGAGTAATGTTATTCACACAACAGATGCAACATTTGAACAAGATGTTTTAAAATCAGATGTGCCTGTATTGTTAGACTTTTGGGCACCGTGGTGTGGTCCTTGCCGTATGATCGGACCTGTGCTTGACGAGTTATCGGTTGATGCACAATTTGAAGGCAAAGTAAAAATTGCAAAAATGAATGTAGATGAAAATCCAAATGTAGCGGCACAATTTGGCGTACGTAGCATTCCATTTTTACTTTTATTTAAAAACGGCGAGGTTGTTGCACAACAAGTTGGTGCTCTTCCACACGCACAAATGGCTGAATTTATTAAACAAGCGTTATAATTAAATTAAAGCAAAAATAGGGCGAATTTATCGCCCTCTTTTTTTGTGATTTGAATATTGCTTGCACAAGGGTAAATCTGCAAAAAAATAGCAAAAAAAGACCGCTTGTTTTATCAGATAAGCCTAGTCAAACGATGACTAAATAGGTACAATCTTTAACTTGCGTTTTAAATTTTAAAGTGCGATTCGATTTTATTTTTGGAGATATTTATGTCGTGGAATGAATCAGGTAATCAGCAAGACCCTTGGGGGAAGCCGGGGCAGAGAAGATCTGAGCCAAAGCCTGAACAGCAAGAACAAGATCAAGGGCAAGGTCCTGCTCAAGGTTCACAACAAGGACCAACCAATAATCAACGAAACGAACAACAACCACCTGATTTAGAAGAAGTTTTCAGTAGTCTATTGAAAAAAATGGGCGGTGGAAAATCACCTAATAATGGTTCTAGCAACCCAAATAGTATCGGATTTGGCAAATTTCTACCTGTTGTTTTAGGGCTTGCCGCTGCGGTGTGGGCTGGTTCAGGTTTTTATACTGTACAAGAGGCTGAGCGAGGTGTCGTTACCCGTTTAGGTAAACTTGATAATATCGTTATGCCGGGCTTGAACTGGAAGCCAACTTTTATTGATTCTGTAACTAGAGTAAACGTAGAACGTGTTTCTGAGTTAAATACGAGCGGTTCAATGCTTACTCAAGATGAAAATATGGTTCAAGTTGAGATGACGGTTCAGTATCGTGTAGAAGATCCTGCTAAATATCTGTTTAGTGTAAGCAATCCGGATGAAAGTTTAAAGCAAGCTACAGACAGTGCGTTACGTTATGTGATCGGTCATATGACAATGGACGAAATTCTAACCACAGGTCGAGCAACGGTGCGTGAAAGAACGTGGGCTACTTTGCGTGAGATCATCAAAACCTATGATATGGGGTTGTTGGTAACGGATGTGAACTTCCAATACGCTCGTCCACCTGAAGATGTAAAAGCAGCATTTGATGATGCGATTAAAGCACAAGAAGATGAGCAGCGTTTAATTCGTGAGGCGGAAGCTTATGCAAGAGGGGAAGAGCCGATTGCTCGCGGTCAAGCACAGCGTACGATTGAACAAGCAGAAGCCTATAAAGAAGCTGTTGTGTTAAATGCAAAAGGGGAAGTTGAACGTTTAAGCCAATTATTACCTGAATACAAGGCTTCGCCAGAGCTGACTCGAGAGCGTTTATATATTCAAACGATGGAAAAGGTGATGAAAAACACACCTAAAGTTGTGATGGATTCATCAAGTAATAATTTAAATGTATTACCTTTTGATAAGTTAATGAATAATTCATCAGCTCCTAAATTTGATCAACAAAAAATTGAGCAACAAGTCGCACCGGTACAAACACAAGTTGCACCGCCACCGGTTGTTCAACCAAGAATACAGGTTCAGCCACAATCAGCAGAGCAGCAAATAGACCAAACTCGTAAAGGGAGATTTTAATAATGCGTAAATTATTATTACCTGTACTGGCTGTGGTAGCATTTGTTGTACTGCAATCAGTAACCATTGTGAACGAAGGCGAGCGTGGCATTATGTTACGTTTTAACAAAGTTCATCGTGATAGCGATCAAAAAGTGGTTGTTTACCAACCGGGTATTCATTTCAAAATGCCATTTATTGATAGCTTGAAAGTGTTAGATGCCCGTATTCAAACGCTAGATGGTCAAGAAGACCGCTTTGTAACGGTGGAGAAAAAAGACCTCTTGGTAGATTCCTATGTGAAATGGCGAATTAGTGATTTTGGTCAATTCTACACCTCAACAGGTGGCGATTATCAAAAAGCAGCTGATTTATTACGTCGTAAAGTCAGCGACCGTCTGCGTTCTGAAATTGGTTCTCGTACCATTAAAGATATTGTGTCAGGCTCTCGTGGCGAATTAATGGCAGGAGCTCAAAAAGCATTAAATACCGGAGAAGATGGCACAGAACGTTTAGGTATGGAAGTTGTTGATGTGCGTGTTAAACAGATCAACTTACCGAATGAGGTTTCCGCTTCTATTTACCAACGTATGCGTGCAGAGCGTGATGCGGTTGCTCGTGAACATCGTTCACAAGGTAATGAGAAAGCAGAAATTATACGTGCTGAAGTAGATAAAAAAGTAACTTTAATTTTGGCAAATGCTAATAAAACGGCTCAAACATTACGAGGCGAAGGCGATGCTCAAGCGGCAAAACTCTATTCAGAGGCGTTTGGTAATGAGCCGGAATTTTATAGCTTTATTCGAAGTTTAAAAGCGTATGAAGATAGCTTTGCTGAAGGGCAGAATAATATGATGTTATTGAAGCCAAATAGTGAGTTTTTACGCTTTATGCAAGCTCCTACAAAATAGTTGTATCTATAAAACCCGATCTAGTATCGGGTTTTGATTTTTTTACCTATTTAGGTGATTACAAGCGGTTAATTTTAATAAAAATTTTGTAATTTTCTGCGATAAATTGACCGCTTGCAATATACCGTTATAATAGGTTATTACTGTTCATTCTAATTTAAAGAGGCATTTTCTATGGGTAAAAGTGTTGCGATTCTCGGGGCTCAGTGGGGCGATGAGGGCAAAGGCAAAATTGTTGATTTATTAACAGATCGTGTGAAGTATGTGGTGCGTTACCAAGGCGGTCATAACGCAGGGCATACGCTAATCATTAATGGTGAGAAAACTGTCCTTCGTCTTATTCCATCTGGTATTTTACGCGATAACGTAACTTGCTTGATCGGTAACGGTGTGGTGCTTTCGCCGGAAGCGTTAATGAAAGAGATGGGTGAATTAGAAGAGCGTGGCATTAATGTGCGTGAGCGTTTAAAAATCTCAGAGGCTTGCCCGTTAATTTTACCTTACCACGTTGCGATGGATCACGCTCGTGAATCGGCACTTGGTAAAAACAAAATCGGTACAACCGGGCGTGGCATCGGTCCGGCTTATGAAGACAAAGTTGCCCGTCGTGGTTTGCGTGTAAGTGATTTGTTTGATAAAGAACATTTCGCAGAAAAATTAAAGGATATTTTAGATTACTACAACTTCCAATTGGTGAACTATTACAAAGTAGAAGCGGTAGATTACCAAAAAACTTTAGATGATGTTTTTGCGATTGCCGATGTAATCACTGGAATGGTGGCAGACGTAACAACTTTACTCCACGAAGCTCGTAAAAATGGAGATAACATCTTATTTGAAGGTGCTCAGGGCACAATGTTAGATATCGACCACGGTACTTACCCATTCGTTACCAGCTCAAATACTACCGCAGGTGGTGTTGCAACAGGTTCTGGCTACGGACCTCGTAACTTAGATTATGTGTTAGGAATCATCAAAGCCTACTGTACACGTGTAGGAAGTGGTCCATTCACTACCGAATTATTTGATGAAGTAGGGGCAGAAATCGCTCGTAAAGGTAAAGAATTTGGTGCAGTAACAGGTCGCCCACGTCGTTGTGGTTGGTTTGATGCTGTGGCGGTTCGCCGTGCAGTACAAATTAACTCTATTTCTGGTTTTTGTATGACAAAACTTGACGTATTAGACGGTTTCAAAGAGTTAAAAATCTGTACAGCATATAAAATGCCAGACGGCAGAATTGTGGAATACGCCCCACTTGCAGCGAAAGATTGGGAAGGTGTTGAACCAATTTACGAAACAATGCCGGGCTGGTCAGAAAACACCTTCCGTGTAACTAAACGTGAAGAGCTACCGCAGGCTGCATTAGATTACATCAAACGCATCGAAGAATTGGTCGGCGTACCGGTGGATATCCTCTCAACAGGTCCGGATCGTGTAGAAACGATGATTCTAAGAGATCCGTTTGCAGCATAATTTAAGATAAACAAAAGCCATTTAGTGAATTAGCTAAATGGCTTTTTTGTAAAATAAATTAGAAATTTGACCGCTTGTAGAGCATAGCTAAAATAAATTAGATTTTGCTTTAGAATGTATAGTTTAGGCTTAATCAAATTATTTGAATTAAATGGCACGCCCTAAAGGATTCGAACCTTTGACCCACGCCTTAGAAGGGCGTTGCTCTATCCAGCTGAGCTAAGGGCGCAGAGATTTATAAGAAAGAAGTGGTCGGCGAGATAGGATTTGAACCTACGACCCACTGGTCCCAAACCAGTTGCGCTACCAAGCTGCGCTACTCGCCGACAAATGATGGAATAATTATAAGATTCTTTATTTAACAGTCAATCTTTTTTTGTTAAAGTTTGTTTAAGTGATTGAACTTTATCCGCTATTTAAAATTAGCTTATCAAAAAGTAAATTTTTTGAGAGAATAGCAAACGTTTTCGCCAATTAATGTTTCGGGAGATAAAAATGACTGCACAGATTATTTCGGGGAGTGAAATTGCCTCAAAAATTAAAAAAGGAATTAGTGAAAAAATCGCTCAATATGTTCAGCAAGGTAAACGTAAACCGGGGCTTGCAGTCATTTTAGTCGGAGCTGATCCTGCCTCGCAAGTTTATGTCGGGAGCAAGCGTAAAAGTTGTGGGGAAATTGGAATTGAATCGAAATCTTACGATTTATCAGCAGAAACAACAGAAGCAGAATTACTTTCACTTATCGAAGAGCTTAATCAAGATGAGTGCGTGGACGGTATTTTGGTTCAATTACCTTTGCCAAAGCAGATTGATTCAACCAAAGTCATTGAAGCAATCGCACCGCATAAAGATGTAGACGGTTTCCACCCTTATAATGTAGGGCGTTTAGCTCAGCGTATTCCGACCTTACGTTCTTGCACCCCTTACGGCGTGATGAAATTACTTGAAACTACGGGTGTGGATTTACACGGTCAGCACGCTGTGATTGTTGGGGCTTCTAATATTGTAGGTCGGCCAATGGCACTAGAATTGTTGCTTGCCGGTTGTACAGTTACAGTTACGCATCGCTTTACTAAAGATTTAGAAAGCCACGTTCGCCAAGCTGATATTCTCGTTGTTGCGGTAGGTAAGCCTGAATTTATTTCAGGTGATTGGATTAAAGAAGGGGCGGTTGTGATTGATGTGGGCATTAATCGTGTGGCAGACGGCAAATTAAAAGGTGATGTGGAATATAGCATTGCCTCGCAAAAAGCGAGCTTTGTTACTCCAGTACCGGGCGGCGTTGGTCCAATGACAGTGGCGATGCTAATGCAAAATACTCTACAGGCTTACGAAAACCATTTACAAGCGGTCTAAAAACCGACATTTTTTGCAAATCCTCAATCTTCTTTCGGATTGGGGATTTTTCTTTGTGAATTTCTAGGCTTTTGAGCCAGAAAAGGCTAAAATAGCCCACATTTTTGAATAGCAGACTGATTTTTATATGAAATTTATTATCAAACTTTTCCCTGAAATTATGATTAAAAGCGATTCGGTGCGTAAACGCTTTATCAAAATTTTAACTTCTAATATCCGCAATGTGCTATTAAAGGAAACGGAAAATGTATCCGTAGTGCGTAATTGGGATTTTATTGAAGTACGAGCCAAAGTGGAGGAAGAAGCCCCTGTCGTCTTAGATTTATTAAAACGCACGCCCGGTATTCACCATATTTTAGAGGTAGAAGAAAGCCCTTTTACCGATATGCACGATATTTTCGAGCAAACTTATACGGCAGTAAAAGATGAGTTAGAAGGCAAAACCTTCAGCGTGCGTGTTCGCCGTAAAGGCAAGCACGATTTCCGCTCGCTGGATGTGGAACGCTATGTTGGCGGTGGTTTAAATCAACGTATTGAAAGTGCCAAAGTGAAATTAAAAGATCCTGACGTAACGGTACGTATTGATATTGAATACGACAAAATGTTGTTGATTAAAGCTCGCCACGAGGGTTTGGGCGGCTATCCAATCGGCACTCAAGAAGATGTACTTTCGTTAATCTCTGGCGGTTTTGATTCGGGCGTATCGAGCTATATGTTAATTCGTCGTGGTTCTCGAGTGCATTACTGTTTCTTCAATTTAGGCGGTGCGGCACACGAAATCGGTGTAAAACAGATGGCTTACCACATTTGGAGTCGTTACAGCACTTCTCACAAAGTTCGCTTTGTGGCGATTAACTTTGAAAATGTGGTTGGCGAGATTTTAGAAAAAATCGATAACGGTCAAATGGGCGTGGTGTTAAAGCGTATGATGGTTCGAGCGGCAAGCAAAATTGCCGAGCGTTTCGATATTCAAGCTATCGTTACCGGTGAAGCGTTAGGGCAGGTTTCGAGCCAAACTCTTACGAATTTACGTTTGATTGATAAAGCGTCTGATACTTTAGTTTTACGTCCGCTTATCACACACGACAAAGAACAGATCATTGCAATGGCGAAAGCGATCGGCACGGACGACATCGCTAAATCAATGCCGGAATTTTGTGGTGTAATTTCTAAAAATCCAACGGTAAAAGCGATTGAAAGCAAAATCATCGAGGAAGAAGGCAACTTCAACTTTGAGATCCTTGAGCAAGCGGTGCAAAATGCGAGCTATTTAGATATCCGAGATATTGCCGAGCAAACTGAGAAAGAAGTAGTATCGGTAGAAACAACCACAGAATTAGGCGAAAATGATGTGATTTTGGATATCCGTAGCCCTGAAGAAGTGGATGAAAAACCGTTTAGCCTAGAAGGGGTGGAAGTCAAAGAACTCCCGTTCTACAAACTCTCTAGCCAATTTGCGAGCCTCGACCAAAGCAAAAATTACCTACTTTATTGCCAGCGTGGTGTAATGAGCAAACTGCAAGCACTTTACTTAAAAGAAAACGGCTATAACAACGTTAAAGTCTTTCGTATGAAATAACATAAGCGGTCAGATTTATCTGATTTTTTGCAAAAAATGAGAGAAATTGAACCGCTTGTAAAAAGTAAAAAATAGGGCTAAATGATTTTTCATTTAGCCCTTAAAATATCAAGAAAAATTAATGTTCGTGTTTTTCTTTCAGTTTAATTAATTGCCCTTCTAATTTTTTCTTCACATCGAAAATAGCATTATATAAATCTTCGTGTTCTGATTTTGCAACCAAGTCGCCTAAAGGTGTACCGATTGTAGCTTCTACTTGGAAGGTATTCGGCTGCTTGATCAACATAAAATGTGGATTTATCAGCTGGGTATGATATTTTTCTAACTTAGCTAAACGCTCCTCAATATGAGTACGGATTGCAGGGGTAATGTCCATTTGTTTGCTTGAAATATTTAGTGACATAACATTTTCCTCTTGTTTAGTTAAGGCTTTTTGCCGTTGATATCTTGTAATCAAAATATGCGGTTCACTCCAAAAATTCAAGTGAAAAATGGAATAAATTTCTAAAAATTTGATCTACTTAACATTTTTAACTATTTTTGGCTATAATATCTCTAATAAATAGACAACTGAGATTTGATGATGAGCGAGAAAAAACAGCTACCTCCGTTTCAAAAACAATTTTTACATCCAAAATATTGGGGATTATGGCTTGGATTAGGTATTTTTAAATTAATCCTCTGCTTGCCTTATCCTATTTTAGTTAACATCGGTTTAGGTTTAGGGAATTTATTTACCAAGTTAGGCTTTGGAAAACGCCGTATGAGAATTGCCCGCCGTAATTTAGAACTCTGTTTCCCCCATTATTCTGCCGAGCAAGTTGAAGAATTAGTGCAAGAAAATATGAAGTCGGTGGGAATGGCGATTATCGAAACTGGTATGGCGTGGTTCTGGTCTGATGCTCGCATTCTGAAATGGTCAAAAGTGGAAGGTGGGGAATATTTAAAGCAACGTGCCGGTAACAATCAAGGTATATTGTTAGTTGGCGTACATTTCTTAACCTTAGAACTTGGTGCAAGGATTATTGGCTTGCATCATCAAGGTATTGGTGTTTATCGCCCAAATGATAATCCATTATTAGATTGGATACAGTTTCGAGGTAGAATCCGTTCTAATAAAGCAATGCTTGATCGCAAAGATGTTCGAGGGATGATTAGAGCATTGAAAAATGGCGAGATGATTTGGTATGCACCAGATCACGATTATGGTAGAAGAAATAGTGTTTTTGTGCCTTTTTTTGCAGTAGAAGATACTTGTACAACGGCAGGCAGCTATATGCTGATTCGTTCTGCACCTAATGCGGTGGTCATTCCGTTCAGTCCAATGCGTAATGAAGATTATTCGGGTTATACAATTAAAATTAGTCCTCCGGTTGATTTCAGCCAGAGTCAAAATGAAGTGGATACAGCCATCTTAATGAATAAAGTGGTAGAGCGTGAAATTATGAATGCACCAACTCAATATATGTGGCTACATCGCCGTTTTAAAACGCGACCAAATGAAGATGATAAGAGCCTTTATGATTAATTTTAAATAATTGAAAAAAGTGCTTGCATATTTAAGCTGAATTTTGCAATCTAGCAGAAGTATATTTATCATAATAAAAAATGCAGGAGATGATTATGGCAACCCCTTTATTTCACGGCAGCATTGTTGCTTTAGTAACCCCAATGACTCACGGTGAAGTGGATTTCCAAGATTTAAAAAAATTAGTGGAGTATCACATTCAAGCCGGCTCTCACGGTATTGTTTCGGTGGGCACAACAGGTGAGTCTACAACTTTAAGCATTGATGAAAATGTCAAAGTAATTCAAAAGACCGTTGAATTTGCAGATGGTCGCATTCCTGTTATTGCAGGTACAGGCTCAAATGCGACCAGTGAAGCAATTACAATGACCAAACTATTGGCAAACAGCGGTGTAGCCGGTTGTTTGAGCGTTGTGCCTTATTACAATAAGCCAACCCAAGAAGGAATGTATTTACACTATAAGGCGATTGCTGAGAGTACAGATCTTCCACAAATCCTTTACAATGTGCCGGGTCGCACAGGGAGTGATTTAAAACCTGAAACCATCGGTCGTTTAGCGAAAATTGAAAACATCGTAGCAGTAAAAGAAGCCACCGGAGATTTAAGTCGTTTACCGTTAATCAAACAATTAGCTGGCGATGATTTTATTTTCTTAAGTGGTGATGATGCAACAGGCTTTGAATCAATGAAGCAAGGCGGTCAAGGTGTGATTTCCGTAACAAATAATGTTGCTGCGGCAGATATGGCGAAAATGTGTGAGTTAGCCTTAGCAGGTAAATTTGATGAAGCAGAAGAAATCAATAACCGCTTAATGGCTTTGCACCGTGATTTATTCGTAGAATCTAACCCGATTCCGGTAAAATGGGCTACTTATAAATTAGGTTTAATTAGCGAGCCAAACTTACGCTTACCATTAACTACCTTATCTGAATCAGCACAACCTACAGTATTAAAAGCGTTACAACAAGCGGGCTTAATTTAATTATTTTTTGCAAATATATTAAAACCAGTTAATTTGATTAACTGGTTTTTTTATTTTGATAAATAGTATATTCTAAAATATAAAAACACCAACTTCCTTGATTTAGATAAATTTTTATCCTGCTTGCTTAATTATTCTCCATATAAAAAACTATTTTTTCTGCTTTTGATAGTTATATCAAAAAATGAATAAAAAGCCATTGTTTTCCCTATTTATAGAGCTAGTATAGCCCTGTTTTTTAACTTTATAAAAGGAGATTATATTATGGCTACGCCATCTCAACGTTTTTCTCTCACTTGGGTACTTAATTTATTTGGTACTGCGGTGGGAGCAGGTGTTCTATTTTTGCCTATCAATGCAGGTATGGGAGGGTTTTACCCATTAGTTGTAATGACATTATTAGTTGGTCCTATGACTTATTTAGCTCATCGTGGCTTAACTCGTTTTGTGCTTTCTTCAAAACATAAAGGAAGTGATATTACTGCCGTTGTGCGAGAGCATTTTGGTGAACAAGCAGGTAAATTGATTACACTGCTTTATTTTTTTGCTATTTTTCCAATTTTACTGATTTATGGTGTTGGAATTACAAATACCGTTAGTTCTTTTATGGAAAATCAGCTCCACATAATGCCACCGTCTAGAGCAGTATTATCCTTTATTTTAATTGCTGCTATGATTGGGGTTATGCTACTTAACGAAGAAGTAATGCTAAAAATTACAACTTGGTTAGTATATCCTTTAGTGCTAATTTTATTTGGTTTATCTATTTATCTTATTCCACAATGGAATACTGCGGCGTTACAACAAATGCCAACCACCAGCGATTTCTTAACTACACTTTGGCTAACCATTCCGGTTTTAGTGTTTGCCTTCAACCATTCACCAGCGATTTCCTCATTTGCACTCTCTCAACAAAAACATTACCAAGATGAGCATAAAACAGAAACTGAAGCAGCTAAAGTGCTACGCTCTACAGCATTTATCTTAGTATTATTTGTAATGTTTTTTGTGTTTAGCTGTGTACTTACGCTAACACCAGCAGAATTAGCCGAAGCAAAAGTGCAGAACATCTCGATTTTGTCTTACTTAGCAAATAAATTCGATAATCCGATTATTTCCTATTTCGGACCATTAGTGGCGTTTTTGGCGATTGGTAGCTCATTCTTCGGGCATTATTTAGGAGCTCGTGAGGGATTAGAAGGTTTAGTGAATCAAATGCGTGAAGAACCGATTGAACCGAACAAATTCCGCAAAATTACCGCTGTTACGTTCTTAGTCATTTTATGGATTGTAGCAACTATTAACCCAAGTATCTTAGGTTTTATTGAGAGCTTAGGTGGTCCAATTATTGCGATGATTTTATTCATTATGCCGGTGTATGCAGTTTACAAAGTGCCAGCCCTTGCTCGCTTTAAAAATGAATTTGGACAGATTTTTGTATTCGTTATGGGCTGTATTGCGATTTCAGCCATTGTGTACGGATTACTCTAATCCGAGTAAAATACACTTTTGATTTTATTGTGGATGCGTATTTATGATTAGCGTATTTGATATGTTTAAAGTGGGAATTGGACCTTCCAGTTCCCACACTGTTGGACCAATGAAAGCGGCAAAAGAATTTGTTGATGAATTACAAAGTCGCAAATTTTTGGCAAAAATTGACCGCTTGAAGGTTGATGTTTATGGTTCGCTATCCTTAACAGGGCGTGGACATAATACCGATATCGCCATTATTATGGGGCTAATGGGTTATTTGCCACATAATGTGGATATTGAGCGTATTGATAACACCATTGAAAGTTTAAAACAAAATAAGCAACTGGTGGTTGCAGAAAGCAGTGATGAACCTAAGCAGATTCGATTTGATTTTTTTGAGGATATGCCATTTCATAATGATTTCTTACCGCTACACGAAAATGGCGTGAAGTTCACGGCTTTAAGTGGCGAAGAAATCTTATTTGAAAATACCTATTACTCAATTGGTGGCGGATTTATTGTTGATGAGGCAAATTTTGAAAAGGTCAAGGAGAGTGATGTCTCTGTGCCTTTTCCTTATCGTAATGCGGCTGATTTGCTACGTCATTGTAAAGAGAATGGATTACCTATTTCCTCACTTGTGTGGAAAAATGAGTTAGCATTACGCTCAAAAGAAGAAATTTCTGATTATCTCGCAATGATTTGGCAGACAATGGAAGCCTGTATTGAACGGGGTGTACATACAGAAGGATTGCTACCCGGTCCACTTAAAGTAGCTCGCCGAGCTTGTTCATTACGCAGGATGTTAGAGGCTAACAGTAAGTTTAATACAGATCCTATGCAAATTATCGACTGGGTCAATATGTTTGCCCTTGCCGTTAATGAGGAAAATGCAGCAGGCGGACGAGTAGTAACAGCTCCAACTAATGGTGCTTGCGGTATTGTGCCAGCGGTGTTAGCTTATTACCAAAAATTTATCGCCCAACTTAACCAAGAAACGATTGAGCGTTATTTACTCACAACCAGTGTGATAGGTTCACTTTACAAAATGAATGCTTCGATTTCTGGGGCAGAAGTAGGTTGTCAAGGTGAGGTAGGTGTCGCTTGTTCAATGGCTGCAGCAGGTTTAACAGAAATTATGGGCGGTAGTGCAGAACAAGTTTGTATGGCAGCAGAAATTGCGATGGAACATAATCTCGGTTTAACTTGTGATCCTGTTGGTGGACAAGTACAAGTACCTTGTATTGAGCGAAATGCGATAGCTTCGGTCAAAGCGATTAATGCAAGTCGAATGGCATTACGCCGTACCTCTTCGCCACAAGTGAGTTTAGATAAAGTGATCGAAACGATGTATGAAACAGGTCGGGATATGAACGCAAAATACCGTGAAACTTCAACAGGCGGTCTAGCGATTAAAGTCTTACCCTGTGATTAAATAAGCAAAGGCTATCTTTTAACAAGATAGCCTTTTAGTTTAACTAAATATTAATGACGGAAATGTCTCATTCCTGTTAATACCATCGCCATACCGTGTTCGTTTGCCGCATCAATTACTTCTTGATCACGCATTGAACCGCCTGGGTGGATAACACAAGTAATACCGACTTTCGCTGCTGCATCAATACCGTCACGGAATGGGAAGAAAGCATCAGATGCCATCACGCAACCAGCCACTTGTAAGCCTTCATCTTCTGCTTTAATGCCCGCAATTTTCGCCGAATAGACACGGCTCATTTGCCCTGCACCAATGCCGATAGTCTGACCATCTTTCGCATACACAATCGCATTTGATTTCACATATTTCGCCACTTTCCAGCAGAACAGTAAATCTTTCAATTCCGCTTCTGTTGGTTTGCGTTCAGACACCACTTGTAAATCTTCGATTGAAACTGAACCTTGATCCGCATCTTGTACCAATAAGCCGCCGTTCACACGTTTGTAGTCCAAACGTTTTTCAGCTTGGCTGAATTCACCGCACTCTAACACACGCACATTTTTCTTTTTCGCCAATGCTTCTTTTGCCGCTTCAGAAATCGTTGGAGCGATAATTACTTCCACAAATTGACGGTCTGCAATCGTTTGTGCCGTTTCGCCGTCTAGCTCACGGTTAAAGGCGATAATGCCGCCGAAAGCAGAGGTTGGGTCGGTTTGGTAAGCACGGTTGTAGGCTTCTAAAATATCTTTGCCTAACGCCACGCCACAAGGGTTAGCGTGTTTTACAATCACACAAGCTGGCTCTGCGAACTCTTTTACGCACTCAAGGGCAGCATCGGTGTCGGCAATATTGTTGTAAGACAATGCTTTGCCTTGAAGCTGTTTTGCGGTAGAAACTGAAGCTTCTTTCACTTCATTTTCTACGTAGAAAGCCGCATTTTGGTGAGCATTTTCACCGTAACGCATAGTTTGTTTACGCACAAAATTCAAGTTTAATGTACGTGGGAATTGACCGCAAATTTGGGTTAAATCTTCTTCCTCAGCCCCTTGATATGGAGGTACTTTTTGCCCGAAGTAGTTAGCGATCATTGAATCGTATTGTGCAGTATGCTCAAAGGCTTTGATTGCCAAGTTGAAACGGGTTTCTAAGGTTAAACCGTTTTGGTTTTGATCCATTTCTGCAAGAATTGCATCAAAATCGTTATTATTCACCACGATAGCCACATCTTTATGGTTTTTCGCCGCAGAACGCACCATTGTTGGACCGCCGATGTCGATATTTTCCACCGCATCTTCCAAAGTACAATTCGGTTTTGCCACCGTTGCCGCAAACGGATACAGATTTACCACCACCATATCAATACGCTCAATGCCGTGTTGGTTCATAATTTCATCATCAGTACCACGGCGACCTAAAATCCCACCGTGTACTTTCGGGTGAAGGGTTTTTACACGACCGTCCATCATTTCAGGGAAGCCTGTGTAGTCAGATACTTCCGTTACAGCTAAGCCGGCTTCTGCTAATAATTTTGCCGTACCACCTGTAGAAAGTAATTTTACACCACGAGCGGCAAGCCCTTGTGCAAATTCGACAATGCCTTTTTTATCAGACACACTTAATAACGCTTGTTGAATCGCCATTTTTTCTAAGTTCCTTAAAATGAGTGTTAAAATGTGAAATAAACGGCGGATATTATAAAGCAAACGTTTGCTTTTTTCATCTGCAAGCGGTCGAATTTGCAAAGTTTTTTGCGAAAATAACCGCTTGCAGTGAGCCTCAAACAGCGTAGAATGTGTGAAAAAACGGAGGAATTATGATTAAACACAATCTTGATAATTTTGAGTTTGCGTATATTGATGAAAGTGGGGTAAAAGCCGGCACATTGCGTTACCGCTACATCAAAGAAAATGTGATTGATGCCTACACCACAAGGGTTGATGAAGTCTTTCAAGGCAAGGGAATTGCCGGTGAGCTTTATAATGCCTTAATAGCTTTTGCCCAAGAAAAAGCATTAAAAATCAAGCCGAGCTGCAGCTATATTGATGTCAAAATGCAGCGAAGCCATCGAGATTTAATTGCTTAATGAAGATACAAGCGGTCGTAAAATATGAAAAATTTACGACCGCTTGTATTTACCCCCAATGGAAGGTGATCTTTAGCCCGATACTATCCGCAAAAGATTGAATTGATTTACGGCGTTGAGCCGTTGATGAATGTGTATAGAGATAAATACCGTCTTCAAGTTTTGTTGTATATGCCATACCATTTGGTCGGTAGCAAGGCTCTGAACCAACACAATGTGTTAATGTCGGTTTTCCTTTTCTGATGTAGTTTTCGACCAGCTCTCGATAATGAGAATTTAATAGATGCTTGAAGAAGTTTTTTTGATTATCTCTAAAATTTCTCCCCGAAATTTTAGTACCATCAGTAAGTTCAATCCAACAATATGAGGCTTCTTCTGATAATTGCTCCTCGTTGTTCAATTCACTCTCAAAAATATTGATATGAGCCACTTCTTCCATAATCTCTTGTACAATATCAAATACATTTTTTGCTTTGATTTTACTGGTTTTGTCAATATAAGAGGTGTTTCCGATAGTGCCATTTTCAAGAATTAAATCGGTATTCTTAAATTCATTGATGAGTATTTTTTCAAGATAATCAGTTTGTGATTTATCTAAATGTCCATCTTCTCGACCAAAGAAAATAATTTTATTCCACCAAGTTTTGGTATCATCTTTAATATGCTTGGCGATACGATCATAAATCTTACCTGAAGCTTGTCCGATATATCGTTTATTTTCGCCCAATAAAATATAAATGCCTGCTTTATTTGCCTCTTCTAAATGCTTGAGAGCATTAAAATCTGTACGGTCTGCAATCACAAAGAATGCAGGTTCTTTCGTGTAAACCGTAATATTATCTCGCCCTCTATCGGTAACAATAACAGTATGAGTAACCATAAATATAGTCTTCCTTATTCATTAAACAACGCCATATAAAATCGATTTTCAAAGGTGTTCAGTGGAGCTCGTTTGGTTTTACTTTCCAGCTCGCCTGTGGAATAACCACTAATAAATTGCACGAAGGCAATTCGCTCACCGCGTGCATTTTTCATAAAGCCGGCAAGGTTATAAACACCCTTTAATGCCCCTGTTTTGGCAATCAGATTTTTCGCCAGCGGTTCGGTGGAAATTGAACCTCTACCTGAAATAGTGCCATCTACGCCTGCAATCGGGAAGGTTTCAAATAAGCGTAATGTTTCTTCATTTTGTGCAATATATTCAAGAGTGTCTAGCATTGTATTCGCACTTATTTGATTATGGCGGGAAAGCCCTGAACCATCGGCAACAACACTATTTTTAAAATCAATATTGGCTTTTGATTTTAACAGTTGGCGAATTACATAACTACCTAACTGAAAAGAAGCAGGACGGTTATGTTGTTTATTGGCAACGGTTCTAAACAAGGCATCAGCAATTTGGTTATCCGATTTTTTCATCATTTTTTTAAGTAATACAGTCAATGGCTCTGAATAGTGTTCGGCTAATACTGTGCCTGCTTGTGGCGTTAAAGGCTCTTTTAGCTGTCCGTTAAACTCAATGCCTAGACTTTTCAAATGTTTATTGATGATATTTGCCCCATAGTTGGTAGGAGCTTGCACTGAGAAACTTAACCCAAACGGTTTGGATTGGCGAGCCATACAGCCTTTAATTTGATAGCGATTGTTATCGTGAACCACCACATCAAGTTGGCAAAAAGGGGCTTCTTTGCTATCTACAACATAAGCAGCACTGAATACCTGTACAGGATAGGCAGAAGGCACATCCACTTTGGCAAATTCGCCTATTGGTTGATCGGCATTTAGCGTAACATAAAAGCAGTTTCTATCAATATTAATCGCTGCCGGTGGGGCGTTAAAGCACATTGTTAAATCATTCCAAATCCAGCCGGAAGCTTTGTCGTGGCTGGCAAAAACGGACGTATCTAAAATTAAATCCCCTTCAATTTTGTTGATACCTTGTTGCTTTAATTTGCTAATTAATTGATAAATTTGACCGCTTGTGAGCTCCGGATCACCGGTAAAACGGGCAATTAAGTTACCTTTTAACACGCCGTTTTCAACCGTGCCATTCGTTAAAAGAGCGGTTTGAAAGCGAAATTCATCACTTAAGGTTAATTTTGCTGCTAATGCCGTAAACACTTTCTGAGTGCTTGCCGGTAGCATAAAAACATCACTTTGATGCTGAGTGATAATCTGATTAGTGTCTAAGTTTTTAGCAATAAAACTCACTGAAGTGCCAGCTGGCAAGGTTTGAATGAGTTCTTCAGCATTAATTTCTGCTTGTACAAGGCTTGGAATAAGTAATGTGGATAAGATAAATTTCTGAAAAAAAGTGCGAGTGGCGTTTTTAAAAATCATAATAAAAGGGGAGTTGAAATTTTTAGTTAGAAATTGAATAATAGCCCTTTCAATTTCATTCGTAAACCGATAATTTTTAGTAAGGAAACAGACTTAATGAAACAAATTCCTATGACTGTGCGTGGTGCAGAGCAACTGCGTGAAGAATTGGATTTTTTGAAAAATGTGCGTCGCCCGCAGATTATTGATGCCATTGCCGAAGCCCGAGAACACGGCGATTTAAAAGAGAATGCGGAATATCACGCCGCTCGTGAGCAGCAAGGTTTCTGCGAAGGTCGTATTCAAGAAATTGAGGGTAAATTAGGTAACGCTCAAATTATTGATGTAACAAAAATGACCAATAATGGCAAAGTGATTTTTGGTGCAACAGTGCAATTAGTTAATGCAGAAACAGATGAAGAAGTTACCTACCGCATTGTAGGTGATGATGAAGCGAACATCAAAGAGGGCTTAATTTCTGTTAATTCACCGATTGCTCGTGGCTTAGTTGGCAAAGAAGTTGATGATTCTGTGAGTATTACCACGCCTGGCGGTAAAGTGGAATTTGACATTGTCGGCGTAGAGTATATTTAATCTTGTAGGGGCTAATTGCAATTAGCCCCTACGTTTTTCAATTAGCCCCTAGTTAAAATCATACAATTTCACTCGGCACGAAGAAATAAGCAATTTCACGTTTTGCCGATTCTTCCGAATCAGAACCGTGAACGGAATTTTCACGGTAGCTTAATGCAAATTTATCACGGATTGTGCCTTTTTCACGTTTTGTTGGATCAGTCGCCCCCATTAACGCTCGGTAGTGCTGAACGGCATTTTCGCCTTCTAATACGGCAACCACTATCGGCTCGCTCGTCATAAATGCCACTAACGGCTCGAAAAATTCTTTGCCTTGATGTTCTGCATAGAACCCACCTGCTTGTTCTGCGGTTAAATGCAACATTTTCAGTGCTTTGACTTTTAGTCCGCCTTTTTCAATTTCAGCCAACACTTGCCCTATTAAATTACGACGTGTGGCATCCGGTTTAATAATAGAAAGAGTTTGTTGAATCATACTGTTCTCCTATTTTACCTGCATACCAGGCTGTACACCGCTGTCTGCATCTAACAAGAATAAATTTGCACCGCCTGTGCCGGCTGATAAGATCATTCCCTCAGACAATCCAAACGACATTTTACGAGGTGCGAGGTTTGCAATCACGATCACAAAACGTCCGATTAACTCTTCCGGGTTTGGATAAGCCGCTTTAATGCCTGAGAATACTTGGCGTTTGTGGTCGCCTAAGTCTAGCTCAAAACGCAACATTTTGTCTGATTTTGGCACAGCTTCGCAGTGTAAGACTTTAGCCGCACGTAAATCTAATTTTGCAAAATCATCAATGGTGATTTCTGGAGCAATCGGCTCGATTGCAGAATTTTTTTGGTTTTCCACCGCTTGTTTTCCTTTTTTCTCTTCTGATTTTTTCGTTTCTTTTTGAGCATCTGCAAATAACGCTTTGGTTTCGTCAATGACCGCATCAATCTGTTTTTTCTCAAGACGTGAGAAGAGTGATTTAAACGGTGCAACGGTGTGCCCTAATAATGGGGTAGCGATGTTATCCCACGTTAATGTGGTTTGTAAAAACGCCTCTGAACGAGCTGCCAGTTGCGGTAGTACCGGTTTTAAGTAGCTCATTAAAATGCGGAATAATTCAATACCCATTGAGCAAACCGCTTGTAATTCCGCATCTTTGCCTTCTTCTTTTGCGATCACCCAAGGAGCTTTGTCGTCAATATATTTATTCGCTTTATCGGTTAACTCCATAATTACACGAATTGCCTTGTTAAATTCACGGCTTTCATAGTAATTGGCAATGGTTTCCGCCTGTGCGATGAAATCATTGAATAGGGCTTCATCGTCCAATTTATCCGCTAATTTGCCTTCAAAACGTTTGGTGATAAAGCCGGCATTACGAGAGGCAAGGTTCACTAATTTATTAACGATATCGCTATTTACACGTTGTACGAAATCATCAAGGCTGAAGTCTAAATCTTCAATGCGGTCGTTTAATTTAGCCGCATAGTAATAACGTAAACATTCAGGGTCGATATGTTTCAAATAGGTGCTGGCTTGAATGAATGTACCACGAGATTTCGACATCTTCGCTCCGTCTACCGTTACATAACCGTGAGCAAAAACATTAGTAGGCTTGCGATAGCCGCTACCTTCTAACATCGCCGGCCAGAACAGACTGTGGAAATAGACAATATCTTTTCCGATAAAGTGATAAAGCTCGGTTTGCGAATCTTTTTGCCAAAATTCATCGAAATTGATGCCTTGACGGTCGCATAAATTTTTAAACGATGCCATATAGCCGATAGGGGCATCAAGCCACACATAGAAGAATTTGCCCGGTGCATCGGGAATTTCAAAGCCGAAATAAGGGGCATCACGGCTGATGTCCCATTGCTGCAAGCCACTTTCAAACCACTCTTGCATTTTGTTGGCAATTTCAGATTGTAGCGAGCCGGAGCGTGTCCACTCTTTTAACATTCCCTCAAAACTTGGTAAATCAAAGAAGAAATGCTCAGATTCTTTCACCACAGGTGTTGAGCCGGAAACTGCCGAACGTGGATTAATCAAATCCATCGGGCTATAAGTAGAGGCACACACTTCGCAGTTATCGCCATATTGATCTTCCGCTTTACATTTCGGGCAAGTACCTTTCACAAAACGATCTGGCAGGAACATATTTTTTTCAGGGTCGAAAAGCTGAGAAATCACTTTGCTTTTGATAAAACCATTCGCACGCAATTTTTTATAGATTTCACTCGTGATTTCACGGTTTTCTTCGCTGTGGGTTGAGTGATAATTATCAAAGCTGATATTAAAGCCTTCAAAATCGGCAATATGATCGGCTTTGGCTTTTTCGATAAGTTGCTCAGGGGTAATGCCTAATTTATTGGCGTTAAGCATAATTGGCGTGCCGTGTGCATCATCGGCACACACAAAATGCACCTCGTTGCCACGCATACGTTGAAAACGCACCCAAATATCCGCTTGAATATGCTCAAGCATATGACCTAAATGAATTGCACCGTTAGCGTAAGGCAAGGCACAAGTAACAAGCATTTTTCGTTTTTGGTTAGACATTCTTTTTCTCGTTAATTTTCTGTAAAAATTTGCCGCATATTTTAGCCCAAAACCGTGAAATTTACTAGCTCGCTTGAATTTATTAGGGCTTTACGCCAACAAGCGGTAGAATAATCATTAAATTTTGCAAATAATTGGGGATAATCGATGCGACAAGTTCAGCTTTATCGCTACCGCTTACCGATTCAAACAGGCGTGGTATTACGCAAACAGACTTTAACCGAGCGGGAAGGTTTAATCGTCAAACTCCAGCAAAACGAGCAAATCGGCTGGGGGGAAATTGCACCACTTCCGACTTTTAGTGAAGAATCGTTAGAACAAGCGGAACATCAAGCCAAAGCGTGGCTGAAAGCGTGGCAAATCGGGCAAGAAACAGAATTGGGTTCCTTATTTCCCTCCGTTGCCTTTGGATTAAGTTGTGCGTTGGCAGAATTAAATGGCGAATTAGGCGAGCAGGGCAATTACCAATCTGCCGTTTTATGCTATGGTGATTTTGCGAAATTTCAGCCTACGGTTAGGCTCGGTAAATTAAAAATCGGCGTAAATCCTGAAAGCGAGGGCGAACAAGCGGATCTATTGTTAAGTACTTTCCCAAATTTACAACTCAGGCTTGATGCCAACCGCCTATGGAGTTTAGAACAAGCGGTTAAATTTGCCGAAAAAATTGCAAATGCTAAGAAGCCAAGAATCCAATTTATCGAAGAACCCTGCCAAACTCCGGAACTCTCCCGACAATTTGCCAAGCAAACCCACATTGCGATCGCGTGGGATGAAACGGTGCGAGAGCCGAATTTTTTGGTAAAAAAAGAGCAAAATTTGACCGCTATTGTGCTAAAACCGACTCTTATTGGCTCAATCGAAAAATGTAAAAGCTTGATTGAACAAGCTCATAATTTAGGAATTACTGTGGTTATCAGCTCCAGCCTTGAAAGCAGTTTAGGGCTAACCCAACTTGCTCGTGTTGCTTTTCAATACACGCCAAATAGTACGCCGGGGTTAGATACGTTGAATTTAATGCAACATCAATTATTGCGAGAATGGCAGGGATCTGCGTTGCCGTTGGTGGACGAACAGAGCCAATTTGTGTGGGAAGTTGTGCTATAATTGAGATTAATTTTTAAAAGAATATAGCTCCCCTCTTTAGCAAAGAGGGGGAGGGGGAGATTTGGCAGAAGTAATAAACGGAGAAAATAGCTTTTGAAATTATCAATATTGTTGATTTTTGCATTATTTGTTTATTCTCTTCGCTAATCTCTCCTGCCAAATCTCCCCTAGCCCCTCACGGCTCAAAGAGGGAACGTGTCCAAATGTAAATTATAAAGAAAAGAGAAACTATGCGTTTAGATAAATTCATTGCCGAAAACACCGGCTTAACCCGTTCCCAAGCAGCGAAAGTATTGAAAATCGGTGAAGTGACCGTTAATGGTAAAATTGAAAAAAGCGGAGCGGCTAAAATCAGCCAAGACGATGAAATTTGCTACCAAGGTGAGCCTCTTAAATGGGTGGAAGAGGGGCAATATTTTATGCTCTATAAGCCGCAAGGCTATATTTGTTCACACGATGACGGAGAATATCCAACCGTGTTCCAATTTTTTGACTATCCGCTGATGACTAAACTACATACGGCAGGGCGGTTAGATGTTGATACCACAGGGCTGGTGCTATTAACCGATGACGGCAAATGGTCGCACCGTATTACCTCGCCAAAGCACCATTGCGAAAAAACTTATTTGGTAACGTTGGCAGATCCTGTCGAAGATTTTTATGCTGAAAAACTTGCGGAGGGTATTTTACTGCGTGGCGAAAAAGATCCGACTTTACCGGCTCAGCTTGAAATCTTAGATGATTACAATGTGAATCTGACCATCAGCGAGGGGCGTTACCACCAAGTCAAGCGAATGTTTGCAGCCTTAGGCAATAAAGTGGAAGCCTTGCACCGTTGGCGAATTGGCGATGTGGTGTTAGACGAAACCTTAGCCGAAGGCGAATTCCGCCCGCTCACACAAGCCGAAATTGAGAGTTTCTAATGGAAAATAAAAGACCTGCCGCCAGTTTTTTTATCATTTTGGGAATGATGGCGATGATGCCACCTTTGGCGATTGATATGTACTTGCCATCGTTTTTGGATATCGCCAAAGATTTAGCCGTCTCGCAAGAAAAGGTGCAAACCACCTTAGCCTTATTTACATTAGGTTTCGGCTGCGGGCAGCTTTTCTGGGGGCCGATAGCAGATAGTTTCGGAAGAAAGGTCATTATTTTAATCGGGCTGATTGGTTCGGCAATCGCTGCCTATTTCCTCACGCAAGTGGAAAATATCAACACTTTCTATATATTGCGTTTAATTCAAGGATTATGTGCCTCTGCCCCTGCGGTGGTGCTTGGGGCATTGGTGCGGGATCTGTTCGAGAAAAATCAATTTGCCCGTTTAATGTCGATCATTATGATTATTTCAATGCTCGCTCCGCTGCTTGCCCCAATTATTGGCGGTTATGTGGCGAAATATTTCCACTGGCATTCGATTTTTTATGTGTTGATGGCAATGGGGCTGCTTTGCGTGGCGTTAATCAGCTGGAAAATCCCCGAAACCTTGCCCAAAGAAAAACGTTTACCGCTGAGTTTTGGCAAAAGCCTGAAAAACTTCTCTGAACTTTTATTGCATAAGCCTACCTTAGGTTATGTATTAATTGGCGGTTTAACTTTTGCCGGTATTTTCTGTTTTCTTACCTCAGGCTCGATTGTTTACATCGGCATTTACGGCATTTCGCAGGAATATTTTGGCTACTTCTTCGGCTTAAATATGGTGGTAATGGTGATTATGACCGCCATCAACAGCAAAATGGTGGTTAAAGTCGGCTCGGAAAGAATGCTGCAAATTGCCTTAGCCTTACAAGTGCTAGCTGGAATTTGGCTAGCCTTAACTGCGATGTTTGAACTTGGTTTCTGGGCGATGGCATTAGGCGTACCGTTTTATATCGGAATGCTTTCCACCATCGGCAGCAATGCCTCCGCCGCCATTTTAGACCGCTACCCACAAATGGCAGGCACCGCAAACGGCGTTGCCGGTACGGCACGATTTGGCATTGCCTCGCTTGTCGGGGCAGGGCTTTCCCATATTGCAATTACCAGCGAAGCCCCAATGTTGTATGCAATGGCGTTATGTACGATTACGGCTGGAATAGTTTATTATTTACTATGCTATCAGAAACATTAGTAATGTTTCGTAGGGCGGGTTTTAACCCACCAACGCAATCCCATAACAAGCGGTTATTTTTAAACGGAATTTTGCAAAAAGGAATTGGGCATTATTTCCTAAACAACGAAATCGACTCCAAATGCCCTGTATGAGGGAACATATCAATCATCGCCACTTTTTCTAGGCGATAGCCAAATTGCAATAGCTTTTCTGCATCACGCACGAGCGTTGCCGGGTTGCAAGAAACATAAACAATTCGCTCAGGGTTGAGAGCAGCAAGGTGGTCTAAACAAAATAACGCTCCGTTGCGAGCCGGGTCGAGCAGGACTTTATCAAAAGGGACTTTCGCCCAAGGCTTATCGGCAAAAGGCTCATCTAAGTTAGTTTGGTAAAATTCCACGTTTTTTAGACCGCTTGCAGCCGCATTTAAGCGAGCTTGTTCCACCATTGGCTCAACGCCTTCAATGCCGACCACCGATTTTACGGTTTTGGCAATCGGAAGAGTAAAATTCCCCATTCCGCAGAATAAGTCTAGCACCCGGTCATTGTCAGTCAGCTCAAGCCACTCAAGGGCTTTTTCTACCATTTTTTCATTTAACTTGCCGTTTACTTGAATAAAATCTCGAATGGAAAATTGCAGTTTTAAGCCTTGAATTTCATAATAAGGCAGCTCGCCGCACAGGTGTTCGAGCTGATTTTCTTCACACATTAGAAACACAGACAGGGCATTTTGTGCAGCAAACTGAAGTAAATTTTCACGATCTTGTGCCGATAATGACCCTAAATGGCGTAAAAATAGGGCAGTTGTGTTATCTGCTTGCACTAACTCAATATGCCCTAGTTTTTTCTTATTCTGCCAATTTGCTACAAGATTTTGTAATTTAGGTAAAAGATTAGAAAGTGGTTCTACTAACACTTCGCATTGTGCAAGCGGTATGATTTGGTTGGAATTTTGCAAACGAAAGCCCATCACTAATTGCTGATTTTGAATGGCAATGCTGAGTTTGGCTCGGCGGCGGTAGGCTTTATCATTGCCGACAATCATCGGTTGGAAAGCAATTTCTTCACGTTGCAATTTTTGCAGACGTTGAAATAGGGCGTTTTGTTTCGCCTCACGTTGTAATTCAAGCGAAATATGTTGCATTTGGCAACCGCCGCATTTGCCGTAAAGTTCACAGCTCGGCATTGTACGATTTGCCGATTTTTTCAAAATTTTGACCGCTTGTCCGCGTCCGTATTGGCGTTTTTCTTCAATCGTTTTAAATTCTACCTGCTCATCGGGTAAAGCGTTTTCAATAAACCAAGTTTTGCCGTTAATTTTGGCGATGCCTAAGCCTTGATAATCCAATGATTGAATTTGCACAATTTGGCGAGCGGTCGGTTTTTGCGGTTTTTTTGCAGATTTTTCAGAGTAAAAAATAGCCATTAGTATAATATACAGAATAAAAAATGGGTGTATTATATAAGAAAAGCATTTTGTGGAAAATGGAGGCAATATGATTTCAGCGGTTTGGACTGAACGTTACTTGGTAGATAAAAATCGAGAGCAAGATCATCGCTCACCCTTTCAGCGTGATAGAGCAAGACTTCTGCACTCCGAAGCCTTTCGCTGCTTACAAGCGAAAACGCAAATTCACGCCGTAGGGGAGGACGATTTTTACCGTACCCGCTTAACCCATTCATTGGAAGTGGCTCAAATCGGCAGTAGCTTGCGTGAAAAATTATTAGACGATAAAGCAGGCTTTCAAGCGGTCTGTTCTGATTCAAAATTTGCAAAAAATGAAGAAAATTTGACCGCTTTATTACCTTCTCGTAGCCTGATTGAATCGCTCTGTTTTGCACACGATCTCGGACATCCACCTTTCGGACACGGTGGCGAGATGGCATTAAATTACAAAATGCGTGAATTTGGCGGTTTTGAAGGGAATGCTCAATCATTTCGCATTATGACCCAGCTCGAACCTTACACCGAAAAGGCAGGAATGAATTTAACTCGTCGCACCTTGCTTGGTGTGATGAAATATCCGTCATTATTATCCGTAAGTTTCCCCCTTGAGCCGGCAGAAATAGAGAATACTCACCACATCAATCTGCACTATTTCCCTCAAAGTAAAGGCATTTTTGATGATGATGAGCACTTTTTCGATTGGGTTTTAGTTCCTTTAAGTGAAAAAGATAAGCAACAATTCTGCTCGGTTGAGCAAAATAAAGATCCTAAAAAGCCGAACAAAACCCGCTATAAGTCTCTTGATTGTAGCATTATGGAACTGGCAGACGATATTGCCTACGGCGTTCACGATTTGGAGGACGCGATTGTTGGAGGAATGGTTACGCCACAATCTTGGCAAAATGCGGAAAAATTACTGAAAGAAAGTGGATCAGATTGGATAAAAGAGCGTTTGTCTGAAATGAGTAAAAATTTATTTTCACAACATCGTTATGAACGTAAAGATGTGATTGGGGCTTTAGTCAATCACTTTATTACCAACGTGCGTTGGAAAGAACTCCCTGAATTTGATGAGCCGTTGCTACGTTACAACGCCTACTTGCCTGATAATGTTGCTTGCGTGCTGAAAATTCTGAAAGATTTTGTGTATCAATATGTCATTTGTGATGCTAAAACCCAGCGAGTAGAACGCAAAGGGCAACGCATTTTAATGGAGTTATTTGATATTTTAAGTAGCGATCCGATGCGATTATTACCGAATAATGTACGTGAACGTTGGAAAAATTCGGAAGAAAATAAACGAGCAAGGGTAATCTGCGACTATTTAGCCGGTATGTCAGACGGGCAGGCATTCAAACTTTTTAAAAATTTTTAACATTTTTTTAAAATTAAATGAACTAACTGAAATTCGCTTAGTCATAAAATATAGTTGAGTAATAAGCTCAACTTTTGACCAAAGAATAGGAGATTCTTATGAAAAACTTAAATAAAGCATTATTAATTCTTACAACATTTGCTTCTGCAACTGCATTTGCTCAAGCGGTAGCTGTACCTGAGGAAATTTATCAACCACAAGGCGAATTAATTAAATCAGAGCTTCAAGGTAAGAATGAATTTGAGGTTGAATACCACGTTAAAGGAACAGATGTGCGTGGTTTAGCAGAAAAAGCTATTGAACACGCTAAAAGCAAAGGTTTTGATTTAGTTAAATCAGAAATTAAAGATAAAGATGCCGATTTAAAATTCAAACGTAATCAGCAAGAATTGGATGTTGATATTGAATTGGAAGGCAAAGATCGCATCGAATATAAAGCAGAGCTAGATTTAGATAATAAATAATTTGTAAAATCTAAAATAAAAACGACCGCTTGTGTGTTTTAACCGCACAAGCGGTTTTTTTGTTGAGCTTTTTTGCAAAAATAGTAAAGCATAGCAGGAGTAGAATTTGCTAAAATAGCCACCTAGAAAAATAAGTAAATCGTCTTTAGAGGAAAAGAATGTTTTTAGTCGGTCAGCGTTGGCTAAGTGAATCGGAAAATAATTTAGGCTTAGGTATTGTGAAAGCGGTGGATCATCGCACTGTTACCATTAATTTCCCCGCAGCGGAAGAAGAGCGAGTGTATGCTATTTCTGTTGCCCCTTTAACCCGTGTGCAGTTTCAAGCAGGCGATAGAATTAATAGCCTTGAAGGTTGGCAGCTTGATATTGTAGATGTAGTTGAAAATCAAGGTGTTGCGATTTATTTGGGGAAAAGGGTCGATAATGGAGAAGAGGCTGTTTTGCCTGAAATGCAACTCGATCACAAAATTAGCTTTAGCAAGCCGCAGGATAGACTTTTCTCGGCACAAATTGATCGTAGTGATCGATTTGCGTTACGTTTTCGTGCGTTAGAGCATCAACAAGCTCAGTATCAATCGCCTTTGAGAGGCTTGCGTGGTATTCGAGCCAGCCTAATTCCCCATCAATTACACATTGCTAAAGAAGTTGGTCAGCGTTTATCGCCTCGTGTTTTACTTGCTGATGAAGTGGGTTTAGGAAAAACCATTGAAGCGGGAATGATTTTACAACAGCAGCTTTTTAGTGGCAGAGTAGAGCGTGTGCTGGTGCTCGTGCCGGAAAGCCTGCAACACCAATGGCTGGTGGAAATGCTCCGCCGTTTTAATCTGAAATTTTCGCTATTTGATGAAGAGCGTTGTAGTGATTTTGATAAGGAAGATGAAAACGGTGAGAATGCCAGCGAGAATCCATTTGAAAGTGAATCTTTAGTGATTACTTCACTGAACTGGTTGGAAACCGCACCACAGCGAGCAAAACAGGTGCTTGATGCCGGGTGGGATTTGATGATTGTTGATGAAGCTCATCATTTAGAATGGTCGGAAGAACAACCTTCAGTGGGTTATCAATTTGTCGAAAATTTAGCGAAAAGTATTCCTTCGGTCTTACTTTTAACCGCAACGCCTGAGCAACTCGGGCAAGAGAGCCATTTTGCTCGCCTAGCTCTGCTCGATTCCGATCGTTTTTATGATTACAACAGCTTTGTGGCGGAGCAAACGCAATATCAGCCCGTTGCGGATGCGGTGGCGACATTATTAAATGATAAGCCTCTCACAAATGACGAGCAGAATACCATTGCAGAATTGCTAAGCGAGCAGGATACCGAGCCGATGTTCCGAGCGATCAATAGCAAAAAATCGGACGAAAATGACCGCTTGCAAGCCAGACAAGAGTTGATTAGTGAGCTGATTGACCGACACGGAACAAGCCGCGTATTGTTTAGAAATACCCGTCAAGGCGTGAAAGGTTTCCCTCATCGTGAATATCACCAAATCAGCTTGGAAATGCCGAAACAATACCAAAATGCGTTAAAAGTGATGGCTATGATGGGGAGTGTGAGCCAAACGGATTTACTTTATCCGGAATACTTGTTCCAGCGAATGAACCCAAATGCTAAATGGGCGGATTTTGACCCTCGTATTGAGTGGCTAATTACCTTCTTGAAAAATCATCGTGAAGAAAAAGTGTTGGTTATCTGTAAACAAGCGGATACGGCGATTGCGTTAGAGCAAGTTCTGCGTGAGCGTGAGGCGATCCGCTCGGCGGTATTCCACGAGAAAATGTCGATTGTTGAGCGTGATAAAGCAGCGGCTTATTTTGCGCAACAAGAAGAAGGTGCTCAAGTACTGATTAGCTCAAGCATTGGTTCAGAAGGGCGTAACTTCCAATTTGCTAAAGATTTGGTACTGTTTAGCCTGCCGGATAATCCTGATTTACTCGAACAAAGTATTGGGCGTTTAGATCGTATCGGGCAGAAAAACGATATCCAAATTTATGTGCCGTGCTTTAATTTGTCAGCTCAGCAAATGTTGGCACAGTGGTATCACAAAGGCTTAAATGCGTTTGAAGAAACCTGTCCGATGGGAACGGCAATTTTCCGTGAATTTAATGAAGAATTACAAGTTTTCTTGAAAAAACCTGAATTTTCAGAGCAATTTGATGACTTTTTAGCGAAAACACATAAACGCCAGCAACAATTGAAAACAGAATTAGAAAAAGGGCGAGATAGATTATTAGAACTCAATTCTAATGGTGGAGAAACAGCTCAACAGATTGCAGTAGATATCGCTAAAGAAGATAATAATCCGCACCTCGTAAATTTTGCCCTGAATTTATTTGATGTGATTGGCGTGGAGCAAGAAGATTTAGGCGAGCAGAGCATTGTGATTAGCCCAACAGGGCATATGTTAGTACCAGATTTTCCGGGGCTGTCGGAAGAGGGGACAACCATTACCTTTGATCGTGAATTAGCCCTAATGCGTGAAGATGTGGAGTTTCTCACTTGGGATCACCCTATGATCCGCAACGGCATTGATTTAATTACTTCTGGCGATATGGGGAAATCAGCAGTTTCATTGTTGGTGAATAATAAATTACCTGCCGGTACATTATTACTTGAAGCCATTTATATTGTGGAAACACAAGCCCCAAAAGGCTTAAATTTAACGCGTTTCTTGCCACCAACACCAATTCGCATTTTAGTGGATAACAAAGGTAATAACATTGCTCCACAGGTTTCCTTTGCAGGGCTTGAACGCCAGTTAAAACCTGTGAATAAGCAGATGGCAAATAAAATTGCGAAAATGGCACGGGCAGATATTGAGAAACTGATTAAAGCAAGTGAAAAAGCCGTGCTACCTCAAGTGCAAGAAGTGATTGAAACCGCCACATTTGAGGCAAATAGTAAATTAAAAGCAGAATTACACCGCTTGGAATCCCTCAAAATGGTAAATAAAAATATTCGAGCCGATGAAGTTGAGGCATTAGAGCAACAACTCAACGAAACATTAGCACAAATCGCCCTTGCAAATTACCGTTTGGATTGCTTGCGTGTGATTGTGAGTAATAAAGAGTAGCTTAAAAATATGGCATTAATTGAATATA
This sequence comes from Mannheimia indoligenes, assembly GCF_036880405.1. NCBI lineage: Bacteria > Pseudomonadati > Pseudomonadota > Gammaproteobacteria > Pasteurellales > Pasteurellaceae > Mannheimia > Mannheimia indoligenes. The sequence continues at coordinate 152,180 of NZ_JBAJJM010000005.1, read as the reverse complement.
ACCCACCGCTTGAGCCTTTTTTGAACGAGGTTTATCGGGATAATCATATTTTAGTTTTAAACAAACCAAGTGGTTTGCTTTCTGTACCGGGTAGCCAACCTGAATATTATGATAGTGCGATGACCCGAGTGCAGAAAAAATATGGTTTTACCGAACCGGCTCATCGCCTTGATATGGCAACAAGCGGTATTATTTTGTTTGCTCTGAGCAAAGCAGCGGAAAAGGAATTGAAACGTCAATTTCGTGATCGTGAGCCGAAAAAGCACTATATTGCGTTACTTTGGGGAAAATTAGGCGAGAAAGTGGGCGATAAAGGCGAAATGAATTTTCCGTTAATTTGTGATTGGGAAAATCGTCCCCGTCAAAAAATTTGTTATGAGCGAGGTAAAAAAGCGATTACCCATTATGAAATTTTGGCTCATAACGCCAATAATACCACTCGTGTAAAACTCACGCCGATTACAGGGCGTTCGCACCAATTGCGGGTGCATAGTTTGGCACTGGGGCATCCGATTATCGGCGATAAATTTTATGCTAATCCACTAGCGAAAAGCCTCTCGCCTCGCTTATGTTTACACGCTGAATCGCTGACCATTACTCACCCGATTACGGGGGAGCCGATGACCTTTACCGCCAAGCCGGATTTTTAACTATTTCAGCAAGCTACGGTAATATTGCCAATCAAAATATTGCCCTGGGTCAATTTTGCGTTCCGGGGCAATATTGCTATGGCCGGTAATCCGCTCATCAGTAATCTGTGGATAGTTTTTCTGAATAGCTTGTGTGAGCTTTGCTAAAGTACGGTATTGTGCTTTGGTAAAGGGTTGATTATTACTCCCTTCTAGTTCAATACCAATCGAGTATTCATTACATTTTTCCCGCCCCTCAAAGCAAGACACTCCGGCGTGCCACGCCATATCATTAAAATTGACATATTGAGTAATTTCGCCTTTACGATTAATTAAACAATGGGCAGATACTCGAAGATCTTTAATTTCTTCAAAATAAGGGTGAAGAGTTGGGTCAAGTTTGCCTTGAAAAAAAAGATCGATAAAATTCCCACCAAATTCTTCGGGGGGAAGGCTAATATAGTGAATAACCAATAATGAAATATCATTTTCACTCGGGCGTTGGCTAAAATGGGGAGAGGGAACTTGTTTTTGATGAACTAAACAGCCGTTCTGAATTTTCAATTTTTGCATAGTTTAAATAGGGTAAATACGGTAAAATTACGTCTAACTATATTTTACAAGAAAAGAGAAAATTATGCTCAGTTATCGCCACAGTTTCCACGCAGGCAACCACGCAGATGTGTTAAAACATATCGTTCAACTTTTGATTTTACGTTCATTAAAAGAGAAAGAGAAAGGCTTTTTTTATCTTGATACTCACTCGGGTGTTGGGCGTTACAGTTTGCTGAGCTTTGAATCCGAAAAAACAGGGGAATATTTAGAAGGTATTGCCCGCCTGTGGGAACGTAATGATTTGCCTGAAGAAATCGCTTTATACATTGATGAACTGAAGAAAATTAATCGTGGCGGAAAACTCAAATATTACGCAGGTTCGCCACTTTTAGCGGTTCAGCAGCTGCGTGAGCAAGATCGAGCGATTTTAACCGAGCTACACCCGAACGATTTCCCACTTCTTCGCCAAGAATTTGCCAAAATGAAAAATGTGCAAACTAAGCGTGAAAATGGTTTTCAGCAGTTAAAATCAGCATTACCGCCGAAAGAACGCAGAGGCTTTGTGCTAATCGATCCACCGTATGAATTAAAAGAGGATTATGAATTGGTGGTAAAAGCGATTGAAGAAGGCTATAAACGTTTTGCGACAGGCGTGTATGCAATTTGGTATCCGGTGGTGTTACGCCAACACACTAAACGCATTGTGCGTGGTTTGCAGGAAACCGGAATCCGTAAAATTTTGCAAATTGAACTTGCGGTTCGTCCTGACAGTGATCAACGAGGTATGACCGCAAGTGGAATGATTGTAATCAACCCACCTTGGCAGCTTGAACAACAGATGAAAAATATTCTGCCTTATTTAACCGAAGTGCTTGTGCCGGAAGGAACAGGCTCTTGGACGGTAGAATGGATTACGCCTGAGTAATTTATACAAAGTAAAATTTTTGAGAAAAATAACCGCTTGTCAGAACAGGAAAAAACGATGCAACAATATAAACACGACTTTATCGAATTTGCCCTCAGCCGCAATGTTTTAAAATTTGGCGAATTTACCCTAAAATCAGGCAGAATCAGCCCTTATTTCTTCAATGCAGGGCTTTTCAACACTGGGCGTGATTTAGCCAAATTAGGGGAATATTACGCACAAGCAATTCAAGCTTCAAACATCGAGTATGATGTGCTATTTGGTCCTGCCTACAAAGGCATTCCGATTGCAACTACTGTGGCAGTTGCCCTTGCTAATCAATTCGATGTGGATAAGCCTTGCTGCTTTAACCGCAAAGAGGTGAAAGATCACGGTGAAGGTGGTAACTTAATCGGTTCACCGCTGAAAGGTAAAATTTTATTGGTGGATGATGTGATTACCGCAGGTACAGCAATTCGCGAATCAATGGAAATTATCAACGCCAACAATGCCGAATTAGCCGGTGTGTTAATTGCGTTAAACCGTAAAGAAAAAGGCAAAGGCGAGCTTTCAGCGATTCAAGAAGTTGAACGTGATTATGACTGCCAAGTGTTCTCGATTGTAGATTTTGATGATTTGGTTGCCTTTATTGAAAAATCGCCACAATATGCCCCTTATTTGCCGAAGATGTGTGAATATCGTGAAAAATATGGTGTGTAAATTTTTGCGAAAATAAGACCGCTTGTATCATTATATTATGAATAATTTTCATATTTGGCTGAGATTTTTTCAGCGAAAAAATGGATAAATTCATTGTGAGTAGATCACAATTGGCTTAGGATATTACTCAATATTAATGAGTTTGGAGAAACACAATGACGGACAAAAAATTACCTTTTCACGCAGATACTGTGGGTTCATATTTACGTTCAGAGGCTTGGAAAAAAGCTCACGCAGACTATAAAGAAGGCAAAATTTCACTTGAAGAGCGTGATGAAATTGTAGACACAGAAGTAAAAAAATTAGTGCAAGCTCAGTTAGATGCAGGCATTCAAGTGGTTACAGATGGTGAGTATCATCGTTCTTGGTGGCATATCGACTTCTTGGAAAATCTAAATGGTATTGAGGGCTATGTGCCGGAAAAAGCCTATGCGTTTAAAGGCGTTGAGGTTCGTCCTTACAATACTCGTTGTTGTGGCAAAGTGTCGTGGAATCCAAACCACCCGTTTATTGAACATTTCAAAAAATTTAATGCCATTGTAGATGGGCGTGCGGTAGCGAAATTTACTATTCCAAGCCCGAACCAGTTGATGTATCCGGTTCAATGGGATCACGGTATTTATCCAAATCGTGAAGCATTTGCGAAAGATGTGCAACAAGCCTATAAAGAAGCGATTAAAGCTTTTTATGATGCAGGTTGTCGCTATTTACAAATTGATGATGTGTATTGGGGATCGCTGTGTAACAACTTTGAGCAACCTACTTTTGAAGCGGATAAAGCTCAAGCGGTTGCCAATATTCAAGCGATTTTAGCCGATAAACCAGAGGATATGACTATCACCACACACGTTTGTCGTGGTAACTATAAATCATCTTATTTATTAACCGGGGCTTATGATCCAATCGCTGATGGTTTATTTGCTCAAACCAACTATGATGGTTATTTCTTAGAATATGATGATGAGCGTTCAGGCGGTTTTGAGCCGTTAAAACATTTCGCTAACAATAAAGGGCGTGTGGTGTTAGGCTTAATCAGCTCGAAATTCCCTGAATTAGAAGATAAAGAAGCTATCAAAGCTCGCATTGCCGAAGCTGCACAATATGTGCCGTTAGAGCAACTTTGCCTAAGTCCACAATGTGGTTTTGCTTCGACAGAGGAAGGCAATATTATGTCTGAAGCTCAGCAATGGGCAAAAGTTCGCTTTGTGGAGGAAATCGCCAAAGAAGTTTGGGGAGAGGATTAATCTCCCCAATATATAAAATTACCTGCTTGCTATTTTATTGGGTGAGCGGGTAATTTTTCGGCAATCCACATCTTAATTAATGCTTGTCTAGGTACACCTAAATGACGAGCTTGTTTATCTAATGCTTCAACCATCCAATGAGGAAAATCTACATTCACTCGTTTTATCATTCCCGGTCGTTGGGCGGTGGAAAGATCAAAATATTGAAGAACGTCCTCTTTTCCTTCATCAAAAATACGTTCTAGTTCTTCTGCACTAATGGTGTTTTTCATAGCAAGATATTTCCTTTTTGCGTGAGCGTCTAACAGAAATTAGACGAATAGTGTCATTTCTCATAGTGAAAAATGCACTCCAATGTTTACCATTTAATTTTCCGATAGTTAAGTAGCGAAGTTCTATATCTGAACGAGATACAAGAGTTACTCTTTGATCATCTTCCCAAAGTAACTTAGCTTGCTCAAAATCAATACCGTGTTTGTTAAGATTGCTAATACTTTTATTGGGGTCATACTCAAATAAAAGTGGCTCTGTATATTTTAATTCGATATACATAGTATTCCTTTTTTATACCTTTTACAATATGGAGTACTAGCATAAATAAAATGGAGATGCGGTTCAAAATGGAAAAGTGATTTTTTCGACAGAGATCGAGAAAATCACTTTTAATCATTGACATAGTCTAATTGGAGGAGTCGCTACTTAATACGCTCAAAACCTTGTTCAAGATCGGCAATTAAATCTTCTACGGCTTCTAAACCAACGTGAATACGAATTAATGTGCCAGTTAGTTTCCGCTCAATAGCCGGGCGAATTCGAGCGATTTCTTCAGGCTGGTTGGCAAGAATGAGGGACTCAAACCCACCCCAAGAGTAAGCCATCGAAAATAATTCAAAATGTTCTAAGAAATTGGCTAATTTTTCTTGTGAGAGCTTTTCGCAAAGTTCAAATGAAAATAGACCGCTTGATCCTAAAAAATCTCGTTTGAAAAACTCGTTACCCGGACAACTTTCAAGAGCAGGGTGGTAAACCGCTTTCACTTCAGGGCGTTGTGCTAACCAATTTGCAATTTCAATACTGCTTTTCTCGTGCTGGCTCAAGCGAATGCCTAAGGTACGTAAGCCGCGAGCGGTGGTGTAGGCAGAATCGGCATCAACCATTTGTCCCATTAAGTAAGAACCTTCACGTAATTGATCCCAGCAGCGAGCGTTAGAAACCGCTGTACCGATCATCACATCAGAGTGTCCGACTAAATATTTCGTACCGGCTTGAATAGAAATATCAATGCCGTGTTCAAGTGCAGGGAAAAGTACACCGGCAGACCAAGTGTTATCAATCATAATCACGATTTCAGGGTTCACTTCACGAGCTACTTTCACCAAAGTTGGGATATCAGGCACTTCCATTGTAAGCGAACTTGGCGACTCTAAAAAAAGCACCTTAGTGTTAGGTTGAACAAGGGCTTTCAAGTCTTCTCCAATCATAGGGTCGTAATAGGTAGTGGAAATTCCCATTCGTTTTAACAGCACATCGCAGAATTCTTGAGTTGGCTCATAAGCTGCTCCTGTCATTAAAACGTGATCGCCCTGTTCCACAAAGGCTAAGATGGAATTTGTTACCGCTGCGGCTCCGCAAGGGTAGAGGTAGCAACCCGCCCCACCTTCTAATTCACACATTGCTTCCTGGAGTGAAAAATGGGTCAGTGTGCCACGTCGTCCATAAAATAAAGCTCCTTTATAACGGTTTTGGGTAGCATATTTTTTTTCTTCCAATGATCCAAAAACTAAGGATGAAGCACGCTGGATAACAGGATTAACCGCCCCTTGTGTGTAGCGTTTTTTACGCCCTGTATGAACAAGTTTAGTGGATAGATTTTTATAGTTAGACATTCTTTTCTCCTAATAAATAAACAAGCGGTAAGATTTTACAAATTTTTTGCAAAATCTTACCGCTTGTAATCCGTATTAACGGAAAATAAAACTGTTTTTTTGTCGGCTGCGTTTAAATTGACTGATTAACACAATCACAGCAAAAATCAGATAAACTGCAAAGGTGAAGATTAACCATTGTGCCATAGAAAAACCAAACATTTCCCATTGGCTTTGACTACAATTTACAGGACCGGGTGCGAAAACATCCGGTAACCATTTATCAAGCGGCAATGTTTGCGGAAAATCGACCTTAAACTCGCATTGATTCCAAGGCGACGGATTAACTTGATAATCGTGATGTTTAAGTGCCAACATTAAGCCTTTAAAGGCACTCCCCAGCCATATTAGAATCGCTAACCATCGTAGAACGGTGTATCGATTACCAAGAAAACCTAATACACCTGCAAATAAAATACCAAATAAAGCGACACGTTCATAAATGCACATTACGCAAGGCACTAAGCCCATTCCGTGTTGAAAGTATAGAGCGATACCTTCTAGCACAATACAACTTAATACCAGAAAAAACCACGCACCACGAGAGAGTGATAGATTTTTAAAATAATGGAGCATAATGATTCCTCATATTTATGAAACGCTTCCATTCTACCTTATTTGGTATAGCTTATCTATATTAGATTAACGTGTAATAATCCAGCCCCAATTCAACATCACTTCAGTCATTGATGGCAGTAAAAATTCCAATGCCAAGAAGCCAACAATTGAAAGTACAATGGTATAAGGCAGAGCCATATATACCATTCTGCCGTAAGAGAGTTTGATTAACGGAGCAAACGAAGAAGTTAATAAGAATAAGAACGCTGCTTGCCCGTTTGGTGTTGCTACAGACGGTAAATTTGTACCGGTATTGATGGCAACTGAAATTAAGTCAAACTGTTCACGATTAATCACACCGGAGGTGAGAGCCGCTTTTGCTTCATTAATATATACTGTACCGACAAACACGTTATCTGAAATCATTGATAATAAACCGTTGAAGATGTAGAACAACGCAAGTTGTGAGTGCTCTTCAGCTGATAAAACGAAGCTGATAATCGGCTCGAATAATTTTAAGTCGATAATCACTGCTACAACGGAGAAAAATACAATTAACAATGCAGTAAACGGCATTGATTCTTGGAATGCTTTACCTAAAGCGTGTTCGTCGGTAATGCCACAGAATGCCGTACAAATAATGATAATAGTTAAACCGATGATGCCTACATCAGCAAGGTGTAATGCTAAACCAATAATCAACCAAACACCGGCAATGGCTTGTACGATCATTTTTAGCTTATCTTGCTTAGTCATTTTTTGCTCTTTTAATTGATTATAACGAGCAAGCACAACCCAAACACGGCGAGGTAATCTATCTCCATAACCGAATAATTTGTACTTTTCAACAATAAAACACGTTACAACACCGCAAATTAACACGGGTAAGCTAACAGGTAGAACACGTAATAAAAACTCAATAAATCCCCATTCAGCTTGTGAAGCAATAATTAAGTTTTGCGGCTCGCCCACCATTGTCATAACACCACCTAGAGCAGAACCGACACCGGCGTGCATTAATAAACTTCTTAAAAAACCACGAAATTGTTCTAAAATTTCTTTACGAGTGAGAATTTTCTCATCATTGGTAATATCGGTTGAGTCTTCAAAACTATTGCCCGATGCAACTTTATGGTATACCCCATAGAAACCTGTTCCTACGCTGATAATCACTGCGATTACGGTTAGAGCATCAAGGAAGGCAGATAAGAAAGCAGCACTTAAACAGAAAGCTAGAGAGAGAATTTTTTTTGAGTGGATAGCAATAAGCAATTTGGTAAAAATATACAGCAGAAGTTGCTTCATAAAATAGATACCCGCTACCATAAACATCAGAAGTAAAATAACATCAAAATTTGCCATAATTTCGTGTTTAATGTGGTGAGGGCTAGTCATACCGATAACTACAGCCTCAATGGCAAGTAATCCACCTGGTTGCAAAGGGTAACATTTTAACGCCATTGCCAAGGTAAAAATAAATTCTGCAACCAGACACCAACCTGCCACGAAAGGACTAATGAAGAAATAAATGAGAGGGTTAATAATTAGAAATGCTAAAATACAGAGTTTGTACCACTCAGGGCTTTTCCCTAAGAAACTCTTAAAAAGAGCGTCAATGTTACTCATAAGAACCTCCAAAAGTGAAATAATATTGCAATTGTAATATAGTTTAGATTAAAGGATAATAGGATAACTCATTTTTTATTTACAATAATTGATCATAAATAAAAACAGTGTATTTAAACATAATATTTTGGGGGAGCTAATGGAAAACACTAGCATTTTGAAAGCACAGAGCCCGGCAGCATTAGCGGAAGAATATATTGTAAAAAGTATTTGGAATAATCATTTTCCTCCGGGATCTGACCTTCCTGCTGAACGTGAATTGGCTGAACGTATTGGGGTAACAAGAACTACACTAAGAGAAGTATTACAACGCTTAGCTCGTGAAGGCTGGTTGAGCATTCAGCACGGCAAACCCACCAGAGTAAATTATATCTGGGAAACCGCAGGTCCGAATATTATTGGCACTATTATTAAGTTAGATAAAAACTATCTGCCTGTCGTGATTTCAAATGTCGTTTCATTACGAACCCGTATGGCAGAAGCCTATATTCCCGAAGCGGTTAAACTTGCACCCGAAGAAAGTGCAAAACTCTTTGATGGTTTAGATAATTTGGAAAATACTGCGGTAGCTTATGCAGAATTTGATTATAAATTGTTCAGGCAGTTTACCTTTTTAGCGAATAAACCTGTTTATGCCTTGATTTTAAACAGTTTCAAATCTATGTATCATCAAGTGGCGAAAATATTTTTTAATGACCCGAACAACCGTCAATTAACCTTAAATTTTTACCGCTCGCTACTAGCAGCCTGTATTGCAAAAGATAGCGAAAAAGCGACCGCTTGTATGGCGAAAAGCCGCCAATCAAGCGGTGAAATTTGGAAGAAATTATCCGCAAATATTCCCGAAAATTTCGGCGAACTTTAACAGCGAACTTTAACAGAAGGCAACGCTTTGAACGAAATTATTTTTAGTTTAGAACCTCAAGACAACGCACGTCTGCAATCCCTTTGCGGTGCATTTGACGAGCATTTAGCTCTTATTGAAAAAAGTTTTAATTTAGTTATTTCCCGTCAAGGATTTAACTTTACTATTCAATCCGTAGACGAAAATCATTATTCTGCAAGTCTTATTCAAAATAGTGTAAAGCTCATCAAACAGCTCTACAACGAAACTGCTCCAATTAAAGGCAAGATCAAAGAGCTAGACTTAGAAGAGGTGCATATTGCCATTCAAGAAAGCCGAATGTTGCTGCAGAACCAGTGGCAGGCTAGCACACAAGGCGAGATAGCAATCAAAACCAAACGTGGGGTAATTAAGCCTCGAGGAGAGCATCAACAAGCTTACCTTCGCAATATTTTAAGCCACGATATCAGCTTTGGTATTGGACCGGCAGGTACAGGAAAAACCTTTTTAGCGGTAGCAGCTGCGGTGGAATCTTTAGAACGCCAAGAAATCCGCCGTATTTTGCTGACCCGCCCGGCGGTTGAAGCTGGGGAGAAGCTAGGTTTTTTACCCGGTGATTTAGGACAGAAAATCGAACCTTATTTACGTCCATTATATGACGCTCTTTTTGAAATGCTTGGTTTTGAAAAAGCTCAAAAATTGATGGAAAGAGGTGTGATTGAAATTGCTCCGCTTGCTTATATGCGTGGGCGAACGCTAAATGATGCCTTTATCATTTTAGATGAAAGCCAAAACACCACCACCGAACAGATGAAAATGTTCTTAACCCGTATTGGCTTTAATTCTAAAGCAGTAATTACGGGTGATGTTACCCAAGTGGATTTGCCCCGTAGCCAAAAATCAGGCTTAAAGCACGCAATGGAAGTGCTAAAAGATGTACCTGATCTCAGCTTTAACTTCTTTGACAGCAAAGATATTGTCCGCCATCCGGTGGTTGCGAAAATTGTTCAAGCCTATGATGTTTGGGAAGCCGTTGATGAAGAAAGACGAGAGCAACGTAAGTTGGAAAAACTCGCCCTAGAGCAAGAAAAAATTCTGGCACAAGCGGAATTATTATAATGAAAGCGGTCAAATTTGTGATATTTTTTGCAAATTTGACCGCTTGTATTTTGTGCTATTCCTATATCGGAACTGAAGTGGAATTACCAGCTTCCACCGGCACCACCACCGCCTGATGAGCCACCACCGAAGCTATCGCCACTGCCGAAACTACCGCCAAAGCCGCCGGAGTCTCTGCCAAACCCACCACCTAGACCGCCGCCGAAGCCACCACCAAATCCACCTGAGTGTCTGCCGAAACCGCCACTTCTGCGTTGGCTTTCCCTTAACACTTTCCCTAATTGATCCATTGAACTTGGGCTAATGTAGGTATTATCGCGTGGGCGGAATATGAGGAGGATCACCATTCCTGCAAAGAGGAAAAAGAGTAATCCGTCAATATCATCAAATGCTTCTTGAGCTTCTTCGCCATAACTTGCATAAGGGGCATATTCGCCGTTAATGGCTGCCATAATAGCTGATAATCCACGAGCAATCCCTGCTGCATATTGATCTTGTTTGAAGAATGGGGTGATGTCATTTCGAATGATGCTTGATGCAATGGCATCCGGCAATGCTCCTTCTAACCCTCGCCCAGTTGCAATAAAGAGTTTGCGATCATTTTTGGCGATCAGTAATAAAACCCCGTTGTTTTCGTTGTTTTTGCTACGCCCAATACCCCATTTGTTAAATAGGGTGTGAGCATAGGTAGAAATCGCTTCGCCTTCCGTACTAGGTACAATTACGACGGCAATTTGCGAGCTTGTTTTAGCACGGTTAGCAATTAACGCATCTTCTAAGGTTCGCCATTCTTGTTGGCTTAGCGTGTTTTTAGTGTAGTCCGTGATGTAATAAAACGGCTTTGGCGGCTCGGGATAAGTTACCGCTACTGCATTTACACTAAATATTGCCAGTAGAACGAATAACAAGCGGTCAAAAAAGTGAGAAATTTTGCAAATAGATTTCATCATTTTATTACCACCTCATTAGACAACTCGTTTTGATCATTTTCTTGATAAGGGAAATAGTGGGCTAATGGCTCTTCCACAATTTTAATGGCATCACAAATTGCTTGAGTATAATTACCGTTTTGGCAATCAATACACATTGTTTGATAGATTTTTTGCCAAAAATCATCGCCTACTTTTTGATGAATACCTTCATCGCCAATTACAGCAACATAGTGAGGTTTAAATGAGAGATAAATCAACACGCCGTTACGTTGTGCGGTTTCTCGCATTTTGAGTTCATCAAATAGTTGATTTGCACGCACCATAGCCGCATTTTGCATTTCCTCGATCTTGGCTTTTCGCTCTACTACCACACGCAATTCCGCAGAAGTACGCTGCTCTAAATGGGCGATAGCTTGTTCGATAAGTTTAGTATCAATAGGTAATTGATTAGAAAGAAAAGAAAATAATCCCATTTGATCCCCTTAAAAATAAAGCAATAAGCACCGAATTTGAAAGAGCTTATTGCTTTAAAATATAGATAATTTAATACAACTTAGTTAAAGTTTACTTGTGGTGCTTTATCCGAGCCTGCTTCAGATTTGAACTGTGGTTTTGCTTTAAAGCCCATAATCATTGCTGCTAATTTAGTTGGGAATTCACGCACTTGCTTGTTGTATTCTTTCACTTTTTCGTTGAAGTTATTGCGTTCAACGTTAATGCGGTTTTCTGTACCTTCTAACTGTGCTTGTAAGTTTAAAAACGCATCGTGTGCTTTTAACTCAGGGTATTTCTCAACTGAAACCAATAAGCGTGAAAGGGCAGAGTTTACACCTTGTTGGGCTTCTTGGAATTTCGCCATTTGCTCTTCGGTTGCATTGCTTGGGTCAATGGTTACGGCAGTTGCTTTCGCACGAGCTTCAATCACAGAAGTTAAGGTTTCTTTCTCAAAGTTAGCTTGACCTTTTACGGTGTTTACTAGGTTTGGAATTAAATCCGCACGGCGTTGATACGCAGATTCTACATTACCCCACACGGAATTGATGTCTTCTTCCGCACGCATTAAATCGTTATATTTTGTTAATGAATAACCGCCAACAGCAAGAACAGCGATCAATAAAATCCAAAAAATCTTTTTCATTATTAGGTCCTATAAATAAAAGAGAGTGAAAAATTACGTTTATTGTATAGGTAAAATGCCGATATAGCTAGATTACTTACAAATTTTTGCATACCATATTAAAAGACAGAGAATTATTTACAAATTTTAATGGTAAAGCCAAATGCTTAAAGGAATTTTAGCCTCACTTTCGGCAAATTTATTGTTTGGAATCGTTTATTATTTTGCGGTTTTACTTCGCCCGTTAGATGGCGAGGCGATGTTTGGCTTTCGGATAGTTGTTGTTATTCCATTTATCCTGCTCGCCATTATATTGTTTAAGCAACATAAGCATTTTTATGGGCTTTTGCAAAAAATTCGTGAAAATCCACCGCTTGTAGCGATTATTTTACTGCTTGCGTTTAATACAGGTGTACAACTTTGGTTATTTTTATGGGCTCCTAATCACGGGCAGGCGTTGCAAGTTTCGATTGGTTATCTTTTGTTACCGATTGTGGCAGTCGCACTCGGTAAAATTGTGTTTAAGGAGCAGTTCACTCCGTTAAAATGGTTTTCGCTGGGTTTTGCAATGATTGGCGTTGGTAGCAGTTTGATTGTTTCAGGCTCAATTTCTTGGGCAACTTGGGTAGCTGGGTTGGGCTATCCGATTTATATTACTCTTCGCCGCTATTTTCAAATCAATAACTTAGCCACATTTTTTGTGGAATTATTGCTGGTGCTTCCTTTTGCATTGTATTACCTCAGTCAAGTAGAAATGAGCCAAGTTGTAATTGAAAACCCAAATATCTATTTTTACCTCGCCTTACTTGGTTTAGTGAGTGGTAGTGCTTTTATTCTTTACATCGCCTCCAGTAATTTACTGCCAATTAATGTATTGGGATTACTAGGCTATGTTGAACCGCTGGTAATGTTACTGATTTCATTTGCTATCGGAGAAACGCTGGATTCCAGCTCCTATATTTTAATGGTCTGCTTGCTGGTTTCGATTGGATTATTGAGTTGGGATAGTTTTCGTGAAAGAAAGTGAATTTCTATTACGTAAAAGTAAAAACGGAGCATTAGCTCCGTTTTTTGTTCGTAAATTATTCCGCTTTTTGTTTGATTGTAGCGTAAACCACACCTGTTACTACTGAACCAATTGCGATTGCAGCTAAATACATTAATGGTTGTGATACAAATGGAATGACGAATAAACCACCGTGAGGGGCTTGTAAGGTAATGCCTAAAGCCATTGAAATCGCACCTGCGGTTGCACCACCTAAGATTGAGCTTAGGATTACACGAATAGGATCTGCTGCTACGAAAGGTAATGCACCTTCTGAAATAAAGCATAAACCTAGCACAAATGAGGCTTTACCCGCATCACGTTGGTTGGTGTTGAACTTGTTGCGAGCAATTAAAGTGGCAATAGCCATACCAATTGGTGGCACCATACCTGCTGCCATTACCGCTGCCATTGGCATATATTGTTGTGAAGCAATTAAGCCAACGCCGAAGGTATAAGCCGCTTTATTCACCGGACCACCCATATCGGTACACATCATAGTGCCTAGTACAATACCTAAAATGATTGCATTGGTTTGCCCCATTGTGTTTAACCATTCTACTAATGCGTCCATTAATGCTTTCACCGGTGGATTAATGAAGTAAATCATTAATAATCCAACAATGGCTGAACCTAATAGCGGTAAAATTAAAATTGGTTTAAGTGAAGTTAAACTTGGTGGAAGTTGGATTGCACTGTTTAAGAATTTCACTGTATAGCCGGCAAGGAAACCTGCTACGATACCGCCTAAAATCCCAGCTCCGGCTGTGGTTGCCAGCATACCGCCAATTAAACCTACCGCTAAACCCGGGCGGTCAGCAATAGAGAAGGCTACATAGCCTGCGAATACGGCAATCATTAAGTGGAATGCCGCACCGCCGCCGATGTCCATTAATGCTTTCGGTAATCCGCCTGCGATGGTTTCATCTTTAAATGCTTCAATACCAAACATAAATGAGATAGCAATTAACAAACCACCTGCGACAACAAGCGGTAACATATGCGAAACGCCTGTCATTAAGTGTTTGTACAAGCCTTTTTTCTCGCCTGTTGCAGCTTCTGCATTATCGGCTTTTGCTACACCACCTTCGTAAACTTTAGCTTGTGCAAAGGCTTTTTCAAACTCTTGGGCGGTTTTCTTTAAAGCTAAACCTGTTGATGTGCGATACATCGGTTTACCTTTGAATTTCTCTAAATCCACATCAATATCAGCGGCAACGAAAACCAAGTCAGCAGCGGCAATTTCTTCCGCAGAAATCGGGTTGCCTGCACCCACTTGTCCACGAGTTTCAACTTTCACATTCCAGCCTTGAGCTTTCGCATAGTTTTCAATCGCTTCGGCAGACATAAAGGTATGAGCCACACCTGTTGGGCAAGCAGTAACGGCAACGATGTTCTTCACGCCTGAAGTAGAAATTGTTGGTGTAGTAGGGGCATTTGCAAAAATTTGTGCATTTTCGACCGCTTGTTTAAGGCTGGTTTCAGGTTGAGCAAAGGCTTGCTCTAAATCTAAAATTGCTCCTTTCTTACCTGCTGCTTCTGCGGTGATATTATTATCAAATAACACGACAAAATCAGCTTGGTTGGCAGGTACAACATTGTAGCCTTGCTGTTTAGCGGCTGTGCTTAATACTTCATTCACTAAGAAACGGCGAGCGTTACCAAGTGTTTGAGGGAAGACAAAAGAAATATTCATTTGGAGTTCCTATATGTAAATAAAATTCGTTGTAGGACGCACGAAGTACGTCCCTATATTTTATAATTCTGTAATTTTTACTTGTTCTGCAAGTGCATCAATCACTTTACGATCTTCCACGCCCACGTTGCTTTGAGCAACTGCATTTGCAGAAGTTGCCGAAGCAAATTTAAGGATTTGGCTTTTATTCCAATCTTGAGAAAAACCGTAAATCAAACCAGCTACCATTGAATCGCCTGCACCTACGGTACTCACCACATTTTCACAACGAGGTGGTTGAGCTTGTAACACGCCTTCATTATTGAGCCAGAGCGAACCTTTTTCACCCATTGAAATAATGACATTTTCAATACCTTGACTGCGTAACTGTTGGGCTGCTTCAATAATCTCTTCGGTTGAATTTAATGAGCGACCCACTAATACTTCAAGCTCTCGGCGGTTTGGTTTGATTAGCCAAGGGTGAGCGGTTAAACCAGAGGTTAGAGCCGCATTACTTGTATCTAACACCACTTTTAACCCTTGCTGATGTAAAGATTCCAACCACTCGGCAAATTGCTCTGGGCTTACGCCACGAGGGAGAGAGCCACAAACTACGATTAAGTCAAATTTATCTTTCCATTGGGAAGATTGTGCGACAAAGTTTTCCCAGTTTTGAGCTGAAATTTCAAAGCCTAAGAAGTTAAGATCGGTTACATCTGCTTCGGTTTCAGTAATTTTTACGTTGATGCGGGTTTTACCCTGAATACGATAAAATTCGTCATTTAAACCATTCTGTTTAAACGCATTAACGAAATCGCCTTGATTTTCTTCGCCTAAAAAACCTGTTACAGCAAGGTTTGTGCCTAAATCCGCAAGCACTTTTGCCACATTAATACCTTTACCGGCAGGGTATAAGCCTAAAGTTTCAACGGTATTTACTTCGCCAATTTCAATGCGTTTTAGTCGTCCGACTAAGTCAAAGGCAGGGTTTAGAGTTACAGTTGCAATACGCATAATTTTTCCTTATTCGCCTAAACCTGCTTCAATTGCTGCACCGATGGCAGTAAGAGCCGCTTCAGCATCATCGCCTGTTGCCACAAAACGCAGCGTTGTGCCTTTAGTTACACCTAAGGCAACAATTTTCATTAGGCTTTTAGCACTGACAAGCGGTGAATTTTTATCAACATTTTGCACTTCAATTTTTGCATTGAATTTTTTCACTTCGTTTACTAATACGGCACTTGGACGAGCGTGTAAGCCGTGTTCGTTTTTAATCACGAATGTCGCTTCTTTTTGGTTTTCTACAGGAGCAGATACAGTAGCTGCTTCAGCTTGAACCGGTGTAGAAACAGAAGCACTTTCAATCGTATCTTCAATTTCCGGCACAAAAGAAACACTTTCGCCTAAACCTTCGGTAATTGCTTTTTGTAATGCTTCAATCGCTTGTTGTGCATCATCACCTTCAGCTACAAAACGTAAACGGTGTCCTTTACTTGCTCCTAAAGCAACCACTTTCATCGCACTTTTTGCACTTGCCGGTGGTGTGCTACGGTCTAAGTTTTCAACCGTGATTTTTGATGTGAATGGTTTAACTGTTTGCACTAGAAGTGCTGCCGGGCGAGCGTGTAAGCCGTTGTCGTTACGAATGGTAAATGTACCAATAACTTGGTTACTTGCAGAAGCTTGGGTGTTTAATTCTGCTGTTTCGCCTTTTAATAAAGCGATAATTTGAGCGGCATTCGCATTAGCAAATTGAGTACGAACGTCTGCTTTTAATAATTGAGCTAATAGAGATTGTAAGCTGCTATCTGTTTGAGCAACGGTAACTAGCGTTTGACCTTGTGTATTACGAGCAACAGCTAAACCGTTGGCTTGGTTGCCTTTGGCTGAATCTGTAATAAATAGATTGTTACCTAAATTTAAAGCATTATTTGCAATAACATCACTCATAAATACTTGGGAAACATAGCCTTTTTCTTGTAGTTTTGCTGCGTTAATTGCAGAGAGAGTAATGAGGCTTGAAGATTCAACGTTTAAGGAGACAAGCTCTTCACAAAGAGTAGGGAGATTTTTCTTACCGCTTAAAACCGCAATAAATTCATCAAGATTTTGTGTTTTTGCAAGTTGGTTTGCGGCGTCTTCATCACTTAAAACGGTAGTAAGTTGGCGAAGTAAGGTTAGATGCTCATCTGATTTTGCTGCAATACCGATAACGACATAAGCCTTATTGCCTTCTCCCCATTCAACACCTTCTGGTAATTGGATAATTTGCACGCCTGTTTCTTTTACTAAATCACGGGTATCTAATGTGCCGTGTGGAATGGCAATGCCATTACCTAAAAAAGTTGAGGTTTGGGTTTCACGGGCAAGCATTCCGCTTTCATAGCCTTCAGCGACATTGCCATTTGCGACTAATTCAGCTGCAACAAGGCGGATAACCTCTTCTTTGCTATTTGCCGAGCCATTTAAACGGATGTTTTTTGCCGATAAATTAAGCATTTTAACTCCTTATTTTAAGGTTGATTTTTAAACTATAAATTTGAGCGTTAGTTTACTCTATTTTTGCTAAACCGTTATAGCTAAATAAAATTAAAATTTATGAAAATGTGATCTAGCTCACAAATTTGGTGGTTAATTCTTTATTCACGAACTAAATCGATTTAGTCATAAAAATTATTTTGTGATTTGCATCAAAAAACAGAATAAATCTACTTCTTTTATTTTTATTTAGTGGTAGAGTAGAACTACTAAAATATGAGTATTAAACGTTTAAGCAAGGAGTGCCTATGCAAGATTATACTTACTCCGACAGAGATTTAACATTTATCGATCAACTATCTCTCGGTTATTGTAAAGATCCTTTTTCCTATTTAGGCATTCATTCTATTGATAACGGTATTGTCATCAGAGCTTTCCTCCCTTCCGCTACTTCTTGTCGAGTTATTGATTTAAAAGGAAAACCTGTGTCGTCGATGTTAAAAATTGATGATAGAGGTTTTTTTATTGCCGAAATCATTGGTAAAAAAATTGATTTTTCTTACCGCTTGTTAGTGGAATATGAGGGAGAAACTTTAGATATTGAAGATCCTTACCGTTTCAAAACTCACATTCAAGAGCTGGATAATTGGTTATTTGCCGAAGGTAAACAGCTTCGTCCTTATGAAAAATTAGGGGCTCATTTAGTTACTCAAAATGAAGTTGGTGGCGTGCATTTTAGTATTTGGGCACCTAATGCTTTGCGTGTTTCGGTTGTGGGCGATTTTAATCATTGGAATGGATTAGTCCATTCAATGCGTTTTCACCCGGATTCAGGAATATGGGATATTTTTTTGCCGAACGTTAAAAAGGGAGCGTGCTATAAATTTGAAGTGTTGGATAGCAACGGCGTGTTACGTTTAAAATCTGACCCTTACGCTTTTGCCTCTCAGTTCCGTCCGGATACGGCATCAATTGTGTCGGGTTTACCAAGCATCGTGCCGTTAGAGAAAACGTGTCGTGCGGCAAACGCTGAAAACAAACCGATTTCCATTTATGAAGTGCATTTAGGTTCTTGGCGGCGAAATATTGAAAATAACTATTGGCTAAGCTACGAAGAGTTAGCTGATGAACTTATTCCTTATGTCAAAGATATGGGCTTTACCCATATTGAACTCCTTCCGATTTCCGAATTCCCGTTTGATGGCTCTTGGGGTTATCAAACTACAGGGATTTATTCACCAACCAGTCGTTTTGGCAGCCCTGAAGGCTTACGTTATTTTATTCAAAAAGCACACGATAAAGGCATTGGCGTGATTTTAGACTGGGTGGTGGGGCATTTCCCGGTTGATGAACACGGTTTGGTCTATTTTGATGGCACACATCTTTATGAACACGCTGATCCGAAAGAGGGCTATCACAAAGATTGGAATACCTTGATTTTTAATTACGGCAGAAATGAAGTGAATAATTATCTGTCGGGTAATGCGTTGTATTGGATCGAACGTTTCGGCATTGATGCGTTACGGGTGGATGCTGTAGCTTCAATGATTTACCGTGATTATTCCCGCTCAGACGGAGAGTGGATTCCAAACAAATACGGCGGACGTGAAAATTTAGAAGCGATTGATTTCTTACGCCACACTAACAATATTTTACGCAATGAAAGTCAAGGTGGTGCGGCGATTGCGGAAGAATCCACCTCATTTGCCGGCGTTTCGCACCCAACGGAACACGGAGGCTTGGGCTTTAATTACAAGTGGAATATGGGCTGGATGAACGACACTTTACGCTATATGCAAAAAGATCCGATTTATCGCCGTTATCACCACAATTTAATGACCTTTGGGATGACTTACCAATATAGTGAGAAATTTGTACTGCCGCTTTCCCACGATGAAGTGGTACATGGCAAAGGCTCGCTATTAAATAAAATGCCAGGCGATTGCTGGCAAAAATTTGCGAATTTGCGGGCTTATTACGGCTATATGTGGGGCTATCCGGGCAAAAAATTACTCTTTATGGGCAATGAATTTGGGCAAGGCAAAGAGTGGAATTTTGAAGAGAGTTTGGATTGGTATCTGCTCGGCGAAGATGGCGGTGAATGGCATAAAGGTGTACTAGGTTGGGTGAAAGCCTTGAACCGTTTATACACCGAAACACCGGCACTTTTCGAGCAAGATTATGACCCAGCAGGTTTTGAATGGCTTGTGGTGGACGATCACGATAATTCTGTATTTGCCTTTGAGCGTAAAGCAAAAAATGGTGAGAGCGTGATTGTGGTAAGTAATTTCACTCCTGTAGTGCGTAAAGATTACCGCATCGGTGTGAACGAAGCCGGCGAATATCAAGAAATATTAAACTCTGATTTAGCTTGCTATTGTGGAAGTAATGTAAGTAATGAGGATAAATTTGCGACTGAAGAAGTAGAATCACACGGCAGAAGTCATTCTATTAATATTACATTACCACCGTTATCAACTATTTTTATTACAAAAACGAAAAAGCAAAAAGCTGTGCAGAAAAAAGTAACTAAAAAAGCAAAGTAGTAAATATAAATGAAGTTTTTTAGAGGTAAACCATTCCCTCTTGGCAGTTCGCTCTGCATACAAGCGGGTAAATTTGGCACAAATTTTGCAATTTTTTCACAAAATGCGACCGCTATTGAATTGTGCCTTTTTGATGAAAGTAATCAAGAAACCCGCATTCCAATGAGTGCAAGTGAACATACTTGGCATATTTTTGTTGAAGGTGTAAAAGCCGGCACTAAATATGGTTATCGAGTTAAGGGAGAACAAAACGAGCAAGCAGGCTTGCTGTTTAATGCAAATAAGTTGTTGATCGACCCTTATACCAAAGCCATTGAGGGAATGCCTGATCTGAGCAGTGAAGAGGCTGTAAAGTGGTATGCTTGGAATGATGAGCGAGATAATGGACAGATTGCCCCAAAATCTGTAGTAGTTGATGAACACTTTGATTGGGAAGGGGATAGTCAGCTTTTCACCCCTTGGACAGAAACCATTATTTATGAAGTGCACGTTAAAGGGTTCAGTCAGTTAAATCCTGCTATACCACAAGAAATTAGAGGAACTTTTGCAGGATTAGCTCATAAAAATTCCATTGAGTATTTGAAAAAACTGGGTATCACAGCGGTAGAATTATTACCAATTACTTACCATATTGATGAACCTCATTTACAAAAGCAAGGCTTAGTAAATTATTGGGGATACAATGTTTTAGGTAATTTTGCGGTTGATCCGAAATTGGCTTCAGATAATAAAAATCCGCTTAAAGAGTTTAAGCAATTAGTGAAAACACTACACAAAGCCAACATTGAAGTGATTATGGACGTAGTATTTAACCACACTGCTGAAGGTGGTAAAGACGGTGCAATGCTCAGTTTTAGAGGGCTTGATAACCACGCATATTGGCTAAACGAGCAAGGCGAATATGAAAATTGGACAGGTTGTGGCAATACACTTAATTTAACCAATCTTAATATTCTCCGTTGGGCAATCGATTGCTTATGTTATTGGGTGGACGAGTGCCACGTGGACGGATTCCGTTTTGACTTAGCATCGGTGTTAGGCAGAACCCCAAGTTTTTCCGAAAAAGCGGACTTTTTTAAGGCAATCCAAAGTTGCTCGAAACTCGCTCATATCAAATTAATTGCCGAGCCTTGGGATATTGGTGGTGAGGGCTATCAACTTGGTAAATTCCCCGAGCCGTTTTACCAATGGAATGATCGTTATCGTGATGATATGCGTGCTTTCTGGCTGCATAATCAAGGCGATCTAGGCTTATTTGCCTGCCGTTTTGCCGGCAGTGATGATATTTTTTCCAAACATTCCGCCTCGAAAAGTATTAATTTTATTACTGCTCACGATGGTTTTAATCTGCAAGATTTAGTCAGCTATAACCAAAAACATAACTTGGCGAATGGCGAACAAAATCGTGATGGGCATAATGAAAACTTCAGCCATAATCACGGTGTGGAAGGTGAAACAGATGATGAATCGGTAAAAAAACAGCGAGAAATGACCGCTTATGGCTTATTGGCAACCTTACTTCTTTCGGGGGGAGTGCCAATGTTATTTGCCGGCGATGAAATGGGACATACTCAACAAGGCAATAATAATGGCTACTGTCAAGACAATGAAACCACTTGGTTAGATTGGGAAAATGCTAACCAAGCTCGGATAGGTTATGTTGCCGAACTCATTGCATTACGAAAAAAAATCCCACTGCTTTCAGCCCAAAATCAATGGTGGGACAGTCAATCGGCTCGTTGGCTCAATGCATTAGCAGAACCGTTGCAAATTGAAGATTGGCATAATAATAGCTTAAAAGAAATAGCAATTTTATTACAGGATAACTGGTTGATTTTGGTTAATGCCAAACGCCAGAAACAGCAATTTTTATTGCCTAAAGGCTACTGGAAAGTGGTTATCGGGCAAAAAAACGGTACTTTGATGACAGAAACGCAATCAGTTACGCTCAATAATATGGGAGTATGCGTACTTCAAAAAAGTGATGGAATTCACACAAAAATATTGGAGACACAACATGCTTAACCAAGAATCAACCTCTCTTGTTGCAAGACAAGATTTGACGAATGAAACGTTGGTTTTAATTTTAGCCGGTGGACGAGGTTCTCGTCTTTATGAATTAACAGATAAACGTGCAAAACCTGCTGTTTATTTTGGGGGAAGCCGCCGTATTATTGACTTTGCGTTATCTAACTGCATTAACTCAAATTTATTAAAAATTGGCGTTATTACGCAATATGCCGCTCACTCACTATTGCGTCATTTACAGCGTGGTTGGTCGTTCTTGCCTTATGAGCGTAACCAATATATTGATATGTTACCTGCTCGTCAGCAATTAGATGAAAACACTTGGTATCGTGGTACAGCTGATGCGGTTTATCAAAATATGGCGATGATGAAATCACATTATCGTCCAAAATATGTCATTATTTTGGCAGGCGACCATATCTATAAAATGGATTACACTCAAATGCTAAAAGATCACGTTGATCAAGGTGCTAAATGTACGGTGGGCTGTATTGAAGTGCCACGTTCTCAAGCCTCAGAATTTGGGGTAATGGCGGTAAATGAAAAACTAAAAGTGAAAGAGTTCGTGGAAAAACCGGCTGATCCACCGTCAATGCCGGGCAAACCTGATTCGTCTTTAGCCTCAATGGGAATTTATGTATTCAATGCAGATTATCTCTATGAAATGCTAGAAAAAGAGGCTTCAACACCGGGAACATCGCACGATTTCGGTAAAGACATTATTCCAAAAGCAGTAGAGCAAGGCGTGTTATACGCTCATCCATTCGAGCGTTCTTGCAAAGGACGTAATGCAAGTGGTGCAATTTACTGGCGTGATGTAGGAACAATTGATAGCTATTGGTCTGCTCATATGGATTTAGTTTCTGAAGATCCTGAATTGGATTTATATGATGAGTCTTGGCCGATTCACGGTCGCCCTCAGCAAACTGCACCGGCACGTTTCTTCTATAATCATACGCGTGCAAGAACCTTAGATAACTCATTAATTGCAGGTGGCTGTGTGATTACCGATGCTGAAATCAGTAACTCGGTGTTATTTAACCGTGTTCACGTTGAATCAGAATCTGTTATTGAGCATACTGTTATTCTTCCACAAGTTACTATCGGCAAAAACTGTGTGATTAAACGAGCGGTGATTGACCGACATTGCGTAATCCCGGACGGTTTGCAAATTGGGGTTAATTCGGAAGAAGATGCTAAAAATTTCCGAGTCAGTAAAAATGGAATTGTATTGGTTACGCGTTCAATGCTAGATAAGCTGGCAGGTAAAGAAGTTAATACGGATATTAAATATACAATTTAAATATTGATGCTATAATACTTCGGGTTTAAATACCCGAAGTATTATTTTCAAGCGGTCTAAATTTAATAAAAATTTGCAACACAATTAAATGGTAAAAAATGAAAATTTTACATATATGCTCGGAAATGTATCCGCTGATTAAAACAGGTGGACTGGCTGATGTTATGGGGGCTCTGCCTTTTGCTCAACAACAAGCAGGTAATGATGTCAGAGTATTAATTCCTTATTATCCTAAAGTTGCCCAAACCTTAGGTGAAACCGTAGAAGTGGCAACAATAGGTACTTTTGCCGGTTTAGTTACGGTTCGATTTGCCTATTTCAACGGATTAGGCATTTATGTAATTGATGCACCACATCTGTTTATGCGTGATGGTAATCCTTATCACGATGCGAATTATCAAGATTATATCGATAACTACAAACGTTTTGCGTTATTAGGCTATATAGGTGCTCAACTTGCTCAAGGCTTGGATCACTGGTGGGGTTCAGCCCAAGTGTTACACGCTCACGACTGGCAGGCA
Source organism: Mannheimia indoligenes (assembly GCF_036880405.1). Lineage (NCBI taxonomy): Bacteria > Pseudomonadati > Pseudomonadota > Gammaproteobacteria > Pasteurellales > Pasteurellaceae > Mannheimia > Mannheimia indoligenes. Next base: position 128,411 of record NZ_JBAJJM010000005.1, on the reverse strand, counting down.
GGTCTTTCTTGTGCTTATCTGAAAAGCTGGGGTAGCAACGTCAAAACCGTATTTACTATTCATAATATTGCCTATATAGGGCGTTTTAATGCGTTCCATCTGGCTGAGCTTGGTTTACCTTGGGAGTTTTTTCAGGCTGAAGGCTTAGAGTTTTATGGTGAAATTTCTTACCTTAAAGCAGGTTTATATTTTGCTGATCGTATTACGACAGTAAGCCCAACTTACGCACGTGAAATTACTGAAGAGATTGCAGGGGCAGGTTTACACGGCTTACTTGCCACTCGCCAATATCAAGGCAGATTGAGAGGGATTTTAAACGGTGTTGATAATGATGTTTGGAATCCTGAAACCGACACCTACATTGTTGCCAATTACCGTCCTAACTATATGCACGGTAAAGCGAAAAATAAAGTGGAGTTGCAACGTATTTTTGGTTTACCGGAACAAAAAGAAGCCCTATTAATGGTAATGGTTACTCGTTTAACCGAGCAGAAAGGGGCAGATTTCTTATTAGCGAATATTGATACGCTAATGCAGCACAATGTACAGCTTATCGTGCTAGGCAGTGGTTCGCCGGATTTGGAAAATGCATTACGTTATTTCCAACATAAATATCCGAACCAAATCGGTATTAAGATTGGTTATGATGAAGCACTTTCTCATCAAATTATAGCCGGTGGCGATGTGATTCTTGTACCAAGCCGTTTCGAGCCTTGTGGATTAACTCAACTTTACGGCTTGAAATATGGCACATTGCCACTTGTTCGCCGCACAGGCGGATTAGCCGATACGGTATTTGATAGCCACAAAGAGAGTATTGAAAACCGCACCGCAACAGGTTTTGTGTTTGATTATCCTGATGCACCGGCGTTTTTAGAGGCGGCAATAAGAGCGATTAATTTGTGGCAAAAACAGAAGCTTTGGTCAAGTGTTCGCCAAAATGCGCTGGCTCAAGATTTTGGTTGGGCGAAAGTGGCTGAACAATATCAAAATTTATATCACGAAATTATTTAATATATTCAAAATATTATTACAAGCGGTTAAATTTGCAAAAAAATTTGTAAATTCAACCGCTTGTAATATCCATAAAAATTAGGAGATTTTACTCAATGAGCAGGCAGTCGTTAAGCCCCGAAATGATTAAAAGCGTAAAAGACGCAATTTTACATAAAATGGTATTTGCATTAGGTGTTGAGCCTCGAGATGCGAGCAAACGTAACTGGTTAAATGCCGCACTTCGTGTAGTGCGTGATTTATCTACCGAAGAGTGGCTACAAACTCGTCGCAGCCAAGTTGCAAATGGAAGTCGCCGTGTTTATTACCTATCAATGGAATTTTTGATGGGACGTACTTTCAGTAATGCGATGATCTCGGAAGGCGTTTATGAGCTTATTGGTGCTGCGTTAAAAGAGTTAGGGCAAGATCTTGAAGATATCATTAATGAAGAAGGCGATCCGGGCTTAGGTAACGGTGGTTTAGGTCGATTAGCTGCTTGCTATTTAGATAGCCTTGCGACAATGAAAATCCCTGCTATCGGTTACGGCATTCAATATGAATATGGTATGTTCCGCCAAGAAATCCGTAATGGTGAGCAAGTAGAGCAGCCTGATGAATGGTTGGAAAACGAATTTGTATGGCCATATCTACGTTCAAGTAAACGTTTCCCTGTCCGTTTTGGTGGAAAAACCTGGCGTGAAGGTAAAAAAGTAGTGTGGCAGCCGGAAGAAGAGATCACCGCTCAAGCACACGATCAGCTGATCCCAGGCTTTGAAACTACCTCAACGAATAGCTTACGTTTATGGTCTGCTCACGCTTCAGGTAAAGGCTTTGCGTTATCAGAGTTTAATCGTGGTGATTATTTTGCTGCAATGGTTAAACAGAATAGCTCAGAAAACGTTTCTCGTGTGCTTTATCCGGACGACTCTACTTATAACGGTCGAGAGTTACGTTTACGTCAAGAATATTTCCTCTGTTCGGCATCTGTGCAAGATATCATCCGCCGCCACGAAGCGGAATTTGGCTCTTGTGTAAATTTAGCAGATAAAGTGGCAATTCACTTAAATGATACCCACCCAACCCTTGCTGTTCCTGAGTTAATGCGTATTTTAATTGACGAAAAAGGTTATTCTTGGGAACAAGCGTGGGCAACCACCAGCAAAACATTCTTCTATACTAACCATACCTTAATGAGTGAAGCGTTAGAAACCTGGCCGGTAGAGATGTTAGCCCGAGTGTTACCACGTCATTTAGAAATTATTTTTGATATTAATGAACATTTCTTAGAAGAAGTTCGTAGCCAATTCCCAGACGATAATGACTTGATTTCTCGTGTGTCGTTAATTGACGAACAAGGCGACCGCCGTGTGCGTATGGCATGGCTTGCAGTAGTGGCTTCAAGCAAAGTAAACGGTGTGGCAAAAATCCACTCTGATTTAATGGTGGAGTCGATTTTTGCGGATTTCGCTCGCATTTTCCCGAATCGTTTCACTAATGTGACTAACGGGGTAACACCTCGCCGTTGGATCAAGATCGCCAACCCAGGCTTGGCTAATATTTTAGATAAATATATCGGCGATAAATGGCTAACCGATTTAAGCGAATTAGAAAAATTCAATGATTTTGCTGATGACGCTGATGTACAAGCTCAAGTTGCTGCGGTGAAATTTGAAAATAAACGCCGTTTAGCAAACTATATTAAGGAAACGCAAGGTATTGCACTTAATCCGGAAGCGATTTTTGACGTACAAATCAAACGTATTCATAAATACAAACGTCAGCAAATGAATGTGCTTCACATCATTACACTTTATAACCGCATTTTACGCAATCCAACTGCGGATTGGACACCTCGTGTGTTCATCTTTGCAGGTAAAGCGGCGAGTGCGTATTATGCGGCGAAGAAAGTGATTCGTTTAATTAATGATGTGGCAAGTGTGGTGAATAACGACCCTCGCATTAATGATTTAATCAAAGTGGTGTTTATTCCGAACTACAGCGTGTCGTTAGCTCAAATGATCATTCCAGCGGCAGACGTTTCAGAGCAAATTTCATTAGCAGGTACAGAGGCCTCTGGTACATCGAATATGAAATTTGCCCTTAATGGTGCTTTAACCATTGGTACGCTAGATGGTGCGAACGTGGAAATTTTAGACCGCGTTGGCAAAGATAATATCTTTATTTTCGGTAACGAAGTAGAACAAGTGGAAGAGCTTCGCCGTAACGGCTACTCGCCATATCACTACTTCGAAAAAGACAGTGAGTTGAATGAAGCGATTTCACAAATTCTAAACGGCAAATTCTCGCCAGAAGATCCATATCGCTACCAAGATTTGATCTTAAACTCAGGCGACTACTACCAAGCCTGTGCAGATTACCGCAGCTATGTGGAAGCTCAAGAGAAAGTGGCTCAAGCCTATCGCAATAAGAAAGCGTGGATTCGTTCAGCAATCATCAATATTGCCAATATGGGTTACTTCTCGTCAGACCGTTCGGTAATGGATTATGCTAATAACATTTGGAAAATCGAACCAATGAGCGAAGAGCAATTAAAAGGCGATTCAACGATGGATAGCATTATTGAAAGTTCAAACAAATTGTTGAATTTGAAATAATAATTGAGATAAAACGGTAAGAGAAATCTTACCGTTTTTGTTTTAGAGGGATTTGCAAAATATAGCAGAAAAATGACCGCTTGTTAGTTTGATTTCTCAACCGCAGTTAGCATTCCCCTTAGTAAATTCAGCTCATTAGTTTCTAATTCCGCTCGTTGATAAAGCCGGCGGAGCTTCAACATTACGGCATCATTGCGGATAAAGCCCAACTCTTTATATAAACGTTCGGTGTGAGCGAAAAAATGTTCTAGGGCTTCTGCGGTTGGGTACTCTTTTTCTTCTACAAGCGGTCGTTGTTGTTCGGAATTTTGCAAATATGCCATACGGATTTCATAGCTTGCCAGTTGCACCGCCATTGCTAAATTGAGCGAGCCATAATCAGGATTGGTTGGGAAATTGAGATGATAGTGGCATTTTAGTAGCTCTTCATTTGTTAGCCCCACTCGTTCACGACCAAACACAATTGCGACTTTGCCAAGATTTGCACGGTTTATGACTAACTCCCCACAATCTCTGGGTTCAATTAAACTGTTTTGCAAATGGCGAAGTCTGGCACTAGTGCCAATAACCAGTTGGCAATCGGCTATGGCTTCATCAAAAGTAGCGTAAATTTGAGTGTTATCTAGTACATCTTTTGCCCCTGCTGCAAGGGCTTCAGCTTGTTCATCAATCGGTTGCTTAGGAGCCACTAAACGCAAATGGGTTAATCCCATTGTTTTCATTGCCCGTGCGGTTGAGCCGATATTAGCAGGGAGGGAGGCTTCAACCAAAATAATTTGGATTTGATCTAAAATATTCATTGAATTGTTTCTTTTTTGTTAAATTTTTTACGCCAATAGTGTAGCAAATTTTTTGATAGCTTAAAATTTGAAAAAATACGAAATAATCCCGAAAAATAGTCAGATTTTTTTACAAATTTAGTTTATTTAATGGTACATTTAGACAGTTTTTTAACTTGAGTGAGGCTAATTATTTAGCCTTGAATAATAACAACCATACAGGAGTCTTTATGCTTATTGGTGTACCAAGAGAGCTGTTAGACGGTGAAACTCGTGTGGCGGCAACGCCTAAAACCGTTGAGCAGATTAAAAAGCTTGGCTTTGATGTCCTTATTGAAAGTGGGGCAGGTTTTAAAGCCAGTTTTGAAGACAATGCATTTTTAAATGCAGGTGCAAATATTAGCACGCAACAAGAAGTTTGGAATGCAGACATTATTTTTAAAGTGAATGCCCCAACAGAAACTGAAATTGATTTAATCAAAGAAGGTGCGACTTTGGTTAGCTTTATTTGGCCTGCACAAAATCCGGAATTGATGGAAAAATTGCAGTCTAAAAAAATTAATGTGTTGGCAATGGATGCAGTACCTCGTATCTCTAGGGCACAAGCCTTAGATGCGTTAAGCTCAATGGCGAATATTTCGGGCTATCGTGCCGTAATTGAAGCGGCTAATTCATTCGGCAGTTTCTTCACCGGTCAAATTACCGCAGCAGGTAAAGTCCCACCGGCGAAAGTGTTAGTGATTGGTGCAGGTGTTGCAGGCTTGGCAGCAATCGGTGCAGCAAACAGTCTTGGTGCAATCGTGCGTGCATTTGACTCTCGTCCTGAAGTAAAAGAGCAAGTGAAATCAATGGGTGCAGACTTCTTAGAAATTGATTTTGAAGAAGAAGGCGGCTCAGGTGACGGCTATGCGAAAGTGATGTCGGAAGAATTTAACCGCCGTGCGATGGAGCTTTATGCGGCTCAAGCGAAAGAAGTGGATATTATCATCACGACAGCTGCAATTCCGGGTAAACCGGCTCCTCGTTTAATCACTAAAGAGATGGTCGATTCAATGAAACCGGGTTCGGTGATTGTCGATTTAGCAGCAGCGACCGGTGGTAACTGTGAATACACCAAAGCAGGCGAAGTATTTGTAACCGACAACCAAGTGAAAGTGATTGGCTATACCGACTTCCCGGCACGTTTACCAACGCAATCTTCTCAACTTTACGGTACAAACTTAGTAAATTTATTAAAACTGTTAGCACCGAATAAAGATGGTCAAATCGACATTAATTTTGAAGATGTTGTGTTACGTGGCGTAACTGTCGTACGTGATGGTGAATTAACTTGGCCGGCTCCGCCAATTCAGGTTTCAGCTCAACCACAAAAACAAGCGGCTGCACCACAAGCGGTCAAAAAAGAAGAAAAACCTGCAAATCCAAAAGTGAAATATGGCGTAATGGCTGGCGTAGGGGCATTATTCTTATGGATTGCTTCGGTTGCTCCGGCAGCATTTTTATCGCACTTTACCGTATTCGTGCTGGCTTGTGTGGTTGGTTACTATGTGGTTTGGAATGTCAGCCACGCATTACACACCCCGTTAATGGCGGTAACTAATGCGATTTCAGGTATTATCATCGTAGGGGCAGTACTGCAAATTGCACAACCTGTTGGTAATTTCTTTATTGATATTTTAGCCTTTATTGCGATTTTAGTTGCCAGCATTAATATTTTTGGTGGCTTTAAAGTAACGCAACGAATGCTGGCAATGTTTAGAAAAGGTTAAGGAGAACGAAGATGTCTTTTGGATTTGTTACCGCTGCCTATATTATTGCAGCACTTCTCTTCATTATGAGCTTAGCCGGTCTTTCTAAACACGAAACCGCAAAAGCCGGTTGTTGGTATGGTATTGTGGGTATGGGCATTGCCTTAGTCGCAACCATTTTTGGTCCACAATCTCACGGCACGATTTGGATTTTAATTGCTATGGCAATCGGTGGATTTATCGGCGTTAAAAAAGCGATTAAAGTTGAAATGACAGAAATGCCGGAACTTGTGGCAATTCTACATAGTTTTGTAGGTTTAGCAGCGGTATTAGTTGGTTTTAATAGCTATGGTTTACATATTGAAGCTCCAATGCCGGCTTATTTAGTTAGTGAAGCGGAAAAAGCGGCATTCTTAGCAGAACAAGCAACACTTGCTAACATTCACAATGTTGAAGTGTTCTTAGGGATCTTCATCGGGGCAGTTACTTTCTCTGGCTCATTAGTCGCATTCGGGAAATTAAGTGGCAAATTATTTGGTCGTAAAGTCTCTTCTGCGGCATTAAATATTCCTCACAAACACAAATGGAATTTGGCAGCGATTGTTGTCTCAATCTTCCTAATGACTGTTTTCTTAAATCATCCGGAAAATATTTTCCCTGTGTTGATTATGACTGCAATCGCTTTAGTGTTCGGTTGGCACTTAGTTGCTTCTATCGGTGGTGCGGATATGCCGGTGGTAGTATCAATGCTTAACTCTTATTCAGGTTGGGCTGCGGCAGCGGCAGGCTTTATGCTAAGCAACGATTTATTAATCGTAACCGGTGCGTTGGTAGGGTCTTCAGGTGCAATCCTTTCATATATTATGTGTAAAGCGATGAACCGCTCATTTATCAGCGTAATTGCAGGCGGCTTTGGTAATGAAGTGCAGTCTAGCAAAGGCGATGAAGAATATGGTGAACACCGTGAAACCAATGCAGAAGAAGTGGCAGAAATGTTGAAAAATGCAAGCTCTGTTATCATCACTCCGGGCTACGGTATGGCGGTAGCACAAGCTCAATATCCAGTAGCGGAAATCACGGCTAAATTACGCGAAAAAGGTGTGAACGTGCGTTTTGGTATCCACCCTGTGGCTGGTCGTTTACCGGGTCATATGAACGTATTATTAGCTGAAGCTAAAGTACCTTACGATGTAGTATTAGAGATGGATGAAATCAACGATGATTTTGAAGAAACGGATGTGGTGCTGGTTATCGGTGCAAACGACACCGTAAACCCAGCCGCATTAGACGACCCATCAAGCCCAATTGCAGGTATGCCTGTGCTTGAGGTATGGAAAGCACAAAATGTGATCGTATTCAAACGTTCAATGGCAGTAGGCTACGCAGGTGTGCAAAATCCACTCTTCTTTAAAGAAAATACCCAAATGTTATTTGGTGATGCGAAAGAAAGGGTAGATGATATTCTAAGAGCATTGAATGCCTAAATAGTTATAAGCGATCTAAATGCTCAAAAAGTTAGACTAATTTAAGGACTGAGTGCTGTATTTCACAGTGCTTAGTCCTTTTAACTTCATTTGAATACTCTAATATATGAAAGCCCTCATTATAAAATAATACGCTGTTCTTAATATACTTTGTACTATTCTGTCTATTTCAGAATAGTTTGATAATACCAACAACCTTAGTCGAATATAAAATCAACTCCTTAATCGGTTGGCTGTTTAGCCTAATTTTGTGGATATAGTAATATTTGCTTTTTGCTATTTAATATTAATTCTTAATTACTTCTATTTTATATATTGTAAAGAGATAGTAGTTATTATTGTAATATTTTGTAAATTCAGTAAAATTAGACGCTAACCTATTGTTTTTTAGACTATTAGGCTCTAACATTAATGCGAATTTAATTTATTATTTAAGGGTTTAATATGAAGAATGTATTTAAATTAGCTGCGGTATCAGCAACTGCATTAATGTTGGCTGGTTGTTTTAACGCATCAAGTATTAATCGTGCAATGGATGCTCCAACTCCGGTTGCACAGCCAGCTTCTGAGCCTGTTGCTCCTGCTCCGGCAAAAGAATATGTGTTAAGTGGTGATTTCTTATTTGATTTTGATAAATCAACTTTGACTGCAAAAGGTAAATCAACTTTAAATAATATTGCTCGTGAAATTAAGGCAAATGGTGTAAAACGCTTAACAGTTACTGGTTATACAGACCGTTTAGGTGATGCAGCCTATAACCAAAAATTATCTGAACAGCGTGCAAATACCGCAAAATCATATTTACAAGCACAAGGTGTTAAAGCAAACATTAAAGCTATTGGTAAAGGTAAAGCAAACCAAGTTAAAGCATGTAAAGGTGAAACCGGTCAAGCACTAAAAGACTGCTTAAAACCAAATCGTCGTGTTGTTATTCGTGCAAACTAATAATCTACTAACACTATAAATAAATAGAAGCCCTTCGTATACGAAGGGCTTCTATTATTATAGCCAAAAAAGTTTAGCTATAATAAAAAACACAGCGAAATGCTGTGTTCTATAAATTCAATAACTTACTTTTCTATTTTTTTCGTTTGAATAGGAAAGAAATAACGGTAAGAACCAAAAATACGAAAAATAAAATTTTTGCAATTTCAGTTGCACTTCCGGCTATACCTCCAAACCCCAAAAATGCTGCCACGATGGCGATAATAAAAAATACTACAGCATAATGTAACATAGTGATCTCCTTATATATGTTTTTGATTAATGCATTTTGAATGTAACATAACTAAATAGCTTTTCGCAAGCAGTAGTATTTAATTAAAAAATTTAAATTAATCCTGATTAATTCGGCTTGAAATCGCACTTTGTTGATTTTTATATTTTGCATCTTCTCGTGCATTATAAGGTTTAGCGGCATCACCACTTAGAATTTCAAAACTTAATGCACCTATTGCCATATTTGGGCGGAGGGCAAGGGGTAATTTCCCGGCATTGAAAAATTCCAAAACAATTTTGCCTTCCCAACCCGGATCGATACGGTGGGCGGTAACGTGAACCATCAATCCAAGTCTGGCAAGTGAGGAGCGTCCATCTAACCAACCAACAATATTGGCAGGTAAACTGACCGATTCAAGAGTTGTCGCAAGGGCAAGATCACCTGGGTGTAGGAAAAAGGCTTCGTCATCGCCAATAATAATTTCATCGCTCATTACTTTGTTTAATTGAGCGGTAACCTCTTCACGAGGACCACTTAAATCAATATAAGGCGTGTTATGCTCACGAAAAACACGGAATGAATTACCTAAACGTACATCTGCTGTTGCACCGGAAATTTTATCATCAGAAGGACGAGGCGTAATACTGATAATGCCTTCATCTAAGTAACGTTTAATATCGGTGTCGCATAAACGCATATTTTGCTCCTATTTGAGTAACTGTTTGATTTGGGCTTTGAGAATATCGATCGCAATACGGTTTTTGCCGCCTTTTGGCACAATGATATCGGCATATTGTTTTGATGGCTCAATAAATTGTAAGAACATTGGGCGAACCGTTTTGCGATATTGGGTAATTACCGATTCCATTGAACGACCACGTTCCACCATATCACGTTGTAAGCGGCGGATAAAGCAAATATCTAATGGAGCATCAACGAAAATAGAAACATTCAGTTCATTACGGATATGTTCATCGGTCAGAAGCAAAATACCTTCTAAAATAATAATTTTTTTCGGCTCGAAGTGTTTGGTGGTCGTTTTACGATTATGCTCGGTGTAATCGTACTCGGGAATTTCAATCGCTTTGCCTTGTTTTAGTTGGCGTAGATGATCAACCAGTAAATGATGATCCATTGAGTTAGGGTGGTCGTAGTTGGTTTTAATGCGTTCGTCCATTGTTAAATGAGATTGATCTCGGTAATAAGCATCTTCAGAAATAATGCCAATATTATCTGTTCCCAATTCATTTTTCAGCTCTTTATAAATGGTCGAGGCAATCAGGCTTTTCCCCGATGCAGAAGCTCCGGCAATGGCAATAACAACACAAGATGGTTGTTGAGCAGTATCAGTCATAAAAATTTCCTATTCATTTAAAAAGTATCCTGTAAATTATACCCAATTTTTGCAAAATTTTCTGTATAATCGACCGCTTGTAATTGATTTTGAGGAAAAAATGAATACTTTTATTCAAGGATTTGTTGTTTGTTTTGGTTTAATTGTGTCAATTGGGGCACAAAATGCCTTTTTGTTAAAGCAGGGCATTTTAAAACAACACGTTTTTTGGGTTGCATTAATCTGTTTTTTAGGTGATGTATTTTTAATGACGATTGGCGTGCTAGGACTTGGGACAGTCATTTCAGAATTACCTGTTCTCAGTTTAATTATTTCGCTCTTAGGTGCAATTTTTCTATTTACTTACGGTAGTCGTTCATTTATTAGCGTATTTAAAAGCGGAGATTCTCTTGTTGCAAGTGGAGAGAATGCCTCAAGTCTTAAAAAAGCTTTAATGATTACTTTTGCCATTACCTTTTTAAATCCTCATGTTTATATTGATACTGTTGTAATTGTTGGCAGTATTGGCGGGAAATTAGACTTTGAAGGTAAGATGTATTTCTTAGTAGGTGCGTTACTTTGTTCGTTTTTATGGTTTTTTGGGCTAGGGTATGGAGCAAGATTACTTTCACCTTATTTTGCTAAGCGTAGAACTTGGCAAATTTTAGATGCAATTACAGGCTTGATTATGTATTTTATCGCTTTTAGCTTACTGATTTATGCATATCAACTTATGCAGCAAATTTTATAATGGGTTAAATTTTTCATTGCTGAATACCGCTATTTTTTGCTATATTAGTAGCAATGTTTGCACGATATAGTGCCTGATTTATTTAATAATTTTATTTGACGGATTCTTTATATGTTTAAAAAATTTTTAGGATTATTTTCAAACGATCTTTCTATCGATCTCGGAACAGCCAATACATTAGTTTATGTGAAAGGGCAAGGTATCGTTTTAGATGAGCCATCGGTAGTTGCGGTTAGACAAGATCGTATGGGATCGCTAAAAAGCATTGCCGCAGTAGGCTCACACGCAAAATTGATGTTGGGTCGTACCCCAAAAAGCATTATGGCAATCCGTCCAATGAAAGATGGTGTTATTGCAGATTTTTTTGTAACGGAAAAAATGTTACAACACTTTATCAAACAAGTGCATAGTAATAATTTTATGCGTCCAAGTCCTCGTGTGTTGGTTTGTGTGCCGGCAGGAGCAACCCAAGTAGAACGTCGTGCTATTAAAGAATCAGCAATTGGTGCGGGTGCACGTGAAGTGTATTTAATTGAAGAACCAATGGCTGCTGCTATCGGTGCAGGTTTGCCTGTACACGAAGCAATGGGGTCGATGGTGATTGATATCGGTGGAGGTACAACTGAAGTTGCTGTACTTTCTTTAAACGGCATTGTTTATTCAACCTCTGTTCGCATTGGTGGTGATAAATTAGATGAAGCTATTATTGCCTATGTTCGCCGTCATTTTGGTTCAGCTATTGGTGAAGCAACTGCTGAACGTATCAAGCAAGAAATTGCAACAGCTAAAATTGAATCTGATGATGATATTAAAACAATGGAAGTACACGGTCATAACTTGGCAGAAGGTGCACCTCGTACTTTTGAATTGAATTCAAAACACGTTTTAGAAGCCATTGAACAACCATTAAACGGTATTGTTGAAGCGGTTAAATCAGTATTAGAGCAATGTCCGCCAGAATTAGCAGCTGATATTTTTGAGCGAGGAATGGTTCTAACAGGCGGCGGAGCATTACTACATAATCTAGATCGCCTGCTTTCGGATTCAACTGGTGTTCAAGTTGTTGTGGCGGAAGACCCACTTACTTGTGTAGCACGTGGTGGCGGTAAAGCACTAGAAATGATCGATATGCATGGTGGAGATGTATTTAGCTCTGATGAATAATCATTTTTTCTAGTTAGATAATAAATTGAAAGTTGGCAATGGATATGATCTATTGTCAATTTTCGTTATATATTCCCAATAAATTTCACATTATATTTTCTAATGAAACCAATTTTTGCTAAAGCTCCTTCTCTAGGAATGCGTCTAATTATTGCAGTAATCTTATCTATTATACTGATTATTTCTGATGGTCGAAGTTCGTTGATGATTCAAGCTCGTAATATCTTAGAAACAACGGTTAGTGGATTATATTACTTTGCAAATACGCCTCGCTCAATCTTAGACGGTGTGAGTGGCAATTTTATTGATAACAATAAATTACAGTTGGAAAATAATTTACTAAAAGAGCAATTAAGAGAAAAAAGTGCAGACTTACTACTCCTTGATCAATTAAAGGTAGAAAATCAACGCTTAAGATTGTTATTAAGTTCGCCACTCCGTCAAGATGAATATAAAAAGATTGGAGAGGTTTTGGCTGCTGAGATGGATGCTTACCGCCAGCAAGTTATTATTAATCAAGGTCGTTTAGATGGGGCTTTTGTCGGACAGCCTATAATTGATGAAAGAGGTGTTGTAGGGCAAATTATTTCCGTAGGCGAAAAATCCAGTCGTGTGTTACTTTTAACTGACATTACCCACGCCACTCCGGTGCAAGTATTACGCAATGATGTGCGTGGTATTGTGAATGGCACAGGGTTAAATAATGAATTAGTTGTTGATAATTTACCTCGCTCTATTGATGTAGTAAAAGGTGATGTATTAGTTACCTCCGGCTTAGGCGGACGCTTTCCAGAAGGGTATCCCGTTGCAATTGTCGAAACTGTCGAAAATGATACAAAAAGCCAATTTGCCAGAATTGTTGCCAGACCATTAGCTTCATTTGATCGTTTACGTTATCTATTATTACTTTGGCCCACGGCGGAAGAGAAAAATTACAGCCGAAGTTTATCGCCTGAACAAGTACGTGAAGCTGTGGAAGAAAGACGAAACAGTGTCAATCCGTTTGAACGATTAAAGAAGATGTCAAATAAGAAAACAGAAGTTCAGTTGGATTCCAAAGAAGAGCAAATTGAAACAGAAGAAATAAACGAAAATCCGGCATCACAGTCTGAGCAGGAAGGTGATGAAGGTCATCATATAGAACAAGGAGCTGAATAATGAGAACAAACCCGATTTTTCAGATCCTGGTTATTCTCGCAATTTTTGTGATTGCTTTTGTGTTGGAAATTATGCCTTGGCCGGTTGGTTTTCAAGGATTACGCCCCACGTGGGTAGTATTGGTGTTAATCTACTGGGCATTAGCTCTGCCTGATAAAATTAGCGTTGGCACAGCTTTTTTAGCCGGTATTGTATGGGATCTAATTTTAGGTTCAATTTTAGGTATTCACGCATTAATATTGTCTATTGCTATTTATTTTGTTGCGAAATATCACCTTATTTTGCGTAACTTATCACTTTGGCTACAAAGTTTACTGGTTATGGCATATATTGTTCTGATCCGTTTCGCTATTTTTGTCGTTGAATTCATTTTACATAGTGCTGAATTTAATTCACAAGAGATATTCGGAGCAATAATCAGCGGTGTACTTTGGCCTTGGATTTTCCTACTGATGCGTCATATTCGCCGCCAACTTCGCTTACGCTAAGGGAGAGAGATGAGTAGCTTGTCTTTTGATTTTGCAGAAGATTTTCGACCGCTTGCAGCAAGAATGCGTCCTCAAAATTTAGCTGAATATATGGGGCAATCTCATCTGATCGGCGAAGGCAAACCACTGCGTAGAGCGATTGAAGCAGGACATAGTCATTCTATGATTTTCTGGGGTCCTCCGGGAACAGGGAAAACGACATTAGCCGAAATTATTGCTCATCATTTTGACGCTGAAGTGGAACGTATTTCAGCAGTAACCAGCGGTGTAAAAGAGATTCGAGAAGCAATTGAGCGAGCAAAATTAAATCGACAAGCAGGCAGACGAACATTACTCTTTGTTGATGAAGTTCATCGTTTCAACAAAAGTCAGCAAGATGCATTTTTACCCCATATTGAAGATGGCACGATCATCTTTATTGGTGCAACAACGGAGAACCCTTCGTTTGAGCTTAATAATGCGTTACTTTCACGGGCGAGAATTTACATCTTAAAGCCACTACAAGCGGTCGAAATTTTAAAAATTTTGCAAATAGCAGTAGCAGATGTAGAACGTGGGTTAGGTAATGAAAAATTACTGCTTGAAGATGATGTACTGACATTACTTGCCGATTATGTAAATGGCGATGCTCGTTTTGCCTTAAATTGCCTAGAGTTAATGGCAGATATGGCAGAAAGCACTTCTCAAGGTAAAGTGTTAAACAAAGCATTACTTACCGAAGTATTGGGCGAGCGACAAGCCCGTTTTGATAAAGGGGGAGATCGTTATTACGATCTAATTTCTGCTCTCCATAAATCCATTCGTGGTTCATCACCGGATGGGGCATTATATTGGTATGCTCGCATTTTAACTGCGGGTGGCGATCCGCTTTATGTAGCAAGACGATTACTGGCAATTGCTTCAGAAGATATTGGTAATGCAGACCCCAGAGCAATGCAAATTGCCATAGCGGCGTGGGATTGTTTTACCAGAGTTGGGGCTTATGAAGGGGAAAGAGCTATCGCCCAAGCGATTATTTATCTTGCCGTTGCCCCTAAAAGTAATGCGGTTTATCAAGCTTTCAATGAAGCTAAACGCTTAGCAAAAGAAGCAAAAGATTATGATGTACCGGAACATTTACGTAATGCTCCGACAAATTTAATGAAATCATTAGGCTACGGTGAAGAGTACCGTTATGCTCATAATGAACCGAATGCTTATGCTGCGGGGGAAAATTATTTTCCGCCTGAACTTCAAAACACGCAATTCTATTTTCCTTCAGAACGAGGAATGGAAAAGCAGATTAAAGAAAAAATGGCTTGGCTGAAAACACAAGATGAATTAAGCGAGATCAAGCGGTATAAATAATCCATAAATTTACGAAATGTGATGAAAAAGCGACCGCTTGTTGTTATTTGGAAGAGATATGTTTGATATTTTATTACCTGCGTGGCTTGCAGGTGTTTGTTTAGCCTTTATTACAGCACCGCTCGGTGCTTTTGTTGTTTGGCGGAAAATGGCGTATTTTGGCGATACGCTTTCCCATTCGGCATTATTAGGTGTAGCTCTTGGTATTTTTCTGCAAATTGATCCTTACATTGCTGTCATTGTAATGACAATTATCTTAGCAATTTTATTAGTTTGGCTTGAACAGAAAACTAATTATTCAGTTGATACTGTTTTAGGCATTATCGCCCATACCAGCCTTTCTCTCGGTGTGATTACCATTAGTTTGCTGGATAACGTGAGAGTAGATTTAATGTCTTACTTGTTTGGCGATTTGTTGGCAATTAATTTTTCTGATGTGATTTTTATTGGGGCAGGTGCAATTCTGATCTTATCGGTGCTGATGATATTCTGGAAACGTTTATTATCCATCACAATTAGCCCGGAACTTGCTCAAATTGAAGGTTTAAATGTTGCTCGCTTGCGTTTGTTATTGATGATTTTAACCGCATTAACCATTGCATTAAGTATGAAATTTGTGGGGGCATTAATCATTACCTCGTTGCTAATTATTCCGTCTGCAACAGCAAGGCGTTTTGCTAAAACGCCTGAAAAAATGGTCTTTATTGCTATTTTATTTAGCATTATTGCAGTAACAGGGGGATTGCTGCTATCGGGTTGGAAGGATACTCCGGCAGGTCCATCGGTAGTAATTTGTGCCGGAATGCTCTTTTTAATTTCACTATTTAAAAAAGAATACAATTAAATGGCATAAAAAAGGTATATATTATAATAATAAGGCATAATATTTTGCGGAAATGGCATTGAAATTTTCTATCAATCTGCTTAAATATCATCATTAGTTTTATAGTAACTCATTGAGAATTAAAGAATTAAATTATGTGTCAATTACTTGGAATGAATTGTAATACGCCGACGGATATTACCTTTTCTTTTGATGGCTTTCGTCGGCGTGGGGGATTAACCGACCATCATACTGATGGATTCGGCATCGCATTTTTTGAAGGAAAAGGTGTACGAGTTTTTCGTGATAATCGACCGGGAGCTTCATCGCCAATGGCGGAATCTATTAGTCAATATCAAATCAAATCGCTGAATGTGATTGCTCATATCCGAAAAGCTACACGAGGTGATGTGAATTTAGAAAATACCCACCCTTTTATTCGTGAATTATGGGGAGAAAATTGGGTTTTTGCTCATAATGGTACAGTAGAGGGAGTTGGTGTTTGTGAAGAGTGCCACTATCAACCGATTGGTACAACAGACTCCGAAGCCGCATTTTGCCGAATTGTATCGGAATTAAAAGAGATGTATCCGGCAAAACCAAGCGAAAAAGAGATTTTTGATGCAGTGGTGAAGGTAACAGAAAGAATTGCGGAACACGGTGTATTTAATTTTATTTTATCGAATGGGCATTGGATGATTGCTCGTTGTACAACTAATCTTCATTATGTATGTCGTAAAGCCCCATTTGGTAAAGCATTACGTGATGATGATGTTTCAATTGATTTCAGCCAATATACCAAAATTACCGATAAAGTAACAATTATCACAACTCAGCCTCTGACAAAAAATGAAAATTGGATAAAAATGAAAAATGGTGGTTACGTATTTTTTAAAGATGGTGATGTGCTTTATGAAATTGAAGGTACGCTACCGGAAGCTAAACCTCACGTTTAATCTCTAAAAAAACCTAGCATCTGCTAGGTTTTTTCTTAGTTTTCACGCTTAACAATAAAATCCGCCAACTCTTTTAACGCAGTAGTATCAAAAGGTAGTTGTTCAAGAGAGGAGAGAGCGGTTTGGTAAAGTGTTTCGGCTTTTTGCTTTGCTCCATCTAATCCCAGTAATTTAGGGTAAGTACTTTTATTTAAATTTTCATCAGAGCCTACCGTTTTACCAATTTTATCAGTTTCGCCAATCACATCTAAAATATCGTCTTGCACTTGAAAAGCTAAGCCAATCGCTTTTGCATAATTTACAAGCGGTTGTTTTATCGCTAAATTTTGCGAATGTTCGGAAAGATTAAAACCCATCATTACAGAGGAAAGAATTAATGCCCCTGTTTTATTACGGTGAATTAATTCTAACTCTTTTAAATTGACCGATTTATTTTCCGCAATCAAATCTAAACTTTGCCCTAAGCACATTCCTTTTGCACCTGAGGCGGTTGATAATTCTCTGATTTGAGCGACTTTCTCTTTGTCAGAAAGTTTAGGGTCGGTTGCGATCAATTCAAAAGCAAAGCTTTGTAATGCATCACCTGCTAAAATAGCAGTTGCTTCATCAAAGGCAATATGACAAGTTGGCTTGCCTCGACGTAATTTATCGTCATCCATTGCAGGTAAATCATCGTGAACCAATGAATAAGCGTGGATAGATTCCATTGCCGCTGCACTATGATCTAATTTTTCAAGTGGCACGCCAAGCATTCTACCTGTGGCATAAATTAAAAACGGGCGAACACGCTTTCCGCCTAATAAAACCGCATATTCCATTGCGTTAATTAATGGGGAATGAAAGGCTTCGTAATGATTTAATTTTTCTGCTAGAAAATCGTTAATCCGTTTTTGTTGAGTGGTGAGGTCGGTTGCTAAGGAATAGCTCATTTTATTACTCTTTGTATTATTCTTTTGTATAGTCGCTAAGTTCTGCGGTATCATTTTTATTTAATAGAATTTGAATTCGTTGCTCCGCTTTTTGTAAGCGTTCTTGCCCTTGCTGTACCAGTTTAATTGCGGCTTCAAATTCATTAAGGGCATCTTCAAGCGGTAAATCGCCTGCTTCTAAATGGGTAACAATTGCTTCTAATTCTTTGAGAGTAGTTTCGAAATCTTGAGTTGGTTTTTTTGCCATTTTATTTGACCTATAGAGCGTTGAAGTCTTGCAAGTTTACCGTTCTCATAAGGGATTTGCAAATTCCTTTTACTTTTCGACCGCTTGTAGTATGGTATCTCAACTTTCTAAACAGAGGATTTTCTATGCAAGTAACAGAACTGAATATTTACCCGATAAAATCCACGCAATCAACCCAAGTTTCTCAAGCTTTTGTAGAACCTAAGGGGTTAAATTTTGATCGTGAATTTATGATAACGGAATCTGACGGTAAATTTATTACTGCCCGTAAAGATGTAGAACTATATCGCCTAACGGCTTTTTCGATTGCAACAGGGCTTGTGATTAGCCATACA
Organism: Mannheimia indoligenes; assembly: GCF_036880405.1. Classification (NCBI taxonomy): domain Bacteria; kingdom Pseudomonadati; phylum Pseudomonadota; class Gammaproteobacteria; order Pasteurellales; family Pasteurellaceae; genus Mannheimia; species Mannheimia indoligenes. Next base: position 110,039 of record NZ_JBAJJM010000005.1, on the reverse strand, counting down.
AGCGGTCAAAAATGTGTTGCACTTTACCAAGATCTCATTGAGGAGCAATCAAGTGAAGTATGGGGAACGCATTTTTATTCTAAAGTGGCAGACAAGCGTGTTAATCAATGGCTAAGCGAAATTTTAGGAAGAGAAGTGCAACTTCGTTGGTTGGGTAGTCAAAGCCAACGTAAGATTGAAAACTTTGCAGATAATCCATTGAGTTTTGCAGATAGTCATCCTGTTACTTTGATGTCGCTCAAATCCCTTGAGCAAGTGCAAGAATGGTCGCCAATTCCAATCGAAATGGCTCGTTTTCGCCCAAATATTGTGATTGATGGCAATATTGCTTTTGAAGAAGAGAGTTGGGAACAAATTCAAATTGGTGAAGTCTTATTTCGCAAGTCAGCCCTTTGTACTCGATGTGTGCTGATTACCCGCAATTTATCTACGTTAGAATTAGACCCTCAAGCAGAGCCTTTCCGAACGTTGAAACAAAAGCATACAAATGATAAGGGAAAGCCTGTTTTCGGCATTCACCTTGTGCCACAAAATAGTGGTATTATTAGAGTAGGCGACACTATCACTATTCAATTATAAAAATTTTAAATTTTTAAAAGGAGATTCAAATGTATCAACGCAGTCAATCCAGAACTGTGCTATTCCCGATCCTGCTATTTGTTGGGATTAATCTATTTATTTTAACATTATCCCGCCTGGCTTTAGGTATTTGGCAAGCTGATCGAATATCAGCAGTTGATGGCTGGATACCATTAATGTTACAAGGCATTCGTATTGATGTATCCGCATTATGTTGGCTTTTTGGTTTACCTGCATTATTGAGCGTATTTTTCTTTCATAAAAATGCACTCGGCTCAATTTGGCGGATTATTTTAAGAATTTGGCTAACTGCAGGTAGTGTGTTTATTCTTTTTATGGAAGTTGCTACACCAAATTTTATTGAGACCTTTGATCTCCGCCCTAATCGTCTTTTCATTGAGTATTTAGTTCATCCAAAAGAAGTATTCACAATGTTGATTAATGGTCATTTATGGGCTGTTATTTGTGGCGTTGCTGTATTTATTATCTCATTAATGATTTATTGGAAATTATCAGGTTGGGCAACAAAAAATTTACGTTTGCCGAGTTGGAAAATACGCCCATTACTGGCTTTATTGGTTGCTGTTGCAGTGTTTGTTGGTGGACGTTCTAGTTTTGCTCATCGAGGTATAAACCCGGCAATGGTCGCATTCTCAAGTGATCCTCTTGTAAATTCACTGGTGTTAAACTCAGGCTATTCTGTACTTTATGCAGTACAACAGTTGAAAGATGAAGATAAATCCTCGGAGCAATATGGCAAAATGTCTGTTGAAGAAATGCTAAGTATTGTTAAACAGGCTCGAAATCGTCCAAATTCTGATTATATACTAGATGAAATTCCAACCTTGACTGAAAATAAAGCCACTTATCAAGGTAAACCTAAAAATATTGTAATTGTTTTAGAGGAAAGCTTAGGGGCTCAGTTTGTTGGCTCATTAGGCGGTAAAAATCTGACGCCAAATTTAGACAAGCTTTCAGAACAAGGGTGGTATTTTACCAATCTTTACGCTACAGGTACTCGCTCAGTGAGGGGGATTGAGGCAGTAACAACCGGTTTTACCCCAACGCCTGCAAGAGCAGTGGTCAAACTGACGAAAAGCCAAAATAACTTTTTCAGTATTGCGGAGTTATTAAAGCGTCAAGGCTACCATACTTCTTTTATTTATGGTGGGGAAAAGCATTTTGATAATATGGCTAGTTTCTTCTACGGCAATGGTTTCCAACAAATTATTGACGAAAAAGATTACCAGAACCCTAAATTTACAGCAACTTGGGGTGTAAGCGATGAAGATCTTTTTGATAAGGCGAATGAAACCTTTACGCAGCTCTATAAAGAGGAAAAACCATTCTTTAGCTTGGTATTTAGCTCAAGTAATCACGACCCTTTTGAGTTTCCGGACGGTAAAATTGAATTATACGAGCAACCAAAACAAACTCGTAACAATGCAGCAAAATACGCCGATTATGCTATCGGGCATTTTTTTGAGTTAGCGAAAAAATCAGATTATTGGAAAGATACGGTGTTCTTAGTGATTGCAGATCACGATTCACGAGCTGTTGGTGAGCATTTAGTGCCAATTCAACATTTTCACATACCGGCGTTATTACTGGGTGAAAATATAGAACCAAGATTGGATAATCGTTTAGTTAGCCAATTAGATATGCCTACAACATTACTTTCTGTTGCAGGTGTGAGCGGGCAATATCCAATGCTAGGCTATGATTTAACGCAAAATGTTGATCCAAATCGAGCCTTTATGCAATATGATGCAACACAAGCGATGATGAAAGGTAATGATGTGGTTGTAATGCGACCAAACTTACCGATTGAAGGCTTTGTGTATGATAAAGCAACTTTTAATCTAACGCCTAAAGAGCAACCGGAGGCTTTTAAGAAAGAAGCATTGGCTCACGCATTACTTGGCAGCTATTTATATAAAAATCAGTTATATAAATTACCACCCGAAAGTAAAGAGTAAAGAAAACTAAAAGAGAGAGGGTTGCAATATTTTTATCAAAAATGACCGCTTGCCCTCTCTCAAAAGAGTAGATTATTTTAAAACTAAATTATTTTAAAAATAGTGCTGCTGCACCACGTGTGCCACCTGAATCGCCGTGAATGGCTTTTTTAATAACAGGCACTTTAGCTGAACGCATTAAATGTTTCGGTAGGGCTTTTGGTAAAGCTTCATAAATATAGTCGAAGTTAGATAAACCGCCACCAAATACAATCATATCAGGGTCTAAAACGGTAATGAGATTACCAATGCTGATTGCCATTAACTCAATATACTTCTCAACAAATTCCACAACTTTCTGCTCGTTATTGTAGAAACGCTCTATAATCTCTTTAGCCGATATTTGCTCGCCAACTAAATCGTTAAAGAGTAATTCAAAACCACGACCGGAAATATAAGTATCTAAGCAAGCCTGATTACCACAACCACATTCATAAATTGGCGTTTTATCCCAACCCAATAATTTTAACGCGTGATAATTTAACTGCATATGCCCAACTTCGCCAGCCATACCAATTCTGCCTGAATGGACTTTGCCGTCAAAAACAATTCCGCCACCAAAACCTGTGCCGATAATTAAGCCAAGCACGGTTGAAAAAGATTGATTACTTTCGTCCCAAGCTTCGGAAAGAGCGAAACAGTTTGCATCGTTTTCTGCACGTACTTCACGCCCTAAGCGCTCGCTCAAATCTTTAATAATAGCTTTACCGTCTGCAACACGGATATTCGTAATTTCCGCAATCCCTGTTTCACGGTTTACAAAACCGGGTAAGCCTAATCCTACAGAGCCTTTTTCACCAAATTTTACATCGGCATTATTGACTAAGTTCTCAATGGTATTGAGCCAATCCTCGTAATGAGTTTGTGGGGTTGGCACACGTTCACTGTGCAGTTTTTCTAATTTTTCATTGAAAGCGGCAAGCTCAATTTTTGTGCCGCCGACATCTAAGCCGTAATAAATTGCCATAATTATGCTCTCTTATGAAATAAGTTAAATGGATTTGTCTTTTGCAACCAAGGCACAAACCACACAAAAAGTGCTAAGTTTGTTAAAAATGCGAGTAAGCTACTAATAAATAAATCAATCGGGTAGTGCATACCTAATCTTAAACGACTAATTAACATTAATGCAGCCCAAATAATTGCAAAAATATGAGCAAAAACGACCGCTTGTCCACGCATATTGAGGCAGAATCCGACTACTAAGAGCAGCCAAGAAACCGCAAAGATCGTATGACCAGACGGAAAAGAGTAGCCAACTTCTTTCGCTTGATGAGCTGTTACAAAATTTTGTTGCGGACCGATTTTTTCAGTAACCGCTAAGCCTCGTTGCTCGCGTGTTAATTTGTAGAAATCAACAGATTTGTCTTCAAACAGTGCAGAAACAAAGGGTCTAGGTTCTTGGAAGGTTGATTTCATCGCAGTCTTGAGACCTTGGGTTGCTACCATTGAGGCAACACAAACCGCAATCACAAAAAACAACGAATAACGCTTTCTCACAACCCAAGCTAATAATAAGGTAAAAATCACGCAAGTAGCGATGGCATAAGGCACAGAACCTGTTTCAGTGATTAAAAATAAAAAGTAGTCAAAACCATATTCAGGGTATTGAATAGCCAAAGACCATTGCCAGTTTGCCAGCCAAGTAACAACAGGGATCAACAGCATCGCCAGCGTATAAAGAGAGAATTTTTTAAACATAGATATTCTGTTAAAAAACCGCTTGAAAAATACAAGCGGTTATATTTGTGAAAAATTTTGCAAATTTAGATAGCTTTAGTGGCTTTCGGTAAAGTGATTTTTTTCTCTTCACTTTGGCGGTAAAGAACCAAAATATGCCCGATGGTTTGTACTTCAGATGCCTTAGTTTCACGCAAAATCGCATCAATGATCAGTTGCTTCGTTTCACGATCTGCACCTGCCACTTTCACTTTAATCAGCTCGTGGTGGTTTAATGCGTTGTCGATTTCAGCTAAAACACCTTCGGTTAAGCCGTTACCGCCTAGCATTACAACAGGGCTTAAATGGTGTGCTAAACCTTTTAAATATTGCTTTTGTTTGGTTGTTAATTTAATTGACATTCTTGTATCCGTTCATTTGTTTGTAAAATAAAATTCGGCGTAGAAAATAGCACAAAAACACTCATTTTTAAAGTAAAATGAATGAATTGCAGAAAGTAAGAAAAAGGACAGACTATGCCAACATTAAGTGTTGCAATGATTGTAAAAAACGAAGCCCAAGATTTAGCAGCCTGTTTAGAAACAGTGAAAGGCTGGGTTGATGAAATTATAATTTTAGATAGCGGCAGTACAGATGAAACACCACAAATTGCCGCAGAGTATCACGCCAAATTTTACACCAATACTGATTGGCAAGGTTTTGGCAAACAACGCCAGCTTGCTCAACAATATGTAACAAGCGATTATGTACTTTGGCTTGATGCAGATGAGCGAGTAACCGAAGAACTAAAACACTCAATTTTACAAGCGGTCAAAAAAGACGAAAAAAATGCCGTTTATAAAATCAGCCGCCTAAGCGAAGTATTTGGCAAGCAAATTCGCCATTCAGGCTGGTATCCGGATTATGTGGTGAGGTTATATAGAACAGATTTTGCAAAGTATGGTGATGAATTAGTTCACGAAAAAGTCCATTATCCAAAAGAAGCAATCGTCAAGAAGCTACAAGGCGATTTATTGCATTTTACCTACAAAGATATTCATCACTATTTAGTAAAATCTGCAAGTTATGCTAAAGCGTGGGCAATTCAGCGAGCGAACGCAGGAAAAACCGCTTCATTGTTTGATGGCGTAACACACGCTATTGGCTGTTTTGTAAAAATGTATTTCTTAAAAGCCGGTTTTTTAGATGGAAAACAGGGCTTTTTATTAGCCGTACTTTCCGCACATTCTACCTTTGTAAAATATGCGGATTTATGGAATCGCACAAGAAAATAAGTTGATTTTTAAGAAATGTCCCTCTTTAGCGAAGAATTAAAGAGGGGATTTATTTATACCCAGATTTTCCTGATAAACGGAATAATAGTTTCTAATGAATTAGAAATTGATATTAAGGTTAAATTCATCTGTGATGCTTTGTCAGATGGCGGGCAGAATGCAATATGTTTATCGGCATCATTAATCGGTTTCCAACGGCGAGGAATCGCAGAAAGCCGGCTTGGATAAAATCCAATCGTTGGAATATTCAATGCTCCGCTAATATGTAATGGACCGGTTGAGCCGGCGATAAACAAATCAGCACAGGCAAGCGAGCGTGAAAAATCTTGCAGCCCTTCGTTTTTGTCATACACTACTACATTTTTATGATTTACTTTTTCAGCTAAGGCGTTTGCTTTTTCACTTTCGTCTTTTCCTGCCGTCAAAATCACATAACAGTCAAATTCTGCCACAATGCCTTGAATCAAATCCGCATATTGCTCAAGAGATAAATTATTCGCAGAACCACCTGTTGAACTATGCACAAACAGCCACTTTTTATCGGGAGTAATATTCAGCAGCTCACATAATTTTGCTTTTTGTATTTGGACAGTTTTCTCATCAAACGCTAAATAAGGTGTGCTAGGCTCTACAATTTTAACGTGATGTTTGACTAAAAACGCACGGGCTAAATCCAAATTATATTCCGATTCTGCTTTTGCCGATTGAGAGCGACGTTGGGTTAAACGATGGTTATAGAGAAATTGAAATAACTTTGTTGCCGGAGCTAGGCGATATTTAATACCGCTTTTCCAAGTTAGCTTTGCATTGTACCAATCCGATACAAAACAAATTACCGCATCAAATTGTTCATTTTTAACCGCTTGTAAAATACGGTTAAACTCATTTTTATCTTTCTTGTTTGGCGTATCAATAATGACCTTATCAATAGAAGGGCAAAGTTCTGCAAGTGGAGCGGTATAGCTTGGCACAAGTGCGGTAATTTCCACCTCGGGTAATGATTGCTTCAACATCGCAAAAGCGGGAAAGCAGACCATAAAATCGCCGATTTTATCATTTCGGATCACAAGTAGTTTTTTCATTGTATATCTCTATTTAAAATTTACATCTAGCTCATTTAAAGTATTTGGGTAAGCGGTCAAATTCTACCGAAAACTTTGCAATTCGGGTCAGTAAATTTTAGATGAATTTTTAACGCTTTTCAGCTAGAATATTTTCCTTGAATGCATACGCAAGCGTTTGCGTTTAATTGTTTTTTACTTTCAAAATTTATAGGAATTCGTATGTCAGCAACAATTTTAGAAGCTTTACCTTTAGGTCAGAAAGTCGGTATCGCATTTTCAGGCGGTTTAGATACCTCAGCAGCACTTTTATGGATGCGTAAAAAAGGGGCAGTGCCTTATGCCTATACCGCAAATTTAGGTCAGCCGGATGAAGATGATTACAACGCAATTCCGAAAAAAGCAATGGAATATGGTGCGGAGAATGCTCGTTTAATCGACTGCCGTCAGCAATTAGCCCACGAGGGGATTGCGGCAATTCAATGCGGTGCGTTCCATATTTCAACAGGCGGTATTCCTTATTTCAATACTACACCTCTAGGTCGTGCGGTAACCGGTACAATGCTTGTAGCCGCAATGAAAGAAGATGATGTAAACATTTGGGGCGATGGTTCAACTTTTAAAGGTAATGATATTGAGCGTTTCTACCGCTATGGCTTATTAACTAACCCAAAATTAAAAATCTATAAACCGTGGTTAGATCAACTTTTCATTGATGAGCTTGGCGGTCGTTTAGAGATGTCAAAATTCTTAATCGAAAACGGTTTTGATTACAAAATGTCAGTTGAAAAAGCCTACTCAACCGACTCAAATATGCTAGGTGCAACCCACGAAGCGAAAGATCTGGAAGAATTAAGCACAGGTATGAAGATTGTAAAACCGATTATGGGCGTGGCGTTTTGGGACGAATCGGTTGAAATCAAACCGGAAACCGTTTCAGTAACCTTTGAAGAAGGTGTGCCTGTTGCATTAAACGGTAAACGTATTGATGATGCGGTGGAATTAATTATGGAAGCGAACCGCATTGGTGGTCGCCACGGTTTAGGAATGTCAGACCAAATCGAAAACCGTATCATCGAAGCGAAATCTCGTGGTATTTACGAAGCTCCGGGAATGGCGTTATTACACATTGCCTACGAGCGTTTAGTTACGGGTATTCACAACGAAGATACGATTGAACAATACCGCATTAACGGTTTACGCTTAGGTCGTTTATTATATCAAGGTCGTTGGTTTGATCCACAAGCGTTAATGCTACGTGAAACGGCTCAACGTTGGGTAGCGAAAGCGATTACCGGTACAGTAACGCTTGAGCTACGTCGTGGTAACGACTTCACGATTCTAAACACAGAATCACCAAACTTAACCTACGAAGCAGAACGTTTAAGTATGGAAAAAGTGGAAGATGCACCGTTCACACCGGCGGATCGTATCGGTCAATTAACAATGCGTAACTTAGACATTGTAGACACTCGCGGTAAATTAGCGGTTTACACCGATGCAGGCTTATTATCAGCGAACAACAGTGTGATTCCGCAACTAGGCAAAAAATAATAAGTTGATCCAAATTCTGATAACTTTTAGAATCTAACAAAAGCTGCCCCAAAGTTAATGCTTTGGGGCTTTTGTTTGTAAAGTGAATATGATGAAATTAGTTGAAATTTTTACAGATGGTTCGTGTTTGGGGAACCCCGGCAAAGGGGGAATTGGCATTCTGCTTCGCTATAATGGGCACGAGAAAACTGTCAGCAAAGGTTATTTTCAAACCACCAATAACCGAATGGAATTGCGTGCAGTGATTGAAGCATTGTCAATGCTAAAAGAGCCTTGCAAAGTCCAATTGAATAGCGATAGCCAATATATGAAAAACGGCATTCAGAAATGGATTTTTAACTGGAAGAAAAACGACTGGAAAACCAGTGATAAGAAACCCGTTAAAAATAAAGATTTGTGGATTGCATTAGATAAAGAAATTCAACACCATCAAATTGAGTGGGCGTGGGTGAAGGGGCATTCAGGTCATCGTGAAAATGAAATTTGTGATGAGCTGGCAAAAAATGGGGCAAACAATCCGACTTTAGATGATGTCGGCTATGTTGTAGAATAAGTATTTTTACAAGCGGTTATATTTACTCGCTACGCTCGCTCCTTCGGAGCCGTTGGCAAAGCCAACGTTCAAACGCAAAGCGTTTGTTACGAAAAATTTGCAATCTGCAAAATTTTCAAAAAATCTTACCGCTTGTTAATTTGTGTAGATGAGTAATTTTTAGCAAAATAGGGCTACGCAAACGTTTTCTTTTTTTGTAAAATAGGAGAGCTTTAAGCTTTTAAGGGTTTTTATGGTTGATTTAATTATTATCGGGATCATTGCGTTTTCTGTACTGGTAAGTTTATGGCGAGGGTTTACGAATGAGGCGTTATCGCTCCTTGGTTGGGTAATTGCTTTTTTTGTAGCAAGTTCATTTTACCCTTATCTAAGTGGTTATTTTACTCAGATAAATTCAGTTTATCTGCAAAATTCAGAATTTTTACGCAATGGTTTAGCAGCAGCCATTTTATTTATTTTAACGTTAATTGTATGTGGCGTAATTAACGGTTTATTAGGCAAGGTGATTGATTTAAGCGGTTTGTCTATTACCGACCGCATTTTAGGCGGTGCTTTTGGAGCGTTACGCGGCATTCTAATTGTTTCGGCAATTTTATTTTTCTTAGATACTTTCACGCAAGCAAGCCAAACGGAATTATGGAAATCATCATTATTAATTCCACATTTTGACTTTATTGTGAAATGGTTCTTTGAACAGTTACAAACAAATTCTACTTTTCTAAACTCGACTAAATAAAGAGGTTTTTCTATATGTGCGGCATTGTCGGTATTATTGGGAACTCACCTGTCAATCAGGCGATTTATGATGGCTTAACATTATTACAACACCGAGGACAAGATGCCGCAGGTATCGTTACCATAGACGACGAAAATCGTTTCCGCTTACGCAAAGCGAACGGTTTAGTGAGTGATGTGTTCCAGCAAGAACATATGCTACGCTTACAAGGCAATGTGGGGATTGGACACGTTCGTTATCCAACGGCTGGGAGTTCAAGTGTATCAGAGGCTCAACCTTTCTATGTAAATTCACCGTTTGGGATTACGCTTGTACATAATGGTAACTTAACGAATAACGCGGAGTTAAAAGAGCGTTTATTTAACGAAGCTCGTCGCCACGTTAATACCAATTCAGATTCAGAATCTCTTCTTAATATTTTTGCTTATTTTCTCGATCTGTATTCTACCCGGCATTTAAGCCCGGAGAATATTTTTGAAACAGTACGCAAAACCAATGATAGCATTCGTGGAGCTTATGCTTGTATCGCAATGATTATCGGGCACGGTATGGTGGCATTTCGTGATCCGTTCGGTATCCGCCCGCTAGTTTTAGGCAAGCGTGAAGTTGAAGGCAAAACAGAATATATGTTTGCTTCAGAAAGTGTTGCACTAGATGTGGTGGGTTTTGAGTTTGTACGAGATGTATTACCGGGAGAAGCTATCTATATTACCTTTGAGGGCGAATTACATTCCCAAATTTGTGCGGATAATCCGAAACTCAACCCTTGTATTTTTGAATACGTTTACTTCGCTCGCCCCGACTCTGTTATTGATGGTGTTTCTGTTTATGCAGCTCGTGTGCATATGGGCGAATTACTCGGTGAGAAGATCAAACGTGAATGGGGGCGTATTGTTGATGATATTGATGTCGTTATTCCGATTCCGGAAACCTCAAACGATATTGCCGTGCGTATTGCTAACGTATTGTACAAACCTTATCGTCAAGGTTTTGTGAAAAACCGCTATGTGGCTCGTACCTTTATTATGCCTGGGCAAGCTCAGCGTAAAAGCTCGGTTCGCCGTAAGCTGAATGCGATTGCCTCAGAATTTAAAGGCAAAAGTGTACTATTAGTTGATGATTCTATTGTGCGAGGCACAACTTCTGAGCAGATTGTGGAAATGGCAAGAGCTGCTGGTGCAAAACGTGTTTATTTTGCCTCAGCTGCACCGGAAATTCGTTATCCAAATGTTTATGGTATTGATATGCCGACCTGTGAAGAATTGGTTGCTTATGACCGCTCAGTAGAAGAAGTCGCGGATATGATTGGTGTAGATAAACTGATTTTCCAAGATTTAGATGCACTTTATAAATCAATTCAAATAGAAAATCCAAATATTCACAACTTCGATGATTCGGTCTTTACCGGTGAATATATCACAGGCGATATTGATAAATGTTATTTAGATGCCATTGCGAAATCCCGCAATGATAAAGCTAAGGCAAAAGCGGCAAAGCAAGCCACAAACTTAGAAATTCATAACGAAAGCTAAAAAGAAAACTCGCAGCTAAAACTGCGAGTTTTTTGCTATTGCTTTTTCTTCTGTTCTGCTAAAGCATTTTGCATACGCTGATGCATTTCTTGATAAGTAGGTTTAAAAGCATCACATTTTTCTTGATCTACATTTGCCTTTTGGTGATTGAACCTATTATGTTGCTGATGAAAATATTCCATTGATGCTTTGTCATTTTGCATAGTAAGAAAATTTTCTCGCCCCAATAAGTCATTTAACACCCTTTGCTCAAAATATTGCATCGTTAAATGTTCAGCTACATTCCAATTATCATAAATTTTCTGATAATCAGATTTAGCTAGATCAGGATAAATACATTGCTCAATATTATTTAGCTGACGAATTAAAATTTTTACGTCCAGTTCGGAAATTTTGTATTTCGGCTCATTGTAAGCGATCGAATTTTCCAAATTATTTGCAAATGCAAAAGATGAACTAAATAAGAGAACTATTAATGCTTTTTTTAACATACTACCAACTTAAATTAGTTTAGTACCCAAACACGACCGTAGTGCTTCATTAAGCCTGCAACGTGTCCTGCTTTATCGCCAATACCTTGATATAAATCGAAGTGATGACCTTTCACCGCACCTCCCACATCAAGGGCAACCATTAAACGCATTTCGTGTTTGCCTGTCCAATTTCCGTTATTATCAATCAGTGGCATTTCAACCAATAACACACTACCGGAAGGCACAATGCTGCGATCTGATGCAACAGAAGCTAATGGCACTAACGGCACACCTGCTGAGCCTTTCACTTTGCCGTAAGGATCATTTTGGAAGAATACATAAGATGGATTACGCTCTAGCAAGCCCTGAACGCGGCTAGGATTACGAGCTCCCCACTCACGAATAGCTTGAACTGACATTTTCTCTTTCGGAATTTCGCCATCTTCCACTAATAAACGCCCAACGCTTGCATATTTGAACCCATTTTGTCCTGCATAAGCGAAATAATTTAAACGACCATCGCCAAAATCAACATAGCCACTACCTTGAACCCCTAACAGGAAGTTATCAAGCATTGAATTACTATAAGCTAATTCTAAGCCTTGACCTTGCAATGCTCCTGCATAAATTTCAGCTCGAGAAAAACGCTTATTCGATGGCATTGCATAAATTGGGTGCTGATATTGCCCTTGTGGAGTGCGACGAGCTTTAATTACAGGCGAGTAATAACCTGTCATTAATACATTTTGATAACCATCTTCGCCACGCATTAAACGTGTACTAATACCATATTTCGCCAGATCATTAATATTTGCCCCCGATGAAATCCAACGGCTCACTTTACCATAAGCTAACGAATGGATATTGGCTAAGCTGCTATAAGTGCGAACATTAGAAAGCTGTTGTAAAAAATCGTTCTGATTAACAGGGGTAGCATTTAAACTTAAACGACCGCTTTGAAAATGCGTACCATAAGGCATAAACTGACGACCGTTATATTTCGCCCCAAATTTTGCTTTATCGGCATCATAAGAGGTTGAACCACTTTTTTTACTTGGTGTGGAAGAACAACCCACTAAAATACCGGCAACTAAAGCTACAGTTGTCGAAGCAATTGACTTTTTATATGCTTTCCAATTCATCGAAAATCCTTTCATCGTTAATAAAATGTGAAAAATGAAGCATAGCAAAAATGCTATTAAAATAAAACAAGAATATGGCTTGTTTATATTTAAATCAATAAACGGATTTTTATACTATTTCTGTTTTAAATTAAATCACTTAGAGTGATTTTTTATAATTTCGCTTGTCATTATGACAAATTGATATATTATGTACCCATCAGACGCGGGGTGGAGCAGCTTGGTAGCTCGTCGGGCTCATAACCCGAAGGTCGTTGGTTCAAATCCAGCCCCCGCAACCAAATTTTCAGCCCTTGATTTTATCAAGGGCTTTTCTTTTGCAAAAAATAAGTGAAAATCCACCGCTTGTTTCCATTAAATACTTCCTCTCTTTCTTATTTCTCGCTACACTGAAGTCATCTTCCCTAAAATTTTTTTGGATTATGAGCAATATTTTAACTGTTACCCAACTTAACTATTCTGTCCGTCATTTGCTTGAAATGGAACTCAACCAAGTTTGGCTGACCGGCGAAATTTCTAATTTCAGCCAACCGGTTTCAGGGCATTGGTATCTCACCTTAAAAGATGATAAAGCCCAAGTACGTGCAGCAATGTTTAAGATGAAAAATGCGAGAGTAAATTTTCGTCCGCAAAATGGTATGCAAGTGCTGGTAAGAGCAAGTGTAACTCTGTATGAACCAAGAGGCGATTACCAGATCATTCTTGAAAGTATGCAATTAGCAGGGGAAGGACTATTACAGCAACAGTTTGAGCAGCTTAAAACAAAATTAGCGGCTCAAGGTTTATTTGCTCAAGAACATAAGAAACCTATTCCACAATTTGTAAAAAAGGTTGGAGTTATTACTTCATCAAGCGGAGCTGCGTTGCAAGATATTCTCCATATTTTACAACGCCGAGATCCAAGCCTAGAAGTGGTGATTTACCCAACGTTAGTTCAAGGTAAGGAAGCCACACAAGATATTGTCAATACAATAGAACTTGCCAATTGCCGTAATGAATGTGATGTGCTGATTGTTGGACGGGGCGGTGGTTCGTTAGAGGATTTATGGTGTTTTAACGAAGAAGCCGTTGCTTATGCCATTTATCATTCCAACATTCCGATCATCAGTGCAGTAGGACACGAGACAGATGTAACTATTGCTGATTTTGTTGCTGACTTGCGAGCTCCAACCCCTTCAGCAGCGGCGGAATTGGTAAGTCGTGATCAAAACGAGCTAAAACGCCAATTACAACACCAATTTGATAAAGTCAATTTAGCCTTTGACCGACTTTGGACAGCCAAAATGACTCGCTTCCAACAACTTCATTTACGCCTAAATGCTCAACACCCAATGAAGCATATTCAAGCACGCCAACAACAATTTGACTATATTGAATATAGGCTTGAACAGGCGGTTTATAAATTGCTCTCAGAGAAAACACAGCAAACGAAAGAACTCAATTTACGTTTAATCAATCAGCACCCACAAAAGCAGATAGAACGTCAAAGCCAGCGATTAGCTCAAATCGAACAAAGACTACACTGGCAAATAATGCAAAAACTAAACAAAAAACAGCAACAGTGGAAAAATGTGATTCAGCGTTTTGAGCGAAATCCGCTACCTTACGCAGTTAATCAACAACAAACGGTACTGGCAAAATTTTCTCAACGCTTGAATTATGCAATGGAAAAAACGATGCTCAAAGAGCAACAACATTTCCAAGAACTTTGTACTAAATTGGAAGGGCTAAGCCCATTGAAAATTCTCACTCGTGGTTACTCAATTACGCAAACAGAGGCGGGAAAAATGCTCACTTCAAGCAGTGATATCAAGCCTGGAGAGATGATCATTACACAGCTAAAAACAGGAAAAATAAGAAGTCAAGTAGTGGATTTTTTGTAGGGGAATTTTTGAACGCCATCTATTTTGAAAATTAATTATATGAAAATCAGTAGGTTAAATATTTATAAACAGGGTTGTACACTTACTTATCCACAGATGATGTGCATAACTATTTTTGTAAAGATGACTTGAATGCTGAATTTTAAATCAACCGATTTTAAAGGTGTTTTTTACGCTTGCACAAGCGGTCATATTTTTCTATAATCTCGCAAAATTTAAGCCAGTGTGGCGAAATCGGTAGACGCAGCGGATTCAAAATCCGCCGCCCATAAAGCGTGTCGGTTCGAGTCCGACCACTGGCACCATTTCCAAATATCCTATTACCTAAATAGTTTTCTAACTATACTATTGCTCAAATCTACCCCGATAATTCTCATTTGCAAATATAAAGTAAATTTTATAAACTTTCGAAATTGAATTCACAATTTGTTATGACTTTATGAAAAGTTATCAAAACCTTGTATTTAGTTTGGGTGTAGTGGGATTTTCTGTTGTGTCTTATGCAGAGAAACCGGATTCTACTCAACAAAAAATTGATGTTGCAGAGCAACAACGCCAACAACAATATCAACAACATCAAGCTGAAAAATTAAATACAAAACCGGATGTGCGGCTTGACACTCGCATTTCTGAAAAACTCACTCTTTCTAACCAAGAATATCCTTGCTATCCCATCCATCAAATCACTTTAACCGATTATTTCTCCAGTTCTCCAGTGAGCCAATTCCAATGGGCATTTGATAAAGCAGCTAAAAGTCTCAAATTGAGCTTACCGCATTGTTTCGGTGGCGAAGGTTTAGGCATTTTAATGAAACAAGTTCAAAATGAAATTATCGGCAAAGGTTATGTAACTACTCGAGTTGTGGTTGAAGAGCAAGATTTACGCTCAGGTAAATTAATGCTAACCGTGATTAAAGGTAAAGTACGTAATACGATAGTGGTTGATAATGGCAATATTCCACGTTTTACCCCATTACACGCTTTCACCGGATTAACCTTTGCTTCAGGCGATATGTTGAATATTCGAGATATTGAACAATCTCTGGAAAATTTAAAACGTGTGCCTACTGTTGAGGCAAATATTGAAATTCTCCCGAGCGAAAGTGGAAAAGCTGAAGTTTATAGCATGTCTGAGCCATTTAAGCCTAGCTATATTCCTTCTGTTACTGGAAATGCATTGGATAATTCATCCTCTAAAATGCTAGAAGTGTATTTGTTACCAGCAGAAGGAAATAAAAATGAGAAAGAATAGAGCTGTTACTTTTATTTATGTTTACCTATCTTTCTTTTGTGGTCTCAGTATTGGCTTACTAAGTCTGTCTGTAATTGGCATGGTTCTACATTTTATTTTATATGATAGCTGGAAGTTTAAATTGCCTGAATTAAGATACTTTATAAGTCAATTGATTCTTTCATTTTTTTTAAGTGTATATTACATATGGAGCAGAAGGATTCATTGATAATATAAGCTGTAGGTCGGGTTGAGTTTACATCCCCCCGATAGGGCTATTTAATATAATTTACAAGCGGTTAATTATGTTGAATATTTTGCAAATTTTAGCGGTAAATCAACCGCTTGTTTGGTACGAGCGAGGACGCTCGCACCATCCGAAGATACCGATAACTACTACCGCTTAGACCAAAGTGCTGAAGTGGGGAATGTCATTTCTGCGAAAGGGGGGATTAGAGCGGTGAGTGGCAACAACCTCACAGTTCGTCAATCGGATATCAGCAGTGAATCAGAGGAAGTGTTATTAGGCTCACGCAAAGGCGATGTGCGAATTGAGGCAGGCAGAGCGGAAGAAACATTAGAAACGGGTCGAAAATCAACCGGTCGAGGGCTACTCAGTAAAACGACGTCAGTCCACCGTTACGAACACGATATCAGTGAAGCGGTGGGCAGTAATATAGACGGACGAACGGTAAAAGTAGTTTCGTCATCAGGCGATGTTGTGGTTAAGAGCTCCTCGGTGGTGGGCGATGAAGCATTGACTATTTATGGTAAGAATGATGTATCTATTGTATCTGATGTGAATACGCATTACCAAGACGAACTGAGTATGAGTAAAAAATCGGGCTTACTGGGTAGTGGTTTTGGTTTTACGATAGGGTCTAAGAAAGAGCAGGTAGAGCAAGACCGCAGGCAACAAAGTGCGGCACGCAGCCAGGTAGGGAGTTTAAGTGGCGACACCGCTATTTATGCAGGCAACCATTACCAACAAACGGGGAGTGTGGTAACTTCGAGAGATGGCGATGTTGATATTTTGGCTAAAACAGCGACAGTAACGGCGGCTCGTTCCGATTATGAAAGCAACTATAAACGTACGGTACAACAGAAAGGGTTCACGTTTGCGGTGAGTTCACTGGTAACGAATGCGATACAAGCGGTCGAAAAAAGCGTAAATTCTGCAAAATCGGTGGGTAGCAGTAAAAACGACCGTATTAATGCGTTAGGAGCGGTGAATGCTGGTGTTGAGGGGTGGAGAACGGCGGAGCAGGTGGGTAAACTAGCGGAAGCGATAAGCGAAAACCCGATGCAAGCGATGAGTCAAGATATAGGCTTATCCGTTAGTTACGGTAGTCAAAAAAGCACGCAGAGAGAACACCGGCAAGGCAATAACGTGGAGAAAAGCCAAGTGAATGCAGGTGGAAAAGTGAGTATTAGAACAGAGGGTGCAGGAAAAGATTCTGTACTTACTGTTATCGGTTCCGATGTAGGAGGCAAAGGTGGGACAAAACTGTCTTCAGAAGGAGATGTAAATATACTTGCGATAGATGAAAACCACTTAGAGCGAAGTCAAAACAAATCCGGTGGCTTTAATGCAGGTGTTGCTGTTCAGTTTGGTGGAGCAGGTAGTCCAACGCTAGGGGTAACGGCAGGAGGAAACACCTCAAAAGGTTATGGCAATGGTGAAAGTCGAGCTTGGGTAGGTAGCCGAGTGGGTAGTCAATTGAGCAAAACCGAGATTGACAGCGGTAATACTGCGAACATTATCGGCTCACAGGTACAGGGCAAACGGGTTGAAGTGAAAGCAAAAGACCTCAACATTCAAAGCCTACAAGACACAATGAGCTATAAGGGAAAACAAGAGAGCGTACAAGGGCAACTCACCGTCGGCTACGGAGCTTCGGGCAGTGTGGGTTATAGCAACTCCAAAATGAACGCGAATTATGCAAGCGTGAAGCAACAGGCAGGGATATTTGCGGGGGATGAGGGGTATGGTTTAGATATTGAAAATAAAGTCCAACTTACAGGTGGGGCTATTCTTTCTACAGCAGAGAAAGATAAAAACCAGTTGTCAGCTCGTACATTCAGCTTTACAGATATAGAAAACCATTCAAATGCTAAAGCCAGCTCCAATGGTTTTGGTATGGGATTCTCAGTTGGTAGAGACCAGAAATCTAAGGAAGACAAAGAGAAAAATGATATTTACCGTGAAGAAAGGAAAAGAAATGGAGAAACCTTTGAGCAGGCAAATCCTAATCAGGCTAACAGTAGCCCAATTAAATTTGGATTAGGGGAGAATGATGTGCATAGTGCTGATTTTTATGCATTAGCGAAAATTGGGGCGGTTAATTTAGTAAGCAATACGAAGAGATCGGAAAGTGCGTCTAGTATTACTTCATCTGTGATTAGTGATGGAATATTTAATATTCGGGATGTAGAAGGGCAAGAAAATCTTAACCGCATTACAAAATCAACAGTAGAGCAAAAAAATCATTTAGATAAACCTGATTATCAATCATTGAGAAAAGAAGTGGAAACAGATTCATCTATTAAACGACAATTCTTTTCTAATATGGCAGGGTTCACTGATGAAGCTTGTCGGACGATGTTTATTGCTGAACATAGAATGATGACTGCGGAAGTTGATGAAATGGGGAACCCTATTGAAGACCCTAAATTACTTGATGACATACATAAAGAAGCTGATAAAAAAGGAGTGGAACGCAAAGAATATTTAGACGAGCAAATAGATAAAGGTCGCAATATCTATCAATTAAGAGAGGTCTCCGATCAAGAACGTAACAACTTACAAAAAGTCACCTATACTGATCCGCTGACAGGTAAATCGGAAACAAGGTATGTGGTGGCATTCAACGGTATTTTTAATGACGAAAATGCAGCAGCTAAATTTGCGTGGCAAAACTATGTGGCTAAAGAAAGTAAATCAGGAAACATAGACAGCCCTATTCATAAAGATGTCTATTTTATTCATCACCCACAGGCAAATAATTCTGTTTCTGAATTATTAGTTGCAGGTTATGAAAAAATGTTTGAAGGTTCTTTTGGTAACTTATTGGGAATGGATAATTCCAGTTTACAAGCAAAAGATATTATGACTAAGTATGGTAAAGATAATCTGTTTATTGGCTCACATAGTCGTGGTACTTTAACCGTTGCTAATGCATTGAGTGCATTGAATAACAAAGAAAATCGTGAGGCTAAATTGCTCTCTGATACAAAGGTTAAAATGGTTGGTCCAGCAGCGAATGTAACCAATTCGGATAATACATTAAGCCAATTACAAACAGGCTCTTCAAGAAATGAGGCGAATAAAGCGGGTTCTATTCGTATTGAAAATCATAAATTAGATCCTGTCGGTAGCTTGCCTATTGTATTGGGCGGAAACCCATCCACAATGAATGATAACCACGAAAATAGAGGAGTAATACAACGAATGATTGATATGTTCGGAGATAACTCATCTATGCATAATTGCTATGGTCTAGGTCAGGTACAATGTATCAAAGATGGATACCGACAAAAAGGAGATTTAATGATGAATAAAGAACAAACAATTTATGATTTAAATAGAAATCAAAACGGTAAATAAAAGGAGAAATAGTGATGAAAATATTTAGTATTATTGTTGGTGTTTTCTGTCTGATTGGATGCTCATTCGGTGGATTTAAACCACCTCAGCCGTATTACAAATGGCGTCTTCATGACTCAATAAAATTATATCCGCCTTCACAAGAAGGTAGCTTTTTTGAATTATTAACTCATCGTGAGAATGACATGAGATCTTGTGGTATGGATCCTGTATTAGGCGAAAGCGATAAACTTAAAGTTAATTTGTGTATGGAAAAAAAAGGATGGTATCTAGAACAGGGTCCGGTGTGTGAGGAAAAAGATGTATGGAATGAGCCAGAATGTATTAAATGGCGTGCAAAACATAGTAAACCCAATGCGAAGCCGTGGGGGTAACTCATCTGCGTATACCTCCGATGGTATTAATAAAAAGTAAGGAATGAAACTATGAAAAAATTTTTTATTTTGCTAAGCCCATTGCTTCTCAGTGGATGTCTGTTAGCTACAATCTTTCCAAATGATTACTATAAATGTGCTTCATTAAGTGGATGGTGTAAAGAGAAACCAGAACGACAAAATTATGTTTGGAATTTGCGTTCTAGTGAAAATCATAGATTGCCTGCAGCTACTGATAACAACTTTATCTCTGCCTATCTAACAGTACGTAAGGAGGATATGAGATCTTGTGGAATGGATCCAGTATCAGGTTATAGTAATGATATAGAACCTAGCTTATGTTTAGAGAAAAAAGGATGGTATTTGAAAGGTGGTCCTGTTTGTGAAAGCAGAACAAGATGGGATAATCCTAAGTGTGTATCATGGCGTTCGAAATATAGTAAAGCAGATGCAAAGCCTTGGGGATAAGGAATTAAATAATAAGTAAGAAGCGGTTAGATTCTCTCAAATTTTTTGCAATAAATTGTAAAACTTTTAAGAAATTTGACCGCTTGTTATATGAAATAGTATATATGTTATTAATGTGATTTTAATCATAAGAATTTAATAATGCTTAACCTTTTACAAATTCTAATATTAAATTTAGCTATTATTTTTAATGAAAATAGCCTTGCTTTTATAAGAGTTGCCAACCGCACAGATGTAAAAGGTGTATTGGTAACTTCAACGGACAAAGCGGAAAGTGAAGGTAAAAACCAATTTAGCACAGGGACACTGAGTTATAGCCATATTGAAAACCAATCCAGCCATAAGGGCAGTGCGGTAGGTGTAAGTACAGCAGGCGATTATAAAGGTGGTTGGAACGGTCAGAAAGTAGATAAAGAAGGCAACCCAACCCACAGCCTAAGTAATACGATTGGTTATGGCAAAGACCAAGACAGCCAAGCAGGTACAACGTATTCAGGCATTAACACCCAAAACCTGATTATTCGAGACGAGCAAGCTCAACTAGAGAAAACAGGTAAAACGACTACTCAAATTAAGCAAGAAGTTAAAACTGACATCACAACTGAAACAGCCGAAAGCCGTTCAGGCAAACTTGAGAATAACTTTGATAAAACTAAGCTACAAAGCGAGCTAGATTATCAAGTAAAAGCCCTAAGCGATTTCCAAACCACAACGGTTTCTACCATCAATGAAAAAGTTGCCACTCACGCTGAAAGCAAACGAGCAGAGGCTGAACAGGCGAAAGCCGCAGGCAATACAACCAAAGCGAGAGAGCTAGAACAAGAAGCGGAGAAATGGGAAACAGGTGGAGTTTACCGACAAGGGGTGGATGCAGTTACCAATGCAGTAGGCTTAGCCTTAGGCGGTAGCCCAACAGCGGGGGTAATCGCAGGGGCAGTTTCGCCTTATATCAATACAGGAATCAAACAAGCAACAGAGGGGAATACAGAAGCGAACCTGATAGCTCACGCCCTTTGGGGAGCTGTAGAGGCTTACACGCAAGGCGGCAAAGCTGGAGCTGGTGCGGCAGCAGCGGTAACGAGTGAAATGGGCGCAAACATCATCTCTCAAAACCTCTTCGGCAAAGAGCCTGAAAACCTGACGGAAGCGGAAAAACGGACGGTATCGGAGCTAAGCCAAGTAGCGGCTGGGTTGGCGAGTGGTTTAGCCTCTGGTTCAGGTAGTTCGTTATCTACAGCTCAAGCAGTAAAAACCGGACAAGGAGTTGGAAAGAATGCGGTGGAGAATAATACTTTTGGTGATATTCATCCTTCAGATGATAGAGAGCAAAGTATTAAATCTATTGCAAAGGCAATGTTTAAGGGGGATGAAGAAAAAGCCGAAGCTTATTATGACGGACTGAAACAAGGTGAAGCGAAAGCCTTAATTGAAGGTATCGAAGGTACGGTAGAGGCAGTTCAACACTTTGATGAAACAATAGTAACGATTGCCGAAGCATTGGGTAATCCAAAAGAAACTGTTCAAAAAGTAGTGATTTCTCTCGAAGAGTTAAATGCCCGTATCAATTCAGCATTAGAGACTAATCCGGCAGAGGCTGGTGAATTGATGGGATATTTACAATCTCAAGGGAAAGCAATACAAGCTCCGACTATAATTTTAACAGGAGAAATTGCACAAAAAGCAGTTAGCTTGTTTAAGAAATCTCCTCAGATGGATTATAAGTCTGATGTAAATAATTTGGGAGGGAATAATCCTAAGTATAATAAAGAGCTTAATGAAGCTATAAATAATAGAAGTTCTGAGCATTATATCAATGAGCAGGCAAGCAAAAGAGTTAATACGGTTACAGTACCGATTGATTTTGATGGGCATATTATTAACGGGGAAGTTAAGGGGAGAAGAATTACAGGAGGACATTCTACGTTAGGTAATGTGCGAGTGGATGAAATTTTAGAAACATATCCCAATGGTGTTTATCAAGCAAAAATATCAGTGTTAAATCCTAATACCGGAGAATATAAAGCAAAAACAAATGGAAGAGGAGAATCAACAATGTTTCCTAGCAATTGGACTGCTGATAGAATTAAAGTAGAAGTTCAGCATGCCTACGATAATAGATATGAATTTATAAATACACATGGACAACGTCAATGGCGTGGAGAAACAAGATCGGGGGTAAAAGTTGAAGGCTTTTTAGATGGAAAAGTGACAGTTTATCCTTTAAAAGGACAATAATCGGGATGTTATATGAAAACTATAGAATTAAAATTTAGTTATTATGATTTTAAGATACATAAACCTAGAAAGTTAGTACCAGTCTGCTCTAGTCTTAGTGATGAACTAATAAGTTACTTATGTGCTGTTTATTTATCTCAAGCCGATCTTGAACAGTCAGAGTATGTTTTGGAAAATCTCAAAAATCTTGAAATAATAGAAAAAGATCTAGGGGCAGAATCTTGGGGGGCATACTTATTAGATGGGAGTATTATTGAAATGAGATCATTATTTGATTTTGATAATATTGAACGTATTGATTATATTACTCGGGTTGATTTTACAAAAGTTATTGAAAAATGGAGAGAATTCTTAGAGCGTGAACCGGATGAGAATTATGAAGAAATCGTTACTTTTGAAATTGAAGAACTTGATCGAGAAAAATTATTAGCGTTGTGGAATTAAATAAAAACTATACAAGTGAGGGAATGAAATGACAGTTGCAGTTGGTGGACATACTACTTTAGGGAATATCCGAGTAGATCGAGTATTACATAAATTTAGGAATGGAGTGTATATTGCCAAAATATCTTTATTTGATGCTGAAAGTAATCAATATATTGCAAAATCCAATAATAATGGTGAAGCAATTATGTTTCCTGAAACTTGGACTGCGGATCGAGTTAAAGTGGAGATTAATTCTGCCTATTATAATCAGGTTGAGATTTTAAATAGAGCAAGAAAAGTTGAAGGAATGTGGATGGGAATTTCTCAATCAGGTATAAAAATTGAAGGTTATACTTATCCGAAAGTGACAGCTTTTCCAAGTTTAGAACAGGATTAAATGATGAAATTATTATTTTATTATTTTAATGATAGAAATAACCTCTATCCAATGTGTGAGTTAGCTGAAAATCATCGATTAAATCCGCTTACAGGTTATTTGAATGATCCTATGGGGGGAATGAACTATTTTACATTTTTAGATTCATCATTATCTATTTTAAGAGATATAACAATAAACAATGCAGATATTTCTTCAAATTCTTGGGGAGTGGAGGTTAAAAATGAAAATGTATATTTTCATTTTTTATTTGCACCAGAAGAAAAGGGACTAAAATTAGTTTTACCGAGAAACATTTTTATTGATATTTTAGTTTTGTGGTTAATTTTTTGTAGTAAGGAAAAGATAATAGGATACCAAGAATATTTAGAATTTGAAGTATAGTTATTCAAAGTGAAAGAATTATTGTTATCTGAACTCAATAGCGTTAGCGTCCATATATACTATCGCCATTTAATATAAGTTATAAGCGGTAATTATGCCAAATATTTTGCAAATTTTAGCAGTTAATCTACCACTTATATTAACTGTAAGTAGTTTTTCATTTGATCGTATTTCCATAAACAAGGAATATGAAATCCGCAGCATTCAGCCGGCTTGCCCTTCCGCAAAATACGTAGTATCGGCTCAATCCAAGCCCGAACAGCCACGTTCTGATCGAAACCGATCCGGATTTCACCGATAAAAAACGCTGGTTAAGCAGCGATTATATGTTCAATGCCCTACGTCACAACCATAACAATGTGCATAAACGCTTGGGCGACGGATTTTATGAACAGCGTTTAATTAACGAACAAATTAATCAACTGACTGGTCGCCGCTATATTGAAGGTTATACCAATGATTTAGCGCAATATAAAGCGTTAATGCATAGCGGGGTAAAATACGCCCAACAACTTAACCTGAGCGTAGGTATCGGCTTAACGGCGAAGCAGATGTCCGAACTGACAACGGATATGGTGTGGTTGGTCAATAAAGAAATCACACTGGCTGATGGGCGAAAAGTAACAGCCCTTGTGCCACAAGTGTATTTGGTTGCTCGTAATAGTGACATTACTTCCCGAGGTGCAGTGATTTCAGCCAATCAAATTATCGGTAATGTTGATAATCTACAAAACAGTGGAGTGATTGCCGGCTTAGATTTAACCCGCTTACACAGTAATGAACTGGAAAATAGAGGCACGATTTTGGGTGATACGGTGGATTTATCGGCTAAACAAAACCTGGTTAACTTAGGTGGTAAGATTGAAGCGGTGAAAGATTTATCCCTTTATGCAGGGAAAAACCTTGAAATCAGCTCTACCCTCTCATCAAGTCAAAGTGCTGACGGCAATTTTGCCCGCACGGTGTTAGACCAACTCGCTTCGGTAAAAGTCACTGGTGAAGGCGGACGTTTAACTTTACATAGTGACGATAACCTTACGATAAAAGCCGCTAATATTGAAAGCCAAGGCAGCTTAAAAGCAACCTCAGATAAGGCGTTGAGTATTACTACGCTGAATGTATTCTGCTTCAGCAATACATACACATTTTTGTTTTATTTGAATAACTTTCTCTGTTCTGCGAAAATATTGGTATAGATAGCTTATATTTGAATTGGATACCTTGAGTGGTAGGCTGAAAAAATCTTTTTTTGATAAATTTCTTTTTGCATCTAAATATGCTTCAACTAATCTCATTAATTGATTTGTTTTTATATATCTTTTATGGGGCTGGTTGTGTTGATTTGAAATTATGTTATTTACCTTAGATTGATGTGTTGATGAGGATTTTGTTACCTCGCTTTGTTGTTCAATATCATCTTCTGGTAATTGAAATTCATCTATAAAATCGTGTAATTTACTACGCACTTTTCTGAGTTTATATTCTTCATTACTTTCTCCTGCAATAGGTACAATTTTTGTTTGGCACCATTGACAATCTGCTGAGTGTGCAATATTGTTTTTAGTTATATATTTGAAATGGGGAGATTGCTTTATTTCATCTGGAAAATGATCATAATTTACCCCGGTAATTTTAACCCCTTTGGCACGGCAAGATTCTGTTGAACATAAAAATTGAAATCTTTTGCGAGGATAAAGATTTAAAAATTCAGTTCTTGCTTCTGTAATGGATACAACTCTGTTAAGCTGAACACAATAAGCTTCATATATAGACATAATTTAAATCTCCATATTGTTATGAATTAAAAGGGATTTTATTTATTATAATAAACAAGCGGTTGATTTTTATCAATAATTTGCAATTAGTTATGTTAGTTTTCCTCTAATAATAAATTACACCCATAATAAACTCCAAAAAGTGTATCCATTCCCGAAGAATGTCCAATATTTTCAAAGAGTTCACTCAATTTTTCTATTTCTATATTTTGTGTATCAAGATTTTTAAGGAAAGTCAGTACAGGGAGAGAAAATTGTTGTTGCAATGCACAGTCTAAAAATCGGCTGCTAATGGCATTAGTGTTCGCTAAGTTTTGTTTAATTTGTTGTGCGAGTTTTTGATAAAAAGAGGTTTGCGTTGCATTAAAATATTGAAGTGTGGCAAGCAAGCCGCAGAGAAAATCATCGCCACTTGGGGTAAGCCCAATGCCTAATCCAATTAATTTAGTCAAAATATTGCAAATGTTTTCCTCATCATTTGTTGTGTAAGAATGTTCTGCTTGGGCTAAATATTGTTTGAAAGCGGATAATATGAGGTCATCATTTTGTGCTTGAAGTAGGCGATTTAACCCTTTTTTATCTGAATTTTGCAGTATTTGTTTAGCAAGTTCAGCACAGATGTTGAGTTTATCATTTGGATGAGCATTACAAGCGGTCAATTTTGTGCAAAAAATTGCACAATTTTGGTAATTTAAATGAAGTTGGTAGTTTTGATTAAGTTTTAATCCTAGCTGTTGAAATTGCGTTTGCGTAAGATTCGTAATTAAGCTGATGGGAGAGAGTTTACTCTCTATAGGTTGCAGAGAGAAAATTTCCTTGTTAATTAATAAGTTAATGGTTTTGTTATACATTGAATGAATGGTTGCAATAGGGCAATCACCTAGTGTATTTTGAGCATAGTTTGTTGTTTTTGAAATAGTAATGTTTATTATTTGCTCTTTTATACTCATTCTGTAAAATACCTATTGCTTTTTCATTGCTATTGATTAGTATAAATATAAATCGAAATGCGATTTCATATTTTGTATTTTCCTTTCAAACCGTTAAAAGTCAATAAAAAAGAAGGTCTATTATGTATGATTTAATCGTTAAAAATGGGAAGTTAGTTACGCCTGATCGTATTTATCCGGCAACAGTTGCGGTAAAAGACGGTAAGTTTGTCGGTTTTTTTGCTCCTGAAACAGAGGTTGAGGCGAAAGAAGTGGTCGATGCGAAAGGCAACTTGGTTTATCCGGGCATTATTGACTGCCACGCACACTTAAACGAACCAGGTTTTGATTATCGTGAAGATTTTGAAACAGGTTCTCGTGCCGCCGTTGCAGCCGGTTGTACAACCCTCATTGATATGCCCCTCAATAATGATCCTTCTCTTATCAATAAAGACGTCTTTAAATTAAAACACGCCAACGTAAGTAAACATTCCTTTATCGACTTTGCTCTTTGGGGCGGTATTGTCGGTGATTATGATGATAGTCCAAATTCCATTAAAAGTAATTCTGCCGATTTAGTTGATCTTGAAGCCTGTGGTGTGGCTGCTTTCAAAGGCTTTACTTGCCCGAATGGTGATTTATTCCCAACTGTAAACTTAGGTAACGTGCGTAAAGCGTTGGAAATTTTAAAGCCGTTTAATGCGTTATCAGGTTTCCATTGCGAAGAATTTGGTCAGGTAAAAGAGCGTGTGAAAGAAGCGAAAGCGAAAACAGGTTTAACTAATCAAGAAAAAATCCGTGAATTTTTAGATGCTCACGATGTGTGGGTGGAATATGTGGCAACCAAAAACGTGATTGATATGTCAAGAGCGACAGGCGGTCGAGTGCATATTTGCCACGTAACACACCCAATGGTGGCTCAGTTAGTGAAAGATGCAATTTATGAGGGCTTGCCAGTATCGGGCGAAACTTGCCCACACTATTTAGGTTTTACCGAAGATTTTGTATTTGAAAAAGGTGGTCCGGCAAAATGTACGCCACCGTTACGTAAACGTGAAGATATGGAAAAACTTTGGGATTATGTGATTGATGGCACGCTTTCTTGCGTAGGTAGCGATCACTCGCCGGCAGCCGATGAAGAAAAAAATAACGATACTCACGATATTTGGGAAGCGTGGGGTGGCTTAAACGGTATTCAATTCTTCTTACCAATGATGTTTGATATGGTGGTGCATCAACGTAAACTCAGCCCAAGCTTAATTGCGAAAGTGATGGGTGTGAACCCTGCAAAATTATTCGGTTTATACGGACGTAAAGGGGCATTTGAAATAGGGTTCGATGCAGATATCGTGATTGTCGATCCGGAAAAACCGTGGAAAGTGGAGCAAGAGAAACTCTTTACCAAAGGTCACGTCACTTGCTTTAACGGTTTAGAAGGGAAAGGTGCGGCAACCCATACCTTTATCCGTGGTCGTTTAGTGGCAGAAAACGGTATGTACAAACAAGATGCTATGGGTTACGGAGAGTTTATTCGTCCGGTTAAGCGATAAATTTAAATGCGGTTAGTTTTTATTAGTTTAAAAATTGACCGCATTTTTATTATGATAAATATAAATGCAAATTACAGGAGCAGAAAATGTCTGAAAAAACCAACTTACAACCCATTCCGGAAAATAAACGGATAATGGATTTATTGTCTTACCTTTTCTTATGGCTGGGCGGCTGTGTCTCTATTGGTACATTTGCACTAGGTTCGGGGCAATTGGAGAAAGGTTTAAATTTAACTCAAGCCTTTGTCGCAATGTTGATAGGTTCATTATTGCTGATAGTGTGTTTATGTTTAAATGACCAAATGAGCTATAAAAGCGGTGTACCTTATGCGGTACAACTAAAAAGTGCCTTTGGTACAAAAGGTGGGATTTTACCGGCAATGTTGCGTGGTGTGCCTGCAATCGTATGGTATGGCGTACAAAGCTGGTTAGGTGGTTCGGCAATTAACCAAATCTCTATTTTATTATTTGGTTATGATAACTTAGTGCTTTACTTCTTATTATTCCAAGCCTTACAAATTTGGATTTCAACCACCGGTTTCCACGGTTTGAAATGGTTAGAAAATATCGGTGCGGTGGTGATTATTGCCTCTCTTGCTTATATGTTCTATGTTTGTATGACCAAATTCGGTGGCCGTATTGAAGAAAACTTGA
Source organism: Mannheimia indoligenes (assembly GCF_036880405.1). Lineage (NCBI taxonomy): Bacteria > Pseudomonadati > Pseudomonadota > Gammaproteobacteria > Pasteurellales > Pasteurellaceae > Mannheimia > Mannheimia indoligenes. Next base: position 81,524 of record NZ_JBAJJM010000005.1, on the reverse strand, counting down.
TCAATAAAGAAGGCACTTGGGGCTTACCGTTTGTAAGTGCAATCGTAGCATTCTTTGGTGTGAACGTATTGGTAATGTTAAATGTGGGGGACTATGTTCGTGAATTAAAACCAGGCTATTCAACAGCCAAACGTGGTGTGGTGTATTTCTTAGCGATGGTACCAACAACGGTATTTATGGGCGTTATCGGTTTAATGATTTCTTCTGCAACCGGAATTGCGAACCCAATCAATGCTTTTGCTCAAGCAGCAGATAATAAATTCTTGGTAATTATTACCTTAGTCTTTATCTTATTTGCTCAAATGACGACAAACTTGGCAAGTAACGTGGTGCCACCGGCTTATGCTTTAATGGATGCATTCAAAATTAAGCATAAAACCTCTGTAATTATCATTGGTTTATTGGCAATAGCAACTTGCCCGTGGTTAATTACTTCTGACGCATCTTCTAAAGGTGTAGATATTTTCGTATTAACCTACACGGTATTCTTCGGCCCGATTTTCTCTGTATTGTTAGTGGATTACTACATTTTACACAAAGGTAAAATTGATATTCAGGAACTCTATGACGAAAACGGCAGCCGTAAAGGTGTAAACTGGGCTGCGATTTTAGCGATCTCTGTTGGTGCGGTAATTGGTCTATTCAATGCAGATATCTCATTCTTAACTGCAACTATCCCAACCGCATTAGTTTACTACTTCGGTATGAAACATATGGCATCAAGTGCCCGTTTCAGAAAAGGGACGATTTTGGAGAAATAATAACAACCCCATACGAGCCGTATGGGGTTCTATAAGCCGAGCCACTTTGTGGCTCTGAGAAAGTCCCGGAGGGACTTGGATTATTTAACCTAGCACGGCTCGTGCTAGGTGTTTTGAATAAAGTTTATCGTTGCCTTCAACAATTCCTGTGTATGTACAGATTGTTCATCACGGTCAAAATCGTGAAGTTCGGCAGCAATCACAAAGCGAATTGGATTGAATTTATCGCATAGAGCTTGGAATTCCGCAAATGGTACATCAGGGTCACCTGTAGAGTGAGCGGCAAAAATCGGTAAATTTAATTCTGCCAAGCGTAAACTGTAATCAAGGTAGAAGAATTTATCTCTACCTTGATAAATTAACGATTTCCACTTGCCTGTTTGGCGAGCGTAAATATAAGCACTGAAGTGTGTCTTTAATTCCGCTTCTTGACGGGGAGTTGCTATCAGTGATTGAAAGGTGCTTTCACTCACTAATGGTAATTTTAAATAATGTGGGCTTGGGCTATCAAACCAACCATCGGTTAAGAAACCATAACCATAAAAGGAGATGACGCCTTTGGGCTGGGGAATCTCAACTTGTTGGCTTAATTTGACAGCAGTTAATAAAGCCAAATAACCACCTGCTGAACGGCCGAATAGGAAATAGGGGAGTTCATCGGCAAAGCGATTTTGCAGGTTTTTTAATGAAGTTAAAATCGACTGCATAATCTCGTCAAGCTGAGCCTGTGGTGCAAGCGGGTAATTTATCGCAATAATTTGCAAACCGGCTTGGGTAAATTGCTCAAGGTGAGTAAGCGGTAAATCTTGGTTAGAACCATACAATAAACCGCCGCCGTGTAGATAAATGATTCTTGCTTTCGGCTTGATATCTTCGTCTTGATAAAGTATTGCCGAGATTTCAAGCGCAGTGTCTTGAATTTGAATAGTATTTAGTGTTATTTGTGTACTTTGTAGCATAAATAGACCTCGTCTGTTTTGTGGTTATTATAGAATTGCTCTGTCTAATCACAAAATAAAAATCAACTTATAAAGTCACCCTAAAGGAGAATATTATGGGATATTTGAATGGTCAAACAGGTTATCGTCAAGGATTGCTGGAAACACGTTCGGTAATTCGTAAGAATAACTTTGTGATTTTGGAAACTGACGGTTTAGTTAAAAACAGTATTCCAAATTACCATAATTGCGATATTAGTATTTTATCTTCACCGGCATTAGGCGCCTCTTTTGCAGATTATATCGCAACGGTTCACCCAACGGGTGGCTGCACACAATTAGGCGGTAACGGTATTGAGGTTTTTGTCTATTGTGTAAGCGGTCAATTATCGGTAAAAAATTGCGATACCGAAACCACATTAGAAACAGGCGGTTATATTTTCTCACCAGCAGATAAAGTATTAAGCTTTGTCAATCATTCTGCCGAATCTACCAAAATTTATATTCACCGCCGCCGTTATACACCACTTGAAGGTCAGCAAGCGAAAAGCTATGTAGGCAATGTGAATAATATCGAATATGTGCAATACGAAGGTATGGCAACCTGCTTAATTAAAGATTTACTTCCGTCTGCTACCGATTTCGGCTTTGATATGAATATGCACATTTTGCTATTCAAACCGGGTGCATCACATGGTTACATTGAAACCCATTTCCAAGAGCACGGAATGTTATTCCTTTCAGGTAAAGGAATGTATCGCTTAGACGATGAGTGGATTCCGGTGAAAAAAGATGATTATGTCTTTATGGATTCTTACTGTCCGCAAGCCTGTTATGCAGTAGGCGATGAAGATTTTGTCTATATCTACTCGAAAGAATGTAACCGTGATGTAGAACTATAAGAGCAATTTACGTTTTATAAAAGGAATCAACTATGAAATTATCTAGAGAAGAATTAAAAGGTTTAATGAAAGCCAAATTAATGAAAGCAGGCTTAAACGACCAACATGCAGATATTACAGCGGAAATCCTGACTTGGTCTGATGAGCGTGGCTACCACTCTCACGGTGCAGTGCGTATGGAATACTACTGTGAGCGTATTTTCAAAGGCGGTATTACACACGATCCTAAATTTGAATGGAAAGAAACCGGCCCGGCATCAGCGATTTTTGAAGGCGATAATGGCTGTGGTTATGTGGCAGCGACTTTCGCGATGGAAAAAGCGATTGAGATGGCGAAAAAATCAGGTATCGCAGTGGTTGGTATTCGCAACATTTCACACAGTGGTGCGATTGGTTACTATACCGAAATGGCAGCAAATGAAGGCTTATTAGCGATTTCATTCTGTCAATCAGACCCAATGGCAGTACCTTACGGCGGTTCTGAACCATACTATGGCACAAACCCAATCTCATTTGCTGCCCCGGCACAAGAAGGCAAAAATGTGGTGTTTGATATGGCAACTACAGTTCAAGCTTGGGGTAAAATTTTAGACAAACGTTCTCGTGGCGAATCTATCCCGGATGATTGGGCGGTAGATGCTGAGGGTAATCCGGTAACCGATCCAAACAAAGTAAACGCGTTAGTACCAATTGCAGGTGCGAAAGGCTATGGCTTAATGATGATGGTCGATATTTTCTCCGGCATTTTATTAGGCGTGCCATTCGGTAAACACGTTTCGTCAATGTATCACAACTTATCTGAAGGTCGTCGTTTAGGTCAAATGCACATTGTAATTGATCCTGCTCGTTTCTGTGGTGCGGAACAATTCCGTGAAAGTATGGAGCAGTCTATCAATGAGCTTAATGAAATGACTCCGGCTCCAGGTAATGATAAAGTTTATTATCCGGGACAACGTGCCGAGATGCGTCGTGATAAATATTATGCAAATGGAGGTATTGAAATTGTAGATAAAGTGTATGAATACTTAATCAGCGATGATATCCATTTTGACCGTTACGATCACAAAAATCGTTTTGCGGATTAACCAGCGAACCTAGTACGAGCAGTTCTAGGTTATAAACTAAGTTCTTTGGACTTTGTATAGAGCCACAGGGTGGCTCGCGGTAGATTAAACCCCATACGGCTCGTATGGGGTCATACAATTTAGTTAGGAAGAGAAATATGTTAAAAACCGTAGTAAAAAAAGGCAGTTACCACGACTCGGTGGTATTAATGTTGCTGACCAATGCTATTTCAGGCTTAGATGGCGTGAAAAAAGTGTCAGTGATGATGGCAACCCCTGCAAATAAAGATATTTTTGCCCAAAGCGGATTAGACACCCCAGAATTATTAGATGCGACCGCCAATGATATGGTCGTGGTAGCAGACATTGAGCAAGAAGATGTGATCAACGTGGTAATGGAAAAAGTAGAAGCATTTTTAAAACAAAAATCACAAGCCAGCTCCGCTCAAACTGGCACCGAAGTTGTAAAATCTTGGGATAAAGCGACCGCTAAATTACCTGATGCCAACCTTGCGGTAATCTCTATTCCGGGTGCTTATGCCGCTTTAGAAGCGAACCGTGCGTTAGATGAAGGTTTAAACGTCTTTATGTTCAGTGATAACGTGAGTGTGGAAGACGAAAAAGCGTTAAAAGAAAAAGCTCACAGCAAAGGTTTAGTGGTAATGGGGGCAGATTGCGGAACGGGCATTATTCAAGGCGTGCCGGTGGCATTTACCAACAGCGTGACGCCGGGTTTTATCGGCATTATCGGGGCATCGGGTACGGGTATCCAAGAATTAACCACCATTATTGACCGCTTAGGCGAAGGGGTAGAAAACGCTATCGGTACTGGCGGGCGTGATCTTTACGAAGATATCGGCGGTATCACAATGTTAGACACCATCGAAGCGATGGAACAAAACGACAAAGTGAAAGTGCTGATCGTGATTTCTAAACCTCCGGCAAAAGCAGTGCGTGAAAAAATCTCCGCACGTTTAAGCCGTTACACCAAGCCGGTAATTACCTTATTCTTAGGCGAAAAACCAACGTTCCACGAAGAGAATTTCTATCACGCTTATACCTTAGATGAAGCCGCACGTTTAGCGGTGGCATTGGTGCGTAATGAACCAATCCCAACATTTGCAAAAAATAACGTAAATTCGACCGCTTGCGGTAAAACTTTAAAAGCCTACTATTCAGGCGGTACGCTTGCTGGCGAAGCGGCAATGTTGCTGAAAGATGCGTTGAAGATTGAAGGCTCAGGTGCGAAAGCAGACGGCTTTATGTTTAAACAAGACGGTCACATTGTGGTGGATTTGGGCGATGATGTTTATACACAAGGCAAACCACACCCGATGATCGACCCGGCTAAACGTATTGAATCAATGCGTGAAGCGGTAGATGACGCAACCACAGGCGTGATTTTATTTGACATCGTGTTAGGCTACGGCTCACACGAAGATATGGCAACAGCGTTAATTCCAACCATTCAAGAATTACAACAAAAAGCCAAAGCCCAAAACCGTGATGTGGCGTTTGTAGCAACGGTATGTGGCACGCGCAGTGACTATCAAGGCTACGATGAAACCGTGCGTAAATTAAAAGATGCCGGTGTTGAAGTGTGCGAAACCAACAAAATTGCTGTGGAAAAATCATTAGCATTATTAGGTTTACAATTTGATGAGCCGGAAAAACCAATTAAAGCGAAAACCGTAGTTCAAGGCGAAAATAACCCTGCCTCCGAGCAGTTATTACGCTTATTATCTGAAAAACCGAAAATCATCAACATTGGTCTGAAAAGTTTTGCTGATGTGGCAGAAAAATTTGGCTGCCAAGTGGTGCAATTCAACTGGCAACCACCGGCGGGCGGTAATATCCAATTAATCAAAGCCTTAAACTTCTTAAATGAATATGAAGGATTAGATATTGATGAGGCTAACCGTAAAGTGATTGCTAAAGTGGTTGCTGCCGCTCCGATTATCCGTGATAACGTGTTAGCGAAAACAGTCATCAAAGAGTTAAACGAAGGCAAAGTGATTTTACACGCCGGTCCACCAATTCAATACAAAGATATGCCAAATACAGTGCAAGGTTCTTGTGTTGGTGCGGTGTTATTTGAAAAATGGGCAACGGACGAAGCCTCTGCTCGAGCATTATTAGAAAGTGGCGAAATCAAATTTATGCCTTGTCACCACGTCAATGCAGTTGGCCCGATGGGCGGTATTACAACAGCTAATATGCCGGTTTGGGTAGTGGAAAATGCCACAGATGGCAACTCTGCGTACTGTACGATGAACGAAGGTATCGGTAAGGTATTACGTTTCGGAGCATATTCTGATGAAGTGGTAAAACGCTTAGAGTGGATGCGTGATATTTTAGGTCCAACTTTAGGTAAAGCAATTCGTTCAATGGAAAACGGCTTGGCGGTGAATCCATTAGTGGCGAAAGCGATTGCGATGGGCGATGAGTTCCACCAACGTAATATCGCAGCATCAATGTCGTTCTTCAAAGAAGTGGCTCCACGCATTACTGCAATGAGCGATTTAGCGGACAACGACAAATATGACGTAATCAAATTCTTAGCTGATACCGATCAATTCTTCTTGAACATTATGATGGCAGCAAGTAAAGCTATTATGGATGGTGCGAGAACTATTACTGATGGTACGGTCGTGACAGCAATGTGCCGTAACGGCGTGCATTTTGGTATTCGTATTGCTGGTATGGGCGATGAATGGTTCGTAGGGCCGGTAAATACGCCACAAGGCTTATACTTCACCGGTTATGATGGTGAAGATGCGTGTCCGGATATCGGTGACTCCGCGATTACTGAAACCTTAGGTGTTGGCGGTATGGCAATGATCGCAGCACCGGCAGTAACCCGTTTCGTGGGAGCGGGTGGCTATGAAGATGCCCTTCGCACCAGTAACGATATGATGGAAATCTGTATCGACCGTAACCCGAACTACGTTGTACCAAACTGGAACTTCCAAGGCGCTTGCTTGGGTGTGGATGCACGATTAGTGGTTGAAAAAGGCATTACGCCTGTGATCAACACCGGTATCGCACACAAAATTGCTGGTTTCGGTCAAATCGGTGCAGGTACAGTTCGCCCACCGCTAGCTTGCTTTGAGAAAGCGGTGTTAGCGTATGCAAGAAAATTAGGTTTTAAAGAATAATCACTGTAGGGGCAAATTGCAATTTGCCCCATATTGATAAAAGGATAGTAAATGTCAAAACAAACCATCGTATTAGCTTTAGGCGGTAACGCTTTAGGCAATAATTTGAAAGAACAACGTGAAGCTGTGGCAAAAACGGCGACTGTTATTGTGGATATTTTGCAACAAGGCAAAAATATTGTGATTACTCATGGTAATGGGCCACAAGTGGGTATGATTCAACGTGCAATGGACGATTTCTCAAAAATTTCAGGTGATGAAATTCCACTTCCAACCAGTGTGGCAATGAGCCAAGGTTATATCGGTATTGATTTACAAAATGCGATTAAATATGAGTTAGTCAAACGTGGTATTGACCAAAAAGTTAGTACCATTTTGTCGCAAATTGAAGTGGATGCAAAAGATCCTGCATTTGAAAATCCGGATAAACCAATCGGCCGTTTCTTAACTGAAGCTGAAGCTCAAGAGTTAGAGGCTAAAGGTATTCGCACAATGGAAGATGCCGGCCGTGGTTACCGTATTGTCGTGCCTTCTCCAAAACCACAACGTATTTGTGAGTTAGATACGATTAAAACGTTAGTGAATGCAGGTCACATCGTGATCACTTGCGGTGGCGGCGGTATTCCGGTGGTGGCTGATGAGCAAGGTCGTTTAAACGGCGTAAATGCGGTGATCGACAAAGATAATGCAAGCTCGTTATTAGCTGAAAAACTCAATGCAGATTATTTAGTGATCTTAACAGCGGTGGAAAAAGTGGCAATTAACTGGGGCAAACCAAATCAAGAATGGTTGGCAGAGTTAAGCACAGCACAGGCTCGTCAATACATCGCAGAAGAGCAATTTGCGAAAGGTTCAATGTTACCGAAAGTTGAGGCTGCGTTGAAATTTGCCGAAAGTGGTGCAAACCGTAGAGCATTAATCACTTTATTGGATAAAGCAGCAGAAGGCATTGCTGGTGAAACCGGTACGGTGATTTATTCATAAATTTTACCGAGCCTGTAGGGGTAAATTGCAATTTGCCCCTACAAAATATAATGACAAGCGGTCATTTTTCTACATTTTCTTGCAATAAGCTTGTTTAAGAACCCAAATATAGGAGTTCAGGTATGAAATTAGCTAAATTAGTGGTAATCGCATTATTAGCGACCTCTCTATCAGGCTGTGGAACACTTTTATCATTCGGTGTTGGCGATTGCTCTCCTTATTCAGGTGTTAGAGCAAATGCTGATCTGATGTCTGAACCTGGCCCAGACGGTGCAGCTCTTACAGCATTAGGTATAGTTGATATGCCTTTTAGCTTGGTTGCGGATACTGTGCTGTTACCTGTTACAGCAATTTGTGCTATTTCAAATTAACAAGCGGTCATATTTTTAAAATTTTTTACAATTAGGTTTTTCAATAACAAATGGATATTCCAGTTAATTTTTTTATGTGGTTTATGGCGTTATTGCCAATTATCACATTAGTGATTTTGATGGTGAAATTCCAATGGGGAGCAACTGAAGCGGCACCCGTTGGCTTGTTAATCACCATTTTTAGCGGTCTTTTCTTATATCAAGCAGATGTTTCGCTGATTGCGATTGAATCTGCTAAAGGCATTTGGAATGCGTTAGTCATCTTGCTGATTGTTTGGACTGCTGTCTTGATGTATCAAGTCAGTGATGCGGCAAAAGCCTTTTTAGTGATCCGCACAGGCATGAGTAAATTATTCCCAAATGAACTTTTGCTCGTGATGACAATGGGCTGGATCTTTGAAAGTTTCTTACAAGGGATTACAGGCTTTGGTGTGCCGGTAGCAGTAGGCGCTCCATTACTGATTGGTATTGGCGTTCGTCCATTATGGGCGGTGGTGTTGCCGTTGCTTGGTCAGGCGTGGGGGAATACGTTCGGTACTTTAGCGGCAGCTTGGGATGCCTTGGCGGTGTCGGCAGGGTTAGAAGTGGGCAGCGATGATTATTTCTTAACCGCACTTTGGTCTGCTGCATTTTTATGGTTCTGGATTGTGGTGACAGGCTTAGCGATTTCTTGGTTCTACGGGCGTGGTAAAGCGTTGAAAAAAGGCTTATTGGCAACTGTGATTATTGCGACCATTCAAGGCGGTGGCGAGTTAATTCTAAGCCAAGTGAACACTACAATCTCAGCATTTATTCCTGCCTGTTTGTCAATTTTAGCCATCGTATTCATCAGTAAAATGAGTATGTATAAAGATAACTGGCGTGTGGAAGATAGCCCGATTATGGATAGAACCAAAACCACCGAAACGGAAGAAGCATTGCCGAATATGAACCTGTTGCAAGCTTTTATTCCGTATATTGTGCTGTCGGTTATGACGCTCGCAATCCTTGTGATTACACCAATCAACCAATTCTTATCGCAATTTAAGTTCGGCTTTGCTTTCCCTGAAACCGTAACCGGCTACGGCTTTGTGAATAAGGCTTATAGCTCTTACTCGCCGATTGCGATTTTCACCCACGCCAGTATGTTCTTGTTCGCCTCTTCGATTATCGGCTTGATCTACTACCAACGCAAAGGTTGGATTGCTAAAGGCGGCACGAAAACCATTTTTGCGAAATCGATCTCAATGACAATGCCGTCAGGTATTGCAGTGGTAGGTCTCGTGATTATGTCGAAAATTATGGGCGGTACGGGGCAAACTGCCGTGTTGGCTCAAGGAATGGCAGCAGTATTGGGTAAATCTTATGTGATTTTATCGCCATTTATCGGTTTTTTAGGGACTTTTATGACCGGTAGTAATATGAGTTCAAATATTTTATTTGGCGATTTTCAAATGACGACCTCAAAATTACTCAATGCCAACTCAGCGGCAATTTTAGGAGCTCAAACGACAGGTGGGGCGATTGGTAGTGCGATCAGCCCAAGTAAAATTATTTTAGGCACAACCACCGCCAATATTTTAGGTAAAGAAGGGGATGTAATGAAAGCGATTATCTGGATCACTTTATTACCGACTTTATTAATTGGTATTGTGGCTTACTTTGCCTCGCTTTAGTAATAAGGAGTAAAAAATGGGAAATGCGTTTTTTAAAACCAAAGCGGGCAAAATGACCTTGGCTTTTATTGTGATTATGCTCGCCTTTGCCTTAATTATGTTAGGCATTGCACAAACCAATAATACCTTTACCCATATCGGATTTGTATTAATGGTTGCGGCGATGGTATATTCGCCAATAGATGTGTTTATTCTAAACCGCAAGAAATAAATGTAGGGGTGAATTGCAATTCGCCCACCTAAAATAAAAAAGGAATAAAAAAATGGAACAAATCACCCAGCGTATTACGCAAAACTTAGAACACTTAAAACAATTTACTGCTACACCAGGCAATGGTTGTACTCGTTTGCCTTTCTCTCAAGAGGCAAGAAGTGCCGTTAATTATTTAAGAGATTTAATGGTAGAGGCCGGTCTTTCTGTGAAAGAGGATGAGGCAGGCAATATTTTTGGTATTTTAGAAGGTGAGCAACCTGATTTACCTTGCGTGATGTCCGGCTCACACTATGACAGCGTATTGCATGGTGGTAACTATGACGGCATTGCCGGGGTAGTAACTGCATTAGAAACTGCGCGTTTATTAAAAGCCTCCGGCAAAAAATTCAAACGCAATTTCGTTGTTGTGGGTTTCAACGATGAAGAAGGAATGCGTTTTGGTACCGGTTACTTCGGTTCAGGAGCGATGCTCGGCTTACGTAATCCGGAATATTGCCGTAAGTACAAAGACAAAGATGGCATTTCTTACTACGATGCAATGAAAAGCTACGGTTTAGATCCTGAAAAAATCGAAAACGCCAAATGGGCAGATGGTTCAATCGGGCATTTTATCGAAACCCATATCGAACAAGGGCCTGTGTTAGATACGCACGGCATTGAAATCGGTTTAGTAACGGGGATTGTTGGCTTACATCGCCATATGTTTACCGTTCACGGACGTGCAGACCACGCAGGTACTACGCCAATGGATATGCGTTTAGATGCGGTAGATGCTGCAACCAAAGTGATTTCTAAAATTGCGGATTGGGCAAGAGAGAAAAATGACGGCACGGTTGCAACCGTTGGTTATATGAATGTGCTACCGGGCGGTATTAATATCGTGGCGGAAAAAGTGGTATTCAGCGTAGATATTCGTTCGTTAAATATGGCGAATATTGAAGATATTACGGCGAAAATCGAGCAGGAATTAGCAGAAGAAACCGCAAAAATCGGATCAACCTTTGAAAAAGATACTAAGTTGATTATTCAGCCGGTTAAACTTTCTGAAAAAATGTTAGGCATTTTAGAAGAATCTACCAAAGCCCACGGTTTTAGCTACAAACGCTTACCAAGCGGAGCAGGGCACGATTCATTAGAAATCGGGCAAAAAATCCCAACCGTGATGATCTTCGTGCCAAGTAAAGAGGGCAGAAGTCATACGCCGGTGGAGTTTACTGAATATCACTATTTTGCTAAAGCAGCAGTGTTGCAGCAAGAGTTAGCAGAGAAGTTGTTGGACGAATAGTATTCAAGTAAGGGGAATTTGCAAATTTTTTCGGAAAATTAACCGCTTGTAAGTTCCCTAATACAAAATTTTATACAAACATAACTATAAGGAGTATTTGGCTATGTACGATCTCGTCATAAAAAATGGGAAAATAGTCTTATCCGATGCCGTTTTTGACGGTAATATCGCAGTCAAAGCAGGTAAAATTGCGGCGATTTTGGAAGATGGTTCTGTACCTGAAGCGAAGGAAGTGATTGATGTAAAAGGGAATTATGTTTTACCGGGGGCGATTGATACCCACGCTCACTTAAATGATCCGGGCTATGAATGGCGTGAGGATTATGCACACGGTACGGCGGCTGCGGCAGTTGGTGGTTATACAACCATTATTGATATGCCGTTACAAAATGAGCCGGCTTTAACCGATGGCAAAATTTTTGATGCCAAAATTGCCAAAGTGTCGCCAAATGCGTATGTTGATTACTGTTTCTGGGGGGGCTTAGTACCAAGTAATTTTGAACATTTAAGCGAATTAAACGATAAAGGTTGTGTGGCATTAAAATCTTTTATCGGCCCTGTTTCTCCTGATTATGCCTCTCTAAACTACGGTCAAACCTATGAGGCAATGGAAATCATCCAAAAATTCGGCGGTCGTGCAGGTTTCCATTGTGAAGACTTCTCAGCCATTAAATGGCAAGAGCAACGAATGAAAAAAGAAGGTCGTTTAGACTGGAGAGCTTTCCTCGATTCCCGCCCGCTTATCGCAGAAATGTTAGCGACCATCAATATTATCGAAATTGCCAAAGCTACCGGTTGTAAAGCCCATATCTGCCACGTTAGCCACCCGGATGTTGCACAAAAAATTAAAGAGGCACAACAAGAAGGCTATGATATTACTGCAGAAACCTGCGCCCATTACCTCTGCTTTAGCGAAGATGATGTGATTGAAAAAGGCCCGCTCTTCAAATGCGCGCCGCCGTTACGTTCTAAATCAGATGTAGATCGTTTATGGGATTATGTCGTCGATGGCACATTTAGCGGCATCGGTAGTGACCATTCCCCTTGCTCTTATGATGAAAAACACAACGAAATTTTAGGTCAAAAAATCGAAAATGTGTTTGATGTTTGGGGTGGTATCAGCGGTATTCAAAGCTGTGTACAGGTGGCATTCTACGAAGGCTGTGTAAAACGTGGTGTTTCACCAACGGTATTAGCCAATGCAATGGCAAAATTACCGGCAAAAGCCTTTGGTATTTACGGTCAAAAAGGCGATATCCAAATTGGTTTTGATGCAGATTTCACTATTATTGATCCAAATAAAGAGTGGGAAATCAAAGCAGAAGATCTACAGTATGTGAATAAAATGTCTGCTTATGTGGGCAAAAAAGGTAAAGGCTTACCGGTATGTACAATCGTGCGTGGCAAAGTGATTGCACAAGACGGCAAGCTTACCGATAGCAAAGGTTTCGGTAAATTCATTCGCAAAACACAAGGAGTATAACTATGTTGGACAATAAAGAACTCAACCCTGAGTTAGCCAAAGGGGTCAATGTTGATCTACAACCAACAAAAGAACGTATTATGGATAACTTCTCCTATTGGGCTAGTTTCTTAGGGGGCTGTGTTTCTATCGGTACATTCTCAATGGGGGCAAGCCTGATTGGTGCTTTAACCGTCACTCAGGCCATTTTAGCAATGGCAATTGGCTGTATCGTTATTGCTATTGGTTTAGTGGTGATCGGTAAAGGCGGCCATAAATATGGTATTCCATTCCCGGTTCAATTACGCAGCTCTTTTGGTACTACTGGGGTGAAAATTCCGGGTATCTTACGTGGCGTGCCTGCTATCGTTTGGTTCGGTTTCCAAAGCTGGGTCGGTGCCGGTGCAATCAATATGTGTTTAAAACTCCTATTTGGTTTTGACAATTTACCGATTGTTTATGTGCTATTTACTGCATTACAAGTGGCTTTATCAATCAACGGCTTTAAAGGCATTAAATGGTTAGAAAACGTTTCTTGCGTGTTCTTAATCGGTATTCTTGCTTATATGCTTTATGTGGTTCAAACCCAATTCTCGGTAGAAATCGGTAACCGTTTTGCTAATATCGAAGGCTCTTGGGGCATGCCATTCTGGGCAGCAACAACCGCATTCTTGGGTATTTACTCAACAATGATCTTAAATGCTTCAGACTACTCCCGTCACGTTAAAGAAGGCACTGGCCCTGTAACCACAGGGGTTATCTATGTGCTTTCTATTTTACCTGTTACCCTATTTATGGGCTTAATCGGTTTATTAGTGACTGCAGCAACCGGCAATAGTGACCCAATCCAAGTATTTGCTACCGCAATGGATAACAAATTCTTAACCGTTATTACCTTATTATTCATTGCTTTTGCTCAAGTTACCACAAACGTATTGAACAACATCGTGCCACCATCATACATTTTAATGGACTCATTCAAAATGAAGTGGTCACACGCGACTATTTTAGTGGGTGTGTTATCAATGTGTGTAATGCCGTGGAAATTAGTAACTGCAGAATCCGCTGACGGCTTATCGCTATTCATCAAAATCTACTCAGCATTCTTAGGCCCAATTTTTGCAGTAATGGTAGTTGATTACTACATCTTGAGAAAAGAAAAACTCAATGTAAACGATCTATACAACAAAGAAGGTATCTTCAAAGGCATCAACTGGGCAGCAATTATTGCGATTGCAATCGGCTCACTCTGCTCACTTATCGTGGTTGATCTTTCTTGGTATGTAAGTTTGATCCCATCAGGTTTAAGTTACTACATCTTGATGAAAACCTTGAAAAGCTCAGAATCTTTCCGTAAAGGCACGATTTTAGAGCATAAATAACAGATACAAGCGGTAAAATTTGGTAAAAATTTTACCGCTTGTTTGCCTTAAAACAGGAGAAAGTTATGCAACTAAGAAACAATACTACATTACAAATATTTCTAGCGATGATGTTAGGAATTGTGGCAGGTTTAGTTCTTCCGGAATTAATGGTGGAGCTGAAATTTATTGGCGATATCTTTCTTCGTCTGATTCAGATGGGGATCATTTTACTTGTCATGGGATCCGTCATTGAGGCGATAGGTTCCCTACATCGAAAAGAGATTGGTAATTTAGGTCTAAAAGCATTATTTGGTTTTGCTTTAACCACAATTAGTGCAGCTGTAGTTGGTATTGTTATTGCTAATGTTATCCAGCCAGGAGCAGGGATTGTTTATAATGAAGAACTAACAACCTCAATTAAGGCAACAGATAAAACCATTGCACAAATTATTACAGATTTTTTCCCAAGTAATATTATCTCGTCTATTGGTTCTGGTAGCACAATTCAAGTTATTGTTTTTGCAATTCTAGCTGGTCTTGCTTCAAGCATTATTTCAGAGAGTAATCCGAATAATACATTTTTGAATAATATCAAAAGCTTAAATGAGATTTTGCTGCAAGTCATCAAACTTGTAATGAAAATTGCACCGTTAGGGATTTTCTGTTTATTAGGCTGGGTAATTGGTTACTATGGTATTCAAGTCATTTTACCACTGTTTAAATTCTTGTTAGCCTTTGCAATAGGAATGACCTTAATTTTGGCGGTATTTATCTTTATTACTGCTACTGTAGTAAAAGTTAGTCCGTTAAAACTTAGTAAAAAGCTGTTACGTATGGGAGTTATGGCATTTACGACAACTTCATCTGCAATTACACTGCCGACAAAAATGGCTGATGCAGAGGAGAGAATTGGGGTGAGTAAACGTGTTTCTCGATTAATTAACCCACTAGGTATGTCATTAAATAGTGATGGGTTAGCTATCTATTTAGCACTATCTTGTTTGACAATTGCTCAATTTTTCAATATCGAAATGTCAATTCAGCAACAATTTATAGTCGTGATTATGTCTACGCTGGCAACATTAGGTACAGTAACTGTACCAGGTGGCGGTTTAGTTGCACTAGCTATCGTACTGCCAACAGTGGGTTTACCTATAGAAGGGGTTGCGCTATTGGCTGGTATTGATTGGTTCTCCGGAATGTTTAGAACGGTGCTTAATGTTATTGATGATGTATTAGTTGCATTACTTGTAGCACATTCTGAAAATGAGTTTGATAGAGAAATTTTTGAAAATACCCCTTAATTTGGGCTAACTGAAAACGGGTTAAATTCCGATGAAGAATTTAACCCGTTTTGATTTTTAAAACTCGCGAAAATTGATCAATTAAGCGGTTTTCTCAGCGTCTTTATACACCGCTAATGCTGCAGCCACAGCATCACCAGAAGGCACTTTCACTTTGTGGCTTAATAATACTGCTTCTAACGCACCTAAGGTTAATAACACGTTGCGTTTTTGACTTGAGAAACCCATATTACCGATACGGATGATTTTGCCGTCTAACGGGCCGAATGAAGTGGCTAATTCAATCCCGAAGTGGTTTAAAATATCGCTACGCAATGCCGGGCCGGTGATGCCTTCCGGAATATGGAATGCAGTTACCACAGGTGCTTTGTGTTTGCGATCACCAAAGATTTTTAAGCCCATCGCTTCTAAACCGGCACATAGTGCTTTGTCGTTTAAGATGTGGCGGGCAAAACGGTTCTCTAAACCTTCTTGTAAAATAATACGCAATGCCTCGTGAATACCGTATTGAGCGCTGGTTGCCTCAGTGTGGTGATTTAAACGGCGTGGGCTCCAGTAATCTTGTAACTGAGCTAGGTCTAAGTAGTTACTTGGAATTTGCGGTAGAGTACCGTCCACATCAGAATCGGCACGAATCCCTTTTTCTACACGTTTACGTTTCGCAATAATCTCTTCAATGCGTTTGTTATAAGTGATTAACGCTGTACCTGATGGTGCAGAAATACATTTTTGCGTACCGCCGATACAAGCATCAATATTCCATTCATCAACACGAATATCCACACCACCTAGGGTTGCAACGGTATCCACAATTAACATTGCATCATATTGCTTACAGATTTTACCGATCTCTTCTAACGGTTGCATCATTGAGGTTGAGGTTTCGCCGTGAATAATTGCAACAGCTTTATAACCGCCTTTTTTCAATTCAGCCTCAATTTCTTCAGGCTCGAACACCGTACCCCATTCTCTTTCGATAATGGTGATGTCTGCACCGCTACGAGATAAAATTTCATTTAATAAATAGCCAAAACGACCAAATGCAGGAATTAACACTTTATCGCCCGGGCAGATTGCCGCCGTTAAAACGGTTTCTAAACCACCACGAGAAGTTGAGTTCACCACATAAGTTTGCTCATTTTTCGTTTGGAAAAGGTGACGTTCCATTTCCATGGTTTCATTCATTAATGAGGTAAATTCTGGGTCAAATTGGCCTAAAATCGGGGCAGACATGGCACGCAATACACGCGGGTCTGCGTCTGTCGGGCCAGGGCACATTAATAAACGCGGGGAAGGGTTAATTTCTCTGAATTGCATAATAGTTCCTATTTGTTATATGAATTAAAAAAACTTATGGATTCTACAATAAAAATTTGTGATTACCCAATATTTTTTTCGATATAGAAAAACTTTCGAACATCGAATAATCAAGCGGTCATATTTTCGAAAAAGTTTGCAAATGAAATGAAAAGCCCTGATAGTCATCAGGGCTTTGGAAGTTAGGCAAGGAGTTTTTGAATCAGAGAGGTATAGATATTTACGCCAGTTAAGAGTTGCTCTTCATCAAAATCAAATTCGGCTTGATGATGCTCGGCGGTTCTATCTGCTCCGATGATAAAGTAAATGGCTTTACCACCGTTTTCCTGCACTCTTCGGCCGAGAATCGTGGCATCTTCGCTGGCGTTGAATGAATATTCCTTATCACTGCTATGCACTTGCGGTTGTGCCATGGCAATTTCTTTAATGAGTGAAACCAATTCGGCATCATTATTCATATCTACCGCCTCGCCCATAATTTCAGTTTCATATTCCACATCAAAGCTGATTGCAATCCCTTTGGCAATTTGCATCACTTGATCCACCATATATTGATTGATCTCCTTATTTTCGCCCCGGACTTCAAGTTTAATTTCCGCATCAGCAGGGATCACATTTCGCCCAGAACCGGCTTTAAAAACACCCACATTAATCCTCGTCATACCGTTACCGTGGCGGGAAATCCCGTGCAGTTGGGTTACGGCGTGAGCAGCAGCCAGTAAGGCGTTATGCCCTAAGTGTGGAGCTGCCCCTGCATGTGCTGGTTTGCCTTTATAGCGAATATCAATTTTGGTGGTGGAAAGAAAGTTTTTCGGATCTGCCAATACAGTGCCGGAATCAGCACAAAAACTGATATGTGAACCGGCAAAGTAATTGGCATCGTCAATCACACCGCTTGCAGCAATCGCAGCTGCACCACGTACGCCCTCTTCGGCAGGTTGGAAGACGATTTTCACTTTGCCAGTGAGCTTGTCTTTATTTTCCATTAACCAGCGAGCCACGCCTAAGCCGATCGTAATATGCCCATCGTGGCCGCAAGCGTGCATTTCGCCTTCGTTTACAGAGGCGAAACCAAGTTGATTGGCTCGGTGTTCGGGCGATTTTGTTTCGCTCACATCTACACAGTCAATATCAAAACGCAGAGCTACGGTCTTGCCCGGTTTGCCTGAATCAAACACTGCGACACAGCCTGTGTAGCCGTCCATTTTGTCTAACCATTTATGGTTTGCCCCATAGTTAATGGCTCGTTGAATGCCTTTTTCGACAATGGCTTTATTACGACCACGCACAAAATCCGGGTGGATGATCTCTTTACCTAATAAAATTTGAAAGCCGATTGCCTCTAAATAATCGGCAATTTTGCTGGTTGTCCAAAATTCACTCCAGCCGGTTTCCGGGAATTTGTGAAATTCACGGCGTAGTTCAATCAGTTTGTCTAATGAAAGGCTCATACTGTTCTCCTTATAAAAAAGCCCTTTACGCAGGGTAAAGGGCAATTCGGTTATAACATAAATAAGGCGAGGAATAGGGTCGCAAGGATCATTCCCGGTGCGGTTCGTTTAATCATTTCAACCGGGTTCACACCTGCGATACCGGCACACACAATAACCACACCTGCAATTGGCGAGGCGGTTCGACCAATTGCACCGGCAATCGCTGCTGCCATACCTAAATTAACGTGGGTATAGCCTAATTCGGTTGCGTGTGGCGTAACGGCGGTGTTAAAGGCAATCGCAGCGGCATCGCCAGAGCCTGTTACCACACCCATTAGGAATGGACCGATAGTTGAACCCCAACGCACAAATTCGTTTGAGTGTTTTAAGAATTCAATCGCAGAATCAATCGCCCCTGTTGCTTTTAAGCCGGCTACGAAAACGCCGGCGGCAATAATAATCCCTAATACATTCGCATAGGCATTACCCATACCGTTAAAGAATTCATTAGTGATTTTAGCTGGTGATGTGCGAGTAACAATTAAGCCGTAAATTGCACCGATTAACATCGCTTGAGGAACGCCCATTTTGGTCCAGTTCAACCAAGAGATTTGTTGTAAAGAAGTACCGCCAATCACCAAAATAACCAGTGGAATTAATGGAGCAATCGCAAATAAAAGGTTGGTTTTGGTTTCTGTGGTATGAGTGTGAGTTGCTTCAGCTAAATAAGCATCACGATGTTCTTTGCCATAATCTTTTAAGATTAATGCAATGATAGTGAGCGTAACTGCACCAATCGCCCCTGCAATCATCGTATAAGGTGCGTGAGAAAGGTTTACCTCAGTAATGGTTAAGCCAGACATTTCACTAATCATTGCTGAGTGAGAAGAACCAGGGCTCATCATTGAACCAAAAGTACCGGCAAGAATGGCTGCACCGGCGGTAGCTGGGCGAACACCGGCAGATTTTAACACCGGAATTAAGGTTGCCCCCACGGCAGCTGCACAACCAGCCGCTGATGGAATAGCAATGTTAATAAAGAAAGTGATGATGGTCGCAAACGGAATTAAGAAGAATTTTAATCCGGCTAACGGTTTGGTTAATAACTGAACCAAGTGAGAATCGCACTCTGTGTATTTCATCACATAAGCAAACCCCATACTTGAACAGATTGCCATAATCAAGCCGCCTGAAGTCATACTTTTTGCAAAGGCATCAAGGGCAGCCATCGGTTGGAGGGTTAAAAGTGCCATACCTAAACCTATTGCAATGAGCACCGTTCGTGTTTCGTACTTTTTGATGAGCAAATAGACGGTGGCAATAATTCCGACTATTGCAATAATAAGGTTGAACGTTTGCATAAATATCTCCTTAGTAAGTAAAAATTGAATTTGGCTCAAAGGTTTTGAGTTGCATATCTCGGCTAAATTGTAATGCAGAATTTTCGCCTAAAACGACCGCTTGAGAGCCTTCGATCTGCAAGGCTGTGCCTTCTGGTAATCCATAAACTAATGCGGTTGGGTTCACAATCAGAAATTCGGCTAATCGTTCTTCACGGCTTTCGCCGTTATGCCCCGGTATTTTGCCGGAAATAAAATGCGGATTAATTTGATGAGGGAATAAATTTAATGCTTGGAAAGACGGTGGATAAGTAATCGGCATATCGTTAGTCGTCATAATTGAACTGCCCGCCACGTTTGCTCCGGCACTCCAACCAAAATAGGGCGTACCGTTTTCTACTTTTCGACGAATGCACTCTAGGACATTGTTTTCATACATCTGTTTAAGCAAACAGAACGTATTACCGCCCCCGACCGCAATCACATCTGCTTGCTCAATAATATCGGTATGTTTTGCACCACGATGAACGGAAATAATCTCTAATTCTAAATCTGCCAAGGCGGCTTTTACGGTGTTTTCGTATTCATCATAGCTACGTCTTACACCGGCATAGGGCAGAAAGGCGACTTTTTTGCCTCGATAATCGGCTAAAAAGGTTTTCAGCCAAGGAATACAATGCACTAAATACTCGGTGTTTTTATATTTAGAGCCACTCATTAATAACATTTTCTTCATCATTATCTCCTTTTATCTCATTTGAAATATGTGAATAAATTTTGATACAGATAAATATTTTTATACCTCAGTGTGGTTATAATTATAGCGAGATTACATTCAAAAAGGGGTGATTTATGTCAATTAATATGCAAAGAATCCAACAAATTTTTGCTGGTTTAGCCAGTTTCACATCGGTAGAAAATGAAATTACCCGTTTGGCATTTACTCAAGAAGATATTGCCGCCCGAGATTATGTGATTGAGCTATGCAAAAAGTATGATTTAACTGTAAAAATTGACCCAATCGGTAATGTGTTTATTCGCCGAAAAAGTGTTGAAGACAATCTCCCTGCTGTCGCCTTTGGCTCGCATATTGATACAGTAGTAAATGCCGGTAAATTTGACGGTACCTTAGGCACTATCGCTGGGCTGGAAACCCTTTTTCAACTTTGCGAAAAGAATATCCAAACACGCTATCCTCTCGAATTGATTATTTTTACCTGTGAAGAATCCAGCCGCTTTAATTACGCTACGCTTGGCAGCAAAGTGATGTGTGGAATAGCGGATCAAGTTGCTCTCAGCAAATTAAAAGACAAACAGGGTTTTGGCGTAGAACAAGCCTTAAAAGATATTGGCTTAGATTTTAACAAAGTGAATCAAGCCAAACGCAATGGCTCGGAATTTAAATGCTTTTTAGAACTGCATATCGAGCAAGGCCCAAGATTGGAAAATGAACAGAAAACTATTGGTATTGTAACAGGTATTGCCGCCCCAATTCGAGCTATTGTGAAAATTAAAGGGCAAGCCGATCATTCAGGGGCAACGGCAATGCACTACCGCCATGATGCCTTACTTGGAGCAGCTGAACTTGCTCTCGAATTAGAACAAGCAGCGATTCAAGCAGGGCATTCAACGGTGGCGACAGCAGGTAATTTAACCGCCAAACCCGGGGTAATGAATGTAGTGCCGGGCTATGCTGAACTGTTGGTGGATATTCGCGGCATTCATACAGAAGCCAGAGAATCGGTATTTACCGCCCTACAAAATAAAATTAAAGAAGTTGAAGAAAAACGCGGCTTAGAGATTGAATTACAACTTATCTCAAAAGATCAACCTATCGTGCTACCGACAGAAATGGTGGAGCATTTGACGCAAGTTACCGAAAATTTAGGTTACAGCTATGAAATTATGCCAAGTGGAGCAGGACACGATGCAATGCATATGGCAACCCTTTGCCCTACGGGAATGCTGTTTGTGCCGTCACATTTAGGCATCAGCCACAACCCGCTTGAGTTTACCGAATGGAAAGATATTGAAGCCGGTATTCGGGTATTACAACAAGCGGTACTTTCCCAAGCCGAAATTATCTAACTCTCACTCTACAAGCGGTTGTTTTTTGCAAAAATTTTACCAAAAACAACCGCTTGTTCTCTCTTGTTTCGCTTTGCAAAACCTTGTATTTCAAGTACAATTCTCCGATTAATTTTTCGATAAACAAACAACAAAACAGGACATTAACTGCCCGATGAAAATGCAAAATATTCGTAACTTTTCGATTATCGCCCATATTGACCACGGTAAATCGACTTTATCAGACCGCCTAATTCAAACTTGTGGCGGCTTATCAGACCGTGAGATGGAAGCTCAGGTGTTAGATTCAATGGATCTTGAGCGTGAACGTGGAATTACCATTAAAGCACAAAGTGTAACTTTAAATTATAAAGCAAAAGACGGTGAAACTTATCAGCTAAACTTTATCGACACACCAGGGCACGTAGATTTCTCGTACGAAGTTTCTCGCTCACTTGCCGCTTGTGAAGGGGCGTTATTGGTAGTCGATGCAGGGCAGGGTGTTGAGGCTCAAACCTTGGCGAACTGTTATACGGCGATTGAAATGGATTTAGAGGTTGTGCCGATTTTAAACAAAATCGACTTACCGGCTGCTGAACCTGAGCGTGTGGCAGAAGAGATCGAAGATATTGTTGGGATCGATGCGATTGATGCAGTACGTTGTTCGGCTAAAACCGGTTTAGGGATTGAAGATGTTTTAGAAGAAATCGTGAAGAAAATCCCTGCACCGGAAGGCGAGCCTGAAGCACCACTACAAGCCTTGATTATCGACTCTTGGTTTGATAACTATTTAGGTGTGGTGTCTTTGGTGCGTGTGAAAAACGGCGTACTGAAAAAAGGCGACAAAATCAAAGTGATGAGTACAGGGCAATCTTATAACGTAGATCGTCTTGGTATTTTTACCCCGAAACAAGTGGATACAACTGAACTGAAAACCGGAGAAGTAGGTTGGGTAGTTTGTGCGATTAAAGATATTTTAGGTGCACCGGTGGGCGATACTTTAACCCATCATCATAATTCCGCCACCGAAGTATTACCGGGCTTTAAGAAAGTAAAACCACAGGTTTACGCAGGTTTGTTCCCGATTTCATCAGACGATTATGAAGCTTTCCGTGATGCGTTAGGTAAATTAAGCCTAAATGATGCCTCATTATTCTACGAGCCGGAAACCTCAAGTGCGTTAGGTTTTGGTTTCCGTTGTGGTTTCTTGGGTTTGTTGCATATGGAGATTATCCAAGAGCGTTTAGAGCGTGAATACGACTTGGATTTAATCACCACCGCTCCAACGGTAGTCTATGAAGTAGTGCAAACAGACGGCGAAACCATTTATGTGGATAGCCCGTCTAAACTCCCGGCAATCAACAATATTGCAGAAATTCGTGAGCCGATTGCAGAGTGTAATATGCTTGTGCCGCAAGAGTTCTTAGGCAATGTGATTACCCTTTGTGTGGAAAAACGAGGCGTGCAAACCAATATGGTGTATCACGGCAACCAAATTGCCTTAACTTATGAGATCCCGATGGGCGAAGTGGTGTTAGATTTCTTCGACCGCTTAAAATCGACTTCTCGTGGTTATGCCTCATTAGATTATGGATTCAAACGTTTCCAAACTGCCGATATGGTGCGTGTGGATATTATGATTAACGGCGAGCGTGTGGATGCGTTGGCGATTATCGTTCACCGTGCCAATGCGGCTTATCGTGGACGTGAGTTAGTGGAAAAAATGCGTGAATTGATTCCACGCCAACAATTTGATATTGCGATTCAAGCCGCAATCGGTAACCACGTGATTGCCCGTTCAACGGTTAAACAGTTGCGTAAAAACGTATTGGCAAAATGTTACGGTGGTGATGTAAGCCGTAAGAAAAAACTTCTACAAAAACAAAAAGAGGGTAAAAAACGAATGAAATCCCTCGGTAACGTAGAAGTGCCGCAAGAAGCGTTCTTAGCGATTTTACACGTTGGCAAAGAGTAATTTGCAAAATTAATGCGGAATTAAACCGCTTGTAAGCGGTCATATTTTCAGGATTTTTTGCAAAAACAAAACGTAGGGGCGAATCATTATTCGCCCCCACAAAACAGAGAGGAAATCAAATGGCACAATTTATGCCGATTATTTTTCTAGGCATTATTTACGGTATTTGGAAATGGTTGGATTCAATGCAACTGCCGAATACTATTTCGATCATTTTAGTGGCGTTGGTATTGATTTGCGGCGGCTTTTGGGCATTTTACAAATTCAGTGCCGATCCAAGACGTAAACAGGCAATTGCTCAACAGCAAAAACGCTTAGGCAGAGCATTAACCGCTGAAGAAATGGCAGAAATTCAGCCAAAATCGGCAGTGGGCGAATTTTTTGCCTCGCTTTTCGGCATTTTATTCTTTGTTACCGTACTACGTTCATTTTTATTTGAGCCGTTCCAAATCCCAAGTGGCTCAATGGAACCTACACTACGAGTAGGTGATTTCTTAGTGGTGAATAAATTCAGTTATGGTATTAAAGATCCGATTTGGCAAAATACTTTAATTGAAACCGGCAAGCCGGAGCGTGGTGATGTAATTGTATTTAAAGCACCGGCACAACCGCACATTGATTATATTAAACGTGTGGTTGCAGTAGGGGGCGATAAACTACAATATGATTTTGCCACCCAGCAATTAACAATTACCAAAGCAAATGGTGAAACTAAGGTATTTGAATACAGCGAGGGCAAGCCAAACCCTGAGTTCTTCTATCACGGTGAAATGCAAGTGGAACGTACGGAAAAAGGTGATGTTACGCATCAAATTTTAAATCACCCGATGGCGTTTAACTATGCTCCTTATTTCTACAAGCAAGAAGGTCAAGCAGAAGGCGAGTGGATTGTGCCAGAAGGACATTACTTTGTAATGGGCGATAACCGTGATAACAGTGAAGATAGCCGTTTTTGGGGTTTTGTACCTGAGAAAAATATTGTAGGTAAAGCAACTTTTATCTGGCTCAGCTTAGATAAAAAAGCAAACGAGTTCCCTACAGGGCTTCGTTTTTCTAGAATGTTTACTACTATTAAATAATGTCGTGTAGGGGCGAATTGTAATTCGCCCCTAAGTCTTTAATAAATAAAGAATTTATGCAACTAGAACGATTACAGAAAAAATTAGGTTATCAATTTCATAACCTCGATTACCTCACTCAAGCCTTAACGCACCGTAGTGCGGCGGCGAAAAATAATGAACGCCTTGAATTTTTGGGCGATTCGATTTTAAATTTTACTATCGGCAAAGCGTTATACGATAAATTCCCTAAAGCGAACGAGGGAGAATTAAGCCGTATGCGGGCAACGCTTGTGCGTGAACAAACCTTAGCCATTATTGCCCGTAAATTTGATTTAGGCGAATATCTAAAATTAGGTCCGGGTGAGCTAAAAAGTGGCGGACATCGCCGAGAATCTATTTTATCGGACTGTGTAGAAGCCATAATTGCAGCTATCTATTTAGATCAAGATATGGATCAGGCAATGGCAAAAGTGATGGATTGGTATGCGGATTTATTAAAAGAAATCAGCCCAGACGATTCACAAAAAGACCCAAAAACCCGCCTGCAAGAGTTTTTACAAGGCAGAAAATTGCCCTTGCCTGAATATGATGTATTAGATATTAAAGGCGAAGCCCACAACCAAACTTTCCGTGTTACTTGCAAAGTGATCAATCTCGATGAAATTTTTATCGGTACCGGCACGAGCCGCCGTAAAGCCGAACAAAACGCAGCAGAAAAAGTATTAACGGTAATTAAAACAAAGAAATAACGAATTCCCTTCTTTCTAAAGAAGGGGATCTATATGAAAGGAAAACCAAATGACAGAACAAAACCAAATCCCAATCAAAACCTACTGTGGCTTTATTGCCATTGTTGGTCGCCCGAATGTTGGGAAATCGACTTTATTAAACAAAATTTTAGGGCAAAAAATTTCAATCACCTCACGCAAAGCACAAACTACTCGCCACCGTATTGTTGGTATTCACACCGAAGATCAATACCAAGCGATTTATGTGGATACTCCGGGGCTTCACATTGAAGAAAAACGTGCGATTAACCGCTTAATGAACCGTGCAGCAAGCTCGGCGATTGGCGATGTGGATTTAATCATTTTTGTTGTTGAAGGCACAAAATGGACGGATGACGATGAAATGGTGTTGAACAAGCTCCGCTCGGCAAAAGCTCCAGTGTTGTTGGCGATCAACAAAATCGACAATATCAAAGAAAAAGAAGAGTTGTTGCCACACATTACCGAGCTTTCACAAAAATTCGATTTCGCAGAAATCCTACCGATTTCGGCTCAACGTGGTAAAAACGTCCATATTCTGCAAAAATTTGTACGTGAATCGTTACGCCCGGGCGAGCATCATTTTCCTGAAGAGTACGTAACAGACCGTTCCCAACGCTTTATGGCATCGGAAATTATCCGTGAAAAATTAATGCGTTTCACCGGTGAAGAATTGCCTTATTCGGTAACGGTAGAAATTGAGCAATTTAAAATGAACGAGCGTGGTGTGTATGAGATCAATGGCTTAATTTTGGTTGAGCGTGATGGTCAGAAAAAAATGGTTATCGGTGCCGGCGGTCAAAAAATCAAAACCATTGGTATTGAAGCCCGTAAAGATATGGAACGCCTGTTTGATAACCAAGTCCATCTCGAACTTTGGGTGAAAGTCAAAGCTGGTTGGGCTGATGACGAAAGAGCCTTGAGAAGTTTGGGGTATATGGAGGAGTAGGCTTTTTTAACTTTCATTCGTAAAGTTCAGATTGTATCAAATCTCCCCTAACCCCTCTTTTCTAAAGAGGGGGACTAGATCCCCATAAATTTTAAATTCATCTTTCTACTTGAGTTGTTAAATAGGGAAATGACTTACAAATAGACTTTGTACGATCTCCCCTTTTTAGCAAAGAGGGGAGGGGGAGATTTGGCAGAAGTATTACAGCCTCATAATTTATAAGACAATATGACTACAGACCAATGGCAACGAGCCTTTGTGCTTCATCGCCGAGAATACAGCGAAAGTAGTTTGCTTGTGGATTTCTTTACGGAACATTACGGGCGGATCACACTACTTGCTAAAGGAGCAAGGCGGGCTCGTTCGCCGTTGAAAGCGGTGTTGCAGCCGTTTACGCCATTGTTGTTGCGTTGGACGGGAAAAGGGGATCTGAAAACCCTCACTAAAGCAGAGCCGGCAGCACTTACTTTACCGATGGAAACAATCGCTCTTTATAGTGGTTTCTACATCAATGAAGTACTTGCAAGAGTATTGGAAAATCAGACCGCTTACCCAGAGCTCTTTCTGCATTATTTACATTGTATGACGGCACTTGCCACTCAAGATCGGGTTGAGCCGATTTTACGTACCTTTGAATTTCATACCCTCAAAGCATTGGGCTATGGGGTGGATTTTACCCACTGTGCGGCAACAGGTTTACCGGTTGATCCGAATATGAGCTATCAATTCAGAGAAAATGAAGGCTTTATTGCCTCGCTACTTCAAAATAACCATAGCTTTTTAGGGCGTGATTTACTGGCATTTTCTCAGCTTGATTTTTCAGAAAAAGCAACCCAACAAGCGGCAAAACGGTTTACTCGTATTGCATTAAAACCCTATTTAGGTTCTCAGCCACTCAAAAGCCGAGAACTTTTTCAAGCAATCTTGCCTAATAAAGTGAAAAGCGGTTAGTTTTGTTAAATTTTTTGCAAATTTTCAGTAAAATATAACCGCTTGTAACAATAACAATTATCTCAAGGAAATATTATATGTCAAACCATCTTACCGAGCACCGTTTTATCGATTTCCCTATTCACGCTAATGTCCTGAATGCGTTGGATAGTAAAGGTTTCGAGTTCTGTACGCCAATTCAAGCGAAAACCTTCCCGATTACCTTAAAAGGTAATGACATTGCAGGACAAGCCCAAACGGGTACAGGGAAAACGCTTGCCTTTTTAATTGCGACCTTTAACCACTTATTAAATAATGAAATTGAAACGGCAAAAAACCAACCTAGAGCTTTAATTCTTGCCCCCACTCGTGAATTGGCGGTACAAATTGGGGCGGATGCACAGTTATTTTTACAACATTGTGATCTTAAACTTGCCCTTGCCTATGGTGGAGATGGCTACGATAAGCAGGTGCAAGAAATTGAAAAAGGTGTAGATATTCTTGTTGGTACAACAGGTCGAGTGATTGATTATGTAAAACAAGGCATTATCAACTTAGATAACATTCAAGTAATCGTACTAGATGAAGCAGATCGAATGTTCGATCTTGGCTTTATTAAAGATATCCGCTATTTAATGCGAAAAGCACCTAAGCCTTCTGAGCGTTTAACGTTGCTCTTTTCTGCCACTTTATCGGCAAAAGTGCGAGAGCTTGCTTATGAAGATATGGATAATGCCGAATACATTGAAATTGAACCACTGCAACGTACAGGGCATCGTATTAAAGAAGAACTGTTTTATCCGTCAAATGAAGATAAAATGGCATTATTATTAACTTTATTGGAAGAAGAATGGCCGGAGCGTTGTATGGTGTTTGCCAATACTAAACACAAATGCGAAGAAATTTGGCAATATTTGGCGGCAGATGGTCATCGGGTTGGTATGCTAACGGGTGATATTCCGCAGAAAAAACGTCTGTCGTTGCTGGATAATTTCACTAAAGGTAATTTGGATATTTTAGTTGTAACTGATGTAGCTGCTCGTGGATTGCATATTCCAGATGTAACGCACGTTTTTAATTACGATTTGCCTGATGATAAAGAAGATTATGTTCATCGTATTGGCAGAACGGGGCGAGCAGGGGAAAGCGGGCATTCAATCAGCTTTGCTTGTGAGCGTTACGCGGTAAATTTACCAGCTATTGAAGAGTATATCGGACATCAAATTCCGGTCAGCCAATATGATAAGGAGTCTTTATTTGATTTGCCGAAAGTGAATCGTCCAAGAACTAAAAGTCCTTTTGTCGCAAAGAAAAATAATCGTAATGGTTGGAATAAATAGAGCTATGAATACCATTAAGTTTGCTAAATATCTATGTTGCTTAGTATTGCTGACTGGCTGTAAGAGCCTAGAGCAGTTTGAGGAAGATTGGTTATCTTCGGCAGAATCGGTTAATCGCCATTCATCAGCTAAGATTATAACGAAAAAAGAGCGTAATATAGGATTAAATCCGACGGTTAAAGCTAGTCAAAATAAATTACCTATAGTTAATCAAACTGTTGTAAATAAACGGATAAATACGACCGCTTGTAAAGACAGTGATGATTGGTATTTAGATGGCTATCGTGTAGGGAAATCATTCCGTGCACAGAAAAACCAAATGTTAGAACAACGAAGTAGATACTGTGGCTATAATGTAAAAGAGTTACCTTCTCATTATTATCATAATTGGGATAGAGGTTTCCGCATTGGCATTAAAAGTTAATTTTAGACGAAAGAGAATCAAAAATGGGTTTATATAATATTGCTCAAACAGAATCGGGCAAAGTCATCTCACTTAACGCAAAAATGGCGAACCGACACGGTTTAGTGGCTGGGGCGACAGGTACAGGTAAAACAGTTACGTTACGAAAATTAGCGGAAGCCTTTAGTGATGATGGTGTGCCGGTATTTTTAGTGGATGTAAAAGGCGACCTTTCAGGTTTAGTACAAGCGGGCAGTTTTTCCGGAAAAATTGCAGAACGCATTGAGATGTTCAACTTAGGTGGAGAGGATTACTTAAACGGTTATCCTGTCTCATTTTGGGACGTGTTTGGTGAATCGGGCATTCCGCTTCGTACCACGATTTCCGAAATGGGACCGATGCTACTTTCCCGTTTACTTAACTTAAACGATACCCAAGAAGGTTTATTAAATCTTGTTTTCCGTGTAGCAGATGATCGTGGATTGCTATTGATTGATTTAAAAGATTTGCGTGCTTTACTTAAATTTGTGGCAGATAATGCGAAAGAATTCCAAGTGGAATACGGCAATGTATCTGCGGCAAGTGTAGGAGCTATTCAACGTGCATTATTAAGACTTGAAAACGAAGGGGCGGATAATTTATTTGGCGAACCTGCACTAGATTTACACGATTGGATGCAAACCCGTAATGGGCGTGGTGTAATCAATATTTTAAATTCGGAAAAATTAATTAATTCTCCAAGAATGTACGGTGCTTTTTTACTATGGTTTATGGCAGAATTATTTGAAAATTTACCTGAAGTTGGCGATCCTGAAAAACCAAAATTTGTGCTTTTCTTTGACGAAGCTCACTTATTATTTGATGATGCCCCTAAAGCATTAGTAGATAAAATTGAACAGGTGGTTCGCTTAATTCGTTCTAAAGGTGTTGGGGTTTATTTTGTTACGCAAAACCCACTCGACTTACCCGATTCTGTGCTAGGGCAGCTCGGTAATCGTATTCAACACGCCTTGCGAGCTTTCACGCCTCGTGATCAAAAAGCAGTGAAATCAGCGGCGGAGACCTTCCGTGCCAATAAAGAGGTAAATGTAGTAGAAGCTATTACTCAACTTGGTGTGGGGCAAGCGTTGGTTTCGGTGTTAGATGAAAAAGGAATGCCAACACCTGTTGAAATTGCCTATATCTATCCGCCAAAAAGCCAGCTATCTCCATTAGCTACAGGCGAACGTGATGCTTTAGTGAAACAGGATGATCTGTATCATCATTACAGCCAGTATGTAGATAATGAATCAGCGTTTGAATTGCTTAATGCTAAAGCTGAACAAGTGAAAGCCGAGCAAGCTGCTGTGGAAGACGAAAATAACGATTTCTTAGGTGGCATTATCTCTTCGATTTTTGGCTCGAAGAAGAAAAAAGATCAATCTATTACCGAACAAGTGGTTAGCCAAGTGGCACATTCAGTTGGTAGAAATTTACGCAACCAAGTAACTAAGCAAATTATGCGTGGCATTTTAGGGGCGATTACTAAAAAGTGAATTTAGAAAAGTAAGTGAGAAATTTGCTTCTGATGTGAATATAAAAATTGAGATATTTAAAAAATATTTCATATTTAGTTATAAGCCACATTTTTAGAATAGAAAAAGTTCATCAATTTTAAATAATGTAAGGGATGGATATGGCACTTCAAATTGGGATTGACTTAGGTACAACTAACAGCTTGGTAGCTCAGTTTATTGAGGGTGAAACTCGGTTAATTCCTAATCGTTTCGGGCATTTTCTCACACCGTCTGTGGTGAGTCTTGATGATGACGAATCTGTATTAGTCGGTCTACCAGCCCGTGAAAGGTTGGTGACAGCACCAGATAAAACAGTGGCATCCTTTAAGCGGTTTATTGGAACCGACAAAGTATTCACGATGGGAAAACAGCGTTTTCGGGCCGAAGAGTTATCGGCACTACTGCTAAAACAATTAAAAGAGGATGCGGAAGCCTATTTAGGTGAAACGATAAGCGATGTGGTGATTACTGTACCAGCCTATTTCAATGCAATTCAACGCCAAGCAACTCAAAATGCAGCAAAAATTGCAGGTTTGAATGTCCTAAGGTTATTGAATGAACCTACTGCGGCTGGATTGGCCTATAACTTACAGGATAAGCCCGATAATACACAATTTTTGGTCTTTGATTTAGGGGGCGGTACTTTCGATGTCTCTATTCTTGATTATTTTGATGGCGTTGTGCAGGTTTCTGCCAGTGCGGGCGATAATCATCTGGGTGGAGAGGATTTTGTAAATGCTGTTCGCTACGCTTTTTTATCCCGTTGTACGACTTTAAATGAAGGACAAAAGCAGCAGATTAAACAGAGTAGTGCGTATTGGCAGCTATTTGAAACAGCAAAACGGACACTGAGTAAAGAGAAATCGGTAGAGGTAAAACTACATTTAAAAGGAGAATTGCACCAAGCCACAATCAGCGAAGAGGATTTCCGTCAAGCTTCACAAAGTCTTATCTCCCGTCTACGCCAGCCACTTGAACGGGCATTGCGTGATGCCCGAATTACGCCAGCTAATATTGATGGTATTATTTTAGTTGGTGGGGCAACCCGTATGCCGATTATCCGCAAAGCGATTATGGCGTGGTTCCAACGGATTCCTCTCTCAGCCATTAATCCTGATGAAGCCATTGCACGTGGAGCTGCAGTACAAGCAGCGTTAATTGCCCGTAGTGCTAGCGTGGAAGAGATTGTCTTAACCGATGTGATGCCGTTTTCATTAGGCACACAGACCAGCCACGAATTGTCGGGTGGGCGTTTGGTACATAATCGCTTTGCTCCGATTATTGAGCGAAATATGCCGGTGCCAATCTCACGGGTTAGAAGTTTTGCTACTATTTACGATAATCAAGAAAAATTGCTGTTTCAAATTTTGCAGGGCGAATCGGCAATCGCCTCGGATAATCTGTTATTAGGTGAGATGGAAATTACCATTCCGAAACGGCGGGCTGGTGAAGTCTCTGTAGATGTTCGGTTTAGCTATGATATGAACGGCTTATTGGAAGTGGATTTAACCAATGATGAACTCTCGATTGCTCATAATAAAGTGTTTCAGCAAAACAGCCAAAATCTGAGTGAGGCGGAGATTCAACAGGCGTTAAACCGGTTGGCAGGCTTAAAAATTCACCCGAGGGAACAGAAAGAGAACCGTTATTTACTCGAAAAAGGAAAACGGTTATATGAAGAGCATTTAGGTGAAGAACGCCGCATTATTAGCGAATATCTTGCCTATTTTGAGCAAACGCTGGAAAGCCAAGATGAGACTCTGATCCGTAAGGCTCGCAAAACATTCAGCGAATGTTTGGAACGCTATGACAGTGGTTGGTTGCTATAAGGGGGAAGAATGGGGTGTTGGGCTATCTTAGGCATTGATCCGACCGCAGATGAGCGGGAAATTCGCCGTGCCTATGCGAAAAAATTGAAAATCACCCGTCCTGATGACGATCCTGAAGGGTACCAAGCTTTGCGGGAAGCCTATGAACAGGCACTACGAGATGCACCGTTTTATACGGAAGATGCAGAGCAGGCACCTCTGTTCCCCGATTTATCAATGGATAATGAGCAACAAGCGGGCGAAAACGAGGTATTTTTTGCAAATTCGGATATCTTGTCATTAGATCCCGATTTCGCAGAAAATCAAGCGGAACTCACAGCTTGTGAGTTGGATATGGCAGAGCGTGAGCCGTTAGTGCCACAGAATGATTTGGCTGAACAGGACGATGAGCTGTATTACTCGGGTGAATTTATTTTTCATCATATTGCCGAGCTTTATCAAGAGGCAGGCGAGCAGGGATTACTCAATGAATGGGATTCTATCCAAGAACAGCTATTGGCGAGAATGGCATTTGGTGAACAGGAAGGACTTGCTTTCAATCTGTTTCTGTTTTTAAAAAATAATGACATTGAACACCCGATTATCTGGAAGCAGTGGAGTGAGTATTTTGGTTGGTTGAGTGATTATCACAGTGCGGATTATATTTTTGCTGATGATCGTGAATTATTACAATCGAAATTAGAGGCAGCTAATCAGTATTTATGGGGAGATCGTGGCTATGCCCCAGTGAAAGCGGACATCACAGATCATCACTTTCCACTTGCTCAAGCCTTTGTGAATTATCTGCAAAAGGGTGGCTCCCGCATTTTGGCGTTATTCTATGCAATGCTCATTACCCCCACGATCAGCCAAGAGACGAACAAGCCTCTTCGTTACCATTTAATGTCGAAAAATAAAACGCTAGATTGGCTGTATGACTATGCCTTTATACTTCGTTTCTTTTGGCCTCTAATATTGTTTGGTATTGTGGTATTTACTCGCAATGAAAATAACATTTTGTATATAACCTTTTCTTTGGCTCTTTATTCTGCTGTTCTTTTAATGTTTGGGTTACTAATGCTAGCGATTATTTCATGGGTTGTTAAATGTCTTCCAAGGTGGCTTTATCAGTATCGTATGATATGGGAACTGCTGAGTGCCTTCTTATTGCCATTTATTATTGTTGGCTTGGCATTTTTTAACGAATATCGCTACATTGCTTTCACCAGTTTTGTGATCTGGTTTGTCAGCTATTTCACTTTTATTCGGCAGTTTAATGCAAAATCGATAGGGTGCTCTATTCCTCTGATTATAATGATGGTAATGCTCGCTATTCCTGAAAACTTAGATCCGTCTGTTCGCTCTCTGGCCTTGCTAGGAGCTTTACTATGGCTTAATGCTAATCTTTTTTTAGAGGCTCGTTTCCCGAATATTACACAGAGGATGCTAGATGAAATTCATCAACCATTCCAACAGATTTCTTATGATAAAGCACTACTTCTGTTGCCAGTGAAAATATTAAAATCAGCACTACTTTGGTTGTTTTTTATTCCTCTGAACTGTGGAAGATTTTTGGAGAAGAGTGGAGGATATGCGACATTGGTAGAGATTGGGCTAGTAGCGTTATTTGGTGTGCTTTATCTGAGCCAATATAGTGATCTAAGCTATCTCTTATTCTACCCAATATCTTACTTAGTCTATTTCAATTATAAGTTACTTGAAAAGTGGGTATTTAAGCAGTTAGGTTTTAATTACAAGACTTAGAATGATTTTAAGGGCTAAGCTCAGAATAAGACCGCTTGTTTAGCTTAACAAGCGGTCTTTTTTCAACTTATTTTTTGCAATGCCTGTTTGATGGCATTTAGCAGTACTTCTGGCGGTTGAGCCCCTGACACGCCGAGTTTTTCATCAATCACAAAAAATGGGACGCTGTGAATACCATATTTGTGGGCAACTCGCTCATCTTCACGGACTTCGTGCCCGAAATCATCGCCTGTGAGCAGTTGAGCGACTTCATCACGTTCTAAGCCGATTTCTAAAGCTAAACCGATAAGTTCTGTGCGTTTAGCTAAAATAGTGTTATCGGTAAAATAGGCTTTGAATAAACGTTCAACCATTGCTTCACCTAAGCCTTTACTTTCCGCAAATTTTGCCAAGCGATGAGCCTCAAAGGTGCGAGTGTATTGTGTGGTGCGGTAGCGTAAATCTAGCCCGGCTTGTTTTCCAGCTTCCTCTACATAGTTAATCATTTCATCAGCCTGTTCAGCCGTTTTTTGATATTTCTGCATTAAGCGTTGCTGAATATCACCTTCCGGTTCACCATTTGCGTGTGGGTCAAGCTCAAAGGCTCGGAAAATCACTTCAACCTCACCCTCACCCTCAAATTGAGCTAAGGCTTGCTCTAAATGGCGTCTGCCGATGTAACAAAACGGGCAGGCAAAGTCTGACCAAACTTCAATTTTCATATTCTCTCTCTGTTTAAAATAGGATAAATTCTCTCACTTGGAAGCCAACTTCCACTTGTTCGCCAATTTTCAGCTCTTGGGATTGGTAAGTTACAATCTCAATGCCTTTAATTTCAACTTGATAGC
Organism: Mannheimia indoligenes; assembly: GCF_036880405.1. Taxonomy (NCBI): domain Bacteria; kingdom Pseudomonadati; phylum Pseudomonadota; class Gammaproteobacteria; order Pasteurellales; family Pasteurellaceae; genus Mannheimia; species Mannheimia indoligenes. Next base: position 46,525 of record NZ_JBAJJM010000005.1, on the reverse strand, counting down.
GGTAGTATAAGCCTAAAAACAGTTTGCCTACCACTTTACCTAAGCCTAGCTCATTGGGTTTTAAGATAATCTGCTCTGGGCGAAGAAGCCAGCGGTAACGCCCCTTCTGAACGTCCATTTCAGGGAAGAGTCGGAACTCACCAATCGGGCTACATAGCACTTTGTCTTCCGTTACATTACAGTTAAGATAGTTTGTGCCACCTAAAAAATCCGCTACAAATGGATTAACCGGAGAATGATATAGCTCGTTTGGCTTACCAAATTGAACAATTTTTCCTTGATCCATCACGGCAATTTTATCGGCAAACGCAAAGGCTTCTTCTTTGCTATGGGTTACAAAAATAGCCGGCACATTTTGGCTTTTTAAGATTTGCTTGATCTCTTGAATCATCGCATAACGAGTTTGGCTGTCAATATTGGAAAACGGCTCATCTAACAGTAGCAGTTCTGGCTGGCAGGCTAATGCTCTGGCTATCGCGACACGTTGTTGTTGTCCGCCCGACAGCTCGTGTGGAAAACGGCTTTCAAAGCCTTGCAAATGCACAACTGAAAGCATTTTTTCGGTAATCGCTTTTTGTTGAGCTTTTGGCAATTTAGATAAACCAAATTGGATATTGTCAGCCACCGTTAAATGTGGAAAAAGAGCATAATCTTGGAAAATCAGCCCGATTTTACGCTCTTCCACCGCTTTGCTTTTTAAGCATTGTCCGGCTAAATGAATATCACCTTGTTCAATTGGCAATAGCCCGGCAATCGCTTTCAGTAAGGTAGTTTTACCGCAGCCACTTGCACCAAGCAGGCAAATAATTTCATTCTGATTTACCGCGAGATGGAGATTTTGTAAAACCATTGTGCTGCCAAAATTAAGATTCAGATTATTGATAGTTAAAACAGACATAAAATTCCTTTATCTTTCCTTTTCAGACTGCGAAATAAGTGATCGGGTAAGCCAAATAACTGGCAATAAACCGACTAACACCAATACGATGGCAGGCAGAGCAGCACGCTCAAGTTGCTCGTCTGATGTAAAGGTAAACACGTAGGTTGCGAGTGTATCAAAGTTAAACGGGCGGAGTAGTAGAGAAGCGTTTAGCTCTTTCATACTCTCAATAAAAACCATCAATCCGGCAGTTAGAATGCCTTTATAAATCAATGGGATATGGATTTTTGCTAACATTGCGATGCCGTTTTTACCAAGCGTTTGGCTTGCCATATCCAATGAAGGTGAAATTTTATTGAGCGAAGTTTCAAGACTTCCGATTGCCATTGCTAAAAATCGAATGGTATATGCCAATACCAATGCAAAGAGTGAGCCTGAAAAAATCAATCCAACAGGTGATAATTCAAGGCTTTTTAGCCAAGCGTGGAGTTGATGATCGGCAAATGTTAAAGGTGAAAGTAAACCGATCGCTAATACTGTTCCCGGAACAGCATAGCCAAGAGAGGCTAATTGTAACGACAAGCGGTCATTTTTGACTAAAATTTTACGGGTATTCAAACGTTTAGAAAAATGCAGAAGTAGAGCAATGAATACCGTTATGACTGAGGCGATAATCGACACTTTTAAGCTATTAAGCGAAAATTGGACAAAGTCTAAATTCCACGCTTGCTCGAAATAGTCGTATGCCCAATAGAGCAATCTGCCAAACGGAATGAAAAAAGCTAACGCCAACAAGCCCCAGCACCAAGCAAGGGCTAATGCTAATTTCCAACCGGTTAAAGATTTAAATGCTGATTTCTTTTCATAGCCACGTTGATAGCTTTTTTGTTTGCGGCGGCTGTATTGTTCCAAAGTCAAAAATAGGAAAATCATCAGCAGCATAAAGACCGCAATTTGGCTGGCTGTGCCGAGATCGTGATAACCTAGCCACGAGTCATAAATTGCCGTAGTAAGCGTTGGCACGGCAAAATAGGCAACGGTGCCAAAATCGCCTAAGGTTTCCATTGCGACTAATGCCATACCAACTGCAATAGAAGGGCGAATTAATGGTAATGTAATACGGCGAAAAAGTTGAGCAGGAGATGCTCCAAGCATTTTTGCACTATGCGTTAGGTTTTCTGACTGTTCTAATAATGCCACTCGCACTAATAAAAAAATGTATGGATACAGCACTAATGCAAGTACAAAGCAAGCACCGTACAATGTTCGAATTTGGGGAAACCAATAATCTTGCGGGCTGGTCCAGCCAAAAATACTACGTAACCAGCCTTGAAAAGCCCCCGAGTAATCTAGTAAATCAGTGTATAAATAGGCGATTAAATAAGCAGGCATTGCAAGAGGCAAGCAGAGTAGCCATTGCAAGGTTTTTTGTCCCCAAAAGCGATAGTTAGCCACAATCCAAGCGGTAGGCAGAGCAAAGAACAGAGCGAGAAATACCGTTCCTAACACTAATAATGTTGAATTTTTCAGATAGATTGGCAACATTGTTTGCCAAAGATGGGAAAGGTTTTCACTGTCTCCTTGCAATGCGTGATAACCAATGGCAAGGAGTGGAAGTAAAACAATAAAAGTGGTTAGAGTTGCAATGCTTTTCCAGCAAAATTGTGATCGCATTTTTATTTAAGCCTGTTATTCCATAAAAAATAAAAGGACGCAAAATGCGTCCTTTTGCAAGCGGTCATATTTTAGCAAAATTTTGCAAATTTTTGTGGAAAAATGACCACTTGTTGGTTGATTATTTTTTCTCAGAGAAATCGTCAAATTTCACTTCATCAACCAATTTTAATGCTGCTTCATAGTGTTTTGCGATATTTTCCAGCTTGATTTTATCAGCTGTGAATGTACCCCAACCTTTTACGATTGCAGATGGCTCAATGCCTTCTTTTACCGGATATTCGTGGTTAAGCTCAGCATATAAACCTTGTGCTTTTTCACCACTGAGGTATTCGATTAATTTCACCGCATTTGCTTTGTTCGGCGAGTGTTTCGCAATTACCACACCGCTGATGTTTTTGTGTGTACCGTACTCGCCGCTAGGGAAGTTAATCACCGCCGCTTCTGCCCACGATTTTTGTTTTTCATCATCTAACATTTTACCGTAGTAATAGCTGTTACCGATAGAGTAATCACAGATCCCTTCTTTGATTGCTTTTACTTGATCACGGTCGCCACCTTGTGGTTTTTGTGCAAGATTTGCTTTTAAGCCTTCTAAGAATGCTTTTGTTTTCTCAATGCCGTAATGTTCAATCATCGCCGCAAAGAGTGATACATTGTAAGAGTTTTTACCTGAACGAACGCAAACTTTGCCTTTATACTCAGGTTTTGCTAAATCTAAGTAATCAAAACCGGCAGGTAATTTGCCTACACGATCTTTTGAGGTATAAATTACGCGAGCACGTGTAGTTAAACCGAACCATTGGTCGTTAGAATCACGGAATTGTTCAGGAATGTTTTTCTCTAATACTTCAGAGTCAATTTTTTGAGCAAGACCCGCATTCACAATTTCCATTACACGAGCGATATCCACTGTTAAAAGTACATCAGCCGGGCTTAATTCGCCTTCTTGTTTCACACGATCAACTAAACCTTTATCCGCAAAAATAACATTTACTTTGATGCCGGTGTCTTTTTCAAAGTTTTTCAGCATCGGCTCAATTAAGTAAGGCTGGCGGTAGGAATATACATTCACTTCATTAGCGGCAAGTGCTGAGGTTGAAGCAAAGGTTGCAGCAGCAACAGCAAGAGCAGAAAGCGTTTTTTTCATTGATAGTCTCCTTTGTTTGATTGACTTTGTATAGCAATTTCGGCAATTCTAAATGCACTTATTTCTTTAGTCAATAATGAGAACGGTTTTTGTTTATTTAGAGCAATTAATTTTGAAACAAGAATAAAGTGATTGGCAAATTGTTTGTTTTTTGGCATAATACTCGCCGTTTTTTGTCTTTACTGATTAAGTAAGAGAAAAAACATAACCATTTATTTTTTAACACTAAAACACACACATATCACAAGCTAGGAATTGGGGTGTCTATTATCTCAGTGAGCGTAGATCGATTTTCTAGGATATGTGGAGGCTAAACCCCGTTTTGCCGTTCATAAGTGGCGAAACAAACAACTTTGAAGGAAAATTCTTATGGCACAAGTTTCTATGCGCGATATGCTTAACGCAGGCGTTCACTATGGTCACCAAACTCGTTACTGGAACCCAAAAATGAAACCATTCATTTTCGGTGCTCGTAATGGTGTTCACGTTATTAACTTAGAAAAAACATTACCTTTATTCAACGAAGCATTAGCAGAATTAACTCGCATTGCTTCTAACAACGGTAAAGTGTTATTCGTTGGTACAAAACGTGCAGCGTCAGAAGCAGTTAAAGCAGCGGCAGTAGAGAGCCAACAATTTTACGTAAATCACCGTTGGTTAGGTGGTATGTTGACTAACTGGAAAACTGTTCGTCAATCAATCAAACGTTTAAAAGATTTAGAAACTCAAACTCAAGACGGTACTTTTGACAAAATCACTAAAAAAGAAGCGTTAATGCGTACTCGTGAGTTAGAGAAATTAGAGTTAAGCTTAGGCGGTATCAAAGATATGAACGGTTTACCGGATGCAATTTTTGTAATCGGTGCTGATCACGAACATATCGCAATCAAAGAAGCAAACAACTTAGGTATTCCTGTATTTGCTATCGTTGATACTAACTCAACTCCAGATGGCGTTAATTACATCATCCCTGGTAACGATGACGCAACACGTGCAATCCAACTTTACTTAGATTCAGCAGTAGCTGCAATCAAAGAAGGTCGTGGCGTTGAAGTTGTTGCAGCTGAAGAAGCAGCAGAATAATTCAGTTTGTAGGGGCAGGTTTTACCTGCCCTAAACGATAAAATCTCTAGGCAGGTAAATCCTGTCTTTCCCGTATCAAATCAAGAGGAATTAAAAAATGGCTGAAATTACAGCATCATTAGTTAAAGAGCTTCGTGAACGTACCGGTGCAGGTATGATGGAATGTAAAAAAGCATTACAAGAAGCAAACGGCGATATCGAATTAGCGATCGACAATATGCGTAAATCTGGTCAAGCGAAAGCGGCTAAAAAAGCAGGTAACATTGCAGCTGAAGGCGTAATTTTAGCACGCGTAGCTAACGGTTTCGGCGTATTAGTTGAAATGAACTGCCAAACTGACTTCGTAGCAAAAGATGCAGGTTTCTTAGGTTTAGCAAATGAAGTTGCAGATTTCGCAGCGGCAAACAAAGATATCTCTATCGAAGCATTAGCAGCACAATTTGAAGAAAAACGTGTTGCATTAGTGGCTAAGATTGGTGAAAATATGAACATTCGCCGTGTTAAATTCTTAGAAGGTAACGTAATTGCACAATACTTACACGGTGCAAAAATTGGTGTATTAGTTGCAGGTGAAGGTTCTGAAGAAGAATTACGCAAAGTAGCAATGCACGTTGCAGCAAGCAAACCTGAATTCGTAAACCCGGAAGATGTGTCTGCTGATGTAGTAGCTAAAGAGCGTGAAATCCAAATCGAAATCGCGATGAACTCTGGTAAACCAAAAGAAATCGCTGAGAAAATGGTTGAAGGTCGTATGGCTAAATTCACCGGTGAAGTTTCATTAACCGGTCAGCCGTTTGTAATGGATCCATCACAAACTGTAGGTCAATACTTAAAATCAGTAGGTACTTCAGTTGCTAACTTCATCCGTTTAGAAGTGGGCGAAGGTATCGAGAAAGTTGAAGAAGATTTCGCAGCAGAAGTTGCTAAAATCACTGGCGGTAACGCTTAATTCAATCCTTGAGTTGATGAAAAAAAGCAGGCTTTTGCCTGCTTTTTATTGTGTAATGATGGGCAAATTGTTATTTGCCCCTACAAGTAGAATTAATGTGATGGAATAACGACTGCCGGATCTTCCACAGTAGATTGGGTTTCAATGATTTTTTTCAGCCCGTAATCGCTTTTATCAGTTTTATTATTAAAGAGATCAAGCTCTTTATCTAACAACGCATTTTCAATGCCAATCCAATTTGCAATCCCATTGGTAAAATTCAGCCCTGATTTAAATGTCTTATAAATATTACGTTGAGTATCATCACTTGAAATTTTGAACAACGGAATGTCGTAGTGTAATTTACTTCTATCTTTACCATTTTGAATGACAATATTATCTTTAGACATTTCGTGAGATAAGCCGTGATCAGATAAATAGATCATCGAAAATGAACGCTGAGTTTCGGTTTGGTTTTTCACTAACATCTCATATATCCGTTTTAGCAATTCATCGGTTTTCTTAATTGAGGAAATATAACAATTCACGTTGAAATAACGCTTCGGTAGTTTGTTGTCATCAAACATTTTCGGATAATCGGTTAAACGGTCGCAAGTAATTGGGTGTGAGCCGTATAAATGCAAGAAAATAAAACGTTTGCCACTAGCAGGTTCTGCAATCACTCTACTGAAATGTGGCAGTAATTCAAAATCGCTCACGTTGCTGTTTAACGAATCGCCTGATTTGGTGAAGATCTTCACATCACTTTTATTGCCGATCGAGGAAATAGGTGTATCGTAATTACCCAAATAGCCTTGGTTAGAAATCCAATAGGTTTTTACCCCAGCAGATTTAATCAAATCAATCAAGGTTAAGGCATAATTAGCCTCCCATTTTTCAGTATCAGGCTTGGTTAGCATTAAACGCAGTGAGGCAATAGTATTTGTACCACCAGAGGTTAAACCGTCAACAAGCGTACCATTTGCCGAGCTCATAAAAGGCGTGTTAAGAATAGGATAGCCGTAGGCGTGGTGATAATCCTTCCTTGCACTTTCGCCCATAATCAGCACGTAATCATCATATTTTGCGTTATCGCCAAGCTTCGATTCTCCCCATTGGGATTCTAAGGTTAAATTATTTAATTTCTCCAATTCTTTCGCGACTTTTGTTCCTGAACTATAAAATTCTTGGAAAAACTTGAATGGAGCAAGTTGAGCTAACATTAAAAGAGAAGCGGCTATGACAAAAGTTTTATTTCTCAAAAAGTGGATTTGATAAGCATTGGTAATTTTTTTGAAAAAAATGACCGCTAGTACAATCACTATGCCGGCTAAAATATGCAAAATAGGAAGCTGAGCCAGAAACTCTTTACTCTCCATCATATCAGTTGCGAATACGGAAGCGATATATTCATAGGTTGGTTTACCAAAATTAAGCCCAATGGGCGTATAAAAGGCATAAGCAATACTAATTGGCAACAGTAACGCATAGTAAGTCCATTTAGAACTGGCTAAGATAATAATCAGAAATACCCCAAATAGTATTTCAAAGATAGTGGGAGTCGGAAAAAAGCCCGAGCCAATCAGCATCAAATAACTTGCAAGAACAGCCAGTGAAAGTGCAATAAATAATGCTAAAAATTTGTTTTTTCTCATTGTTGTTAAAATTTTTCGGTTTATCGTTGAAGTGGATTGTTCTATAATAGCGTAATTTTGTGTTTAGTCCATACAGTTAAGAGGCAAATAAAATGAGCAAACCTATTTACAAGCGAATCCTTCTCAAATTAAGTGGTGAAGCCTTACAAGGCAACGAGGGCTTTGGTATCGATCCGTCTATTTTAGATCGTATGGCACTAGAAATTAAAGAGTTGCTTGAAGAAGGCGTTGAAGTTGGCGTTGTACTTGGTGGCGGTAACTTATTCCGTGGAGCAAAATTAGCTAAAGCTGGAATGAACCGTGTGGTGGGCGACCATATGGGGATGCTGGCAACCGTGATGAACGGCTTAGCGATGCGTGATGCTCTACACCGTGCCGAAGTGAATGCAAAATTAATGTCTGCATTCCAATTAAACGGGATTTGTGATACTTACAATTGGTCTGAAGCCATCAAAATGTTACGTGAAAAACGTGTAGTAATCTTCTCAGCCGGTACAGGCAGTCCGTTCTTCACCACCGATTCTGCCGCTTGCTTGCGTGGTATTGAAATTGAAGCTGATGTCGTATTAAAAGCAACAAAAGTAGATGGTGTTTACGATAAAGACCCGGCAAAATTCGCAGATGCTAAACTTTTCAATCAATTAACCTATGCTGAAGTAATCGATCAAGAATTACAAGTAATGGATTTAGCGGCATTTACCCTTGCACGCGATCACGGAATGCCGATTCGTGTATTTAATATGGGTAAACCAGGTGCATTACGCAAAGTGGTATTTGGCACAGAAGAAGGCACAACTATTTCTTAATAATTTTCTCTATTTTTAACTCTGTTTTAAGTAAAAGGATAAACAATCAATGATTAATGAAATCAAAAAAGATACACAAGATCGTATGGAAAAAAGCCTTGAGGCTTTAAAAGGTCATATTGCAAAAATTCGTACCGGTCGTGCTCAACCTTCTTTATTAGACGGTATTCAAGTTGAATACTACGGTTCTGCAACACCTCTACGCCAAGTAGCTAACGTAGTAGCAGAAGATGCTCGCACATTAGCGGTAAACGTATTTGATAAATCGTTAATTTCTGCGGTAGAAAAAGCGATTTTAACCTCAGATTTAGGCTTAAACCCATCATCAGCCGGCACAACGATTCGCGTTCCTCTTCCACCATTAACAGAAGAACGTCGCCGTGATTTAATTAAAATCGTGAAATCTGAAGGCGAGCAAGGCAAAGTTGCTATTCGCAACGTACGCCGTGATGCAAACGACCAAATCAAAGCGTTGTTGAAAGATAAAGAAATCAGCGAAAACGAACAACATAAAGCTGAAGAAGATATTCAAAAAATCACTGATACTTTCATCAAAAAAGTAGATGAAGTATTAGCTGCAAAAGAAAAAGAACTATTAGATTTCTAATTTGCAAAACTTCCTCAAAAAATAACCGCTTGCATCACTACAAGCGGTTATTTTTCATCAAAACTTTACAAATTATAAGTAACGTTTGCTGATCACTTTTAAGTTGTCGTCTAATTCGTACACTAACGGCTGACCGGTTGGGATTTCTAAATCCATAATGTCTGCATCAGAAATGCCTTCGATATGTTTCGCTAACGCACGAAGAGAGTTTCCGTGTGCAGTAACTAATACGGTTTTACCTGAAATTAACGCCGGAGCAATTTGGTCTTCCCAGAATGGTAATACACGCTCAAGGGTAATTTTTAGGTTTTCTGCGTTTGGAATTAAATCTTTCGGTAAGTTTGCATAACGGCGGTCGTTATGAGCAGAATTTGGATCTTGTGGGTCTAAATCCGGAGGAGAAATATCGTAAGAACGACGCCAGATATGAACTTGCTCATCACCGTATTTTTCCGCAGTTTCTTTTTTATCTAAACCTTGTAATGCACCGTAATGACGTTCGTTTAAACGCCAGTTTTTGATTTGTGGAACCCATAATTGGTTAGATTCTTCTAACACGATGTTACAGGTTTTGATTGCACGGGTTAAAACAGACGTGAACGCGATGTCAAATTCAAAGCCGGCAGCTTTTAATTTTTGACCTGCAGATTTTGCTTCTTCAATGCCGCGTTCTGTTAAATTCACATCACGCCAGCCTGTAAATAAATTTTTAGCATTCCATTCACTAAAACCGTGACGGATAAAGACTAATTTCATAATGACTCCTTGTTTTGAGTTAAATAATGGATTTGAAACTGCGGTATTTATAGCAAAATTCTTGCCGTTTTTAAATAGATAGTTAAATTCTTTCACTAAAAAGCTGATCTTGAGCAAATAACCGATTAGAATATAGGCTTAATGATGTTTTTGTAGATAAGGTATGCTTGTGAAACAACGAAATTTTTATTATTGGGTTTTAATTTTAGGTGGGGCGTTAAGCTTTTCCGTGCCTTCGTCGTGGGCGAATAACTTAAATCAGATTCAGCAGAAGATTCAGCAGCAAACCTCTAAAATCAACGAGCAGAAACAAAAACGCATAGCATTGCAATCCACTTTAAAAACTCAAGAAATTGAAATGGGAAAAGTGTTGGATAGATTGCAAAAAACCGAAATGTCGTTAGGTGAAATTCGTCAAACCATTAAAGCTACCGAGCTCGAGATCACTCGTCTTGAAAAACAAGAAAAACAACAAAAAGAGAAGTTAAAAGAACAGCTAGATTCTGCCTACCGTTCGGGTGTGAATCCGTCTGTGCTAGAGCGTCTTTTGTCGGAAGATGCAAAAAATGCAGAAAGAATGGCGACTTATTATGGGCATATGAATAATATCCGTATTGATTCGATTGTCGAAATTCGTAAGACCCAAGCAGATTTGAAAATCAGACGGGATGAGTTGAAAGCTCAGCTTAAAGATCATCAATCGCAATTAAACGAACATAAAAAACAAGAAAAAGATTTAAAGAAAGTTCAAATCCAGCGTGAGAGCACCTTGCGTTCTATTGATAAAACGCTTGAGCAAGACCAAAGTCGTTTGGAGAATTTACGCAGTAATGAACAAGCGTTAAAACAACAATTGGATAAAGCTCAAAAAGAGTCTGAACAAGCTCAAAAGCGTGAGCAACAACAGGCAAAATCATCTAAAAGTTCAGATAACGTGAGTAGTGCACAAATTAAAGCAGGCAAATATACGATGCCTGTTTCGGGCAATATCATCACCAAATTCGGCAATAATTGGCACGGTGTGGTAATTGGAGCAGCAGCAGGTACGTCGGTAAAAGCAATGGCAAGCGGCAGAGTCATTATGGCACAATGGCTTGCCGGCTATGGCAATATGGTAGCAATTGATCACGGCAATGGTGATATTTCACTGTACGGCTACAATCAGTCTGTTTCTGTGAGCAAAGGTAACCGAGTGCAAGGCGGGCAAGTGATTGCCAAAGTCGGGAATACCGGTGGACAGACTCGTCCGGCACTCTATTTTGGTGTAACTCGAAAAGGCACACCTGTCAATCCATTAAATTTGGTGAAATAGATGCTAAAGCAGATTTACAAGCGGTTAAATTTTACGATTTTTTTGCAAATTGTGCTGATTTTGCAAATTTTTATGTTTTTTTCACCGCTTACGCAAGCCGCCCAAATTGCCATTGTGATTGATGATGTCGGTTATCGAGTAAAAGAAGATCGGGAAATTTTGTCTCTACCTAAAGAAGTGAGCGTGGCAATTATTCCTGATGCCCCTTATGCGGCAGAAAGGGCGAAAGAGGCTTATGCTCAAAAGCGTGATATTTTAATTCATTTACCAATGCAGCCGAAATCCAAACAATTGATTGAAGCAAATAGCGTTAAAATTGGTGATAGCGAAGAAAAAATTCGGAAACTTATTGAGCATTCACGTAGTCAAGTACCTTATGCGATTGGTTTAAATAACCATATGGGTAGTGGGGCAACCTCAGATCCAGCCACAATGCAACATTTAATGAAAGTGTTGAAAGAGCATTCACTCTTCTTTTTAGATAGTAAAACTATTGGTAGTAGTGTTGCGGCTAACACTGCTCGCCAATTTGGGGTAAATGCATTAGAGCGAGATGTTTTTTTAGACGATAGCGATCTGCTTTCTGATGTGCAGAAACAATTCTCGCAAGCCGTTCAGTACGCTCGCAAAAACGGCGTAGCCGTTGTCATTGGACACCCTCGTAAGAATACGATTAGTGTACTTAAACAACATTTAGCTCAATTACCGAAAGATATTGAATTAATCGGGGTTGGGGCATTGTGGCGAAATGAAAAAGTGGTACCGGAAAAACCGTTCATTATACTATTTGAGCAAGAACCCGCATTAACGTCTGTGCCACCTTATGAAAGTGTGCCGCTGTTACGCGGTATTCCAAAATAATAAAGGTTATCAATGAATACAAAACTGCATTTTTTAACATTCTGCTGTTTAATTGCTTTTGCTTCAATGGCTAAAGCAAATCAGGAACAGAACAATCAACAAGATAGAATTACCGATGTTGATCAAGAAAGAATTGGTGAATTGGAAGATACACTCACAGATGAGCCAAATGATGAAGAAAAAGTGGAAGCTTTAGTGGATTTAGACGTTAAAGGTATTCACGATAAAGAAGCAAAGAAAAATGTCGATTTGTATTTAAATCAAATTGCCGATGAATATGCGGATGGTTCAGAACGCCATCAATATTTAGTCCAAACAACGGTGGATAAAGCTCTGCGTGCGTTGGGTTATTACAATAGCAAATATCAATTTGTGCAACTGCCTAACAGTGGTAAAAAGCCTTTATTGGTGCTGAATGTTGAGCTGGATAAAGAAACCGTCAAAATTGATGAGACCGATATTGTGCTACAAGGCGAGGCAAAAAATGATGAAGATTTTGTAGCTATCACTAAAAAAGCCCCGAAGCAAGGTTCTCGTTTAAATCATAAAACCTATGAAAACTTTAAGAGCGATATTGAAAGCAATGCATTCAGCAAAGGTTATTTTGACGGGCATTGGCTTTATCACCGTTTAGAAGTTTACCCAACCGATCATAAAGCTGATTGGCGTTTAGGCTATGATAGTGGCATTCGCTATCGCTACGGACAAATTAATTTTGTAGACAGCCAAATTAAAGAGGAATATTTACGCAATATTCTGAAAATTAATTCGGGTGATCATTATTTTGCCAATGATCTTTCCAACTTAACCCAAGATTATTTATCCAGTAACTGGTTTTCATCGGTAATGGTTGAGCCACATCTCAATGAACAAGATAAGACGGTAGATTTAAACGTGCTACTCCAACCGAAAAAGAAAAATGAGCTTGAAATTGGTATCGGTTATGAAACGGAAGTAGGACCTCGTTTACAATTTAACTGGAAAAAACCGTGGCGAAATAAAAGAGGGCATAGTATCGATACTCGAACTTATATTTCCGCCCCTGAGCAGAGATTTGAATTTGGTTACAATATTCCGCTAAAAGAAGATCCGCTTCATTACTACTATCAGATATCGGGTACGGTTGAAAATGAAGATCAGAAGGATACTAAATCAACGGCAGCGACTTTAGGTTTACAGCGTTATTGGACACATACCACAGGTTGGTCGTTCTCTGCAGGGGTAAAAGTCCGTTATGATTCTTTTACGCAAGCCAACGATCGTTTTAAAACTTTGCTCGTATACCCAACTGCCTCATTAAACCGTACTCGTACTGATGGCAAGCCTTATCCATTATGGGGAGATAGCCAAAAACTTACCGTAAATTGGGGAAACAAAATATTTGGCTCAGATGTGAATTTTTATAGCTATAAAGCTTCTACGTCGTTTGTGAGAACTTATGCAGATAATCATCGCTTCTACTTAAGGGCGGAGTTAGGCTATTTGAAAGCAAACCAATTTGAACGTATTCCGCCTGCCTTACGCTTTTTTGCGGGGGGCGATATGAGTGTGCGTGGTTTTGGTTATAAAGATATTTCACCGAGAGATCCGGCAAATGGGAAACGTGTAGGCGGTTCACATTTAGCTACAGGTACGTTTGAATACCAATACCAAGTTTACCCAAACTGGTGGGGAGCGGTGTTTTATGATGTGGGCTTAGCAGCGAATAAATTTGAGACAAAACAGTTGCATCAGGGGACAGGTTTAGGTGTTCGCTGGGCTTCACCTATAGGAGCAATTAAATTTGATGTGGGTATGCCTGTAAAATCGCCTGATAATAAACGCGGTTTCCAAATTTATGTTGGCTTAGGCTCGGATATTTAATACAAGCGGTGCGATTTTACTAAAATTTTACCAATGATGATTTTATTACTCAGTAAGTATTCAAAATGATGAATGAACAACAAATAATAGATAGCCAAGAAATGCAAGCACAACAAGAAATGCCTAAAAAGAAACCTAGCTCAAAATGGCGTTTCTTGAAATGGAGTATTTATATTTTTTTAATTCTGCTCTTGGCTCTTATTTTATTTTTATGCACAGGCTTTGGGCAGCGTAAAACTGTTCAGTGGGTTGATCAATTCGTTGAACCGTTGCAGATCGGAAAAGTTGAAGGTAGCATACAAGACGGTTTGCAACTTTCTGATACTCAATTTATTACTGATGGCGTTAATGTACAAATAGGTCAAGCAGACTTACACATTGATTTTAATTGCTTAATTAAATATGAAGTTTGTCTAAACAATTTTAACGTGCAGGATACCAAAGTTGTTATTGATACCACTCAACTTCCGCCTTCTCAAGAAAAAGAAGACAACACGCCTTTCACTGAGCTAAATTTACCGCTCGGTATTTCAGCGAAAAATATCACCCTAGAGAATATTGATGTCAGCGTTGATGATATGGATATTCATCTTAATCACTTCAATACCTCAATTTCCGGCAAAGGGCGTGAGGTTATTATCAAGCCTACCACCTTAGATGACTTAAAGTTGCTATTAGCTTTAAAAGTGGGGGAAGCACTAGATACACAAGCGGTCGATTCTGACGCAGAAAATGCAAAAGTTACAGTAACCAGAAACCCGGCTAATGCACAAGAAGCGATGGATCGAGTTGTTCAAGAAGCGGTGGAAAAAACCGGCGAAAAAGTAGTTGAAGAATTCCATCAATTACAAGGTAAAACCACCGCAGAAGCTGAACAACAGCCGCATAATAAAGTGGATTGGGCGGCGATTAAAGCTCAGTTAGAACAACCGATCTTAAATAAAAATATCCGTCTCTCGTTACCGTTAGATTTAACCATTGAACAGATTGATATTGCCAATGTTTCGGTTGCTCAAAAAGCACAAGATGGAAAAGGCAACTTGGTTGAGCCGATTTCACTCATCAATGTAAATTCTTTACAGCTTAAAGCCCAAGCGAAAGATCAGCTGGTAACCTTGCAACGCTTGGATTTTAAGAGCGATCAAGGCGATCTCAGTGCAACAGGTACACTTTCACTTAAAGAGAATTATCCATTAAATTGGCAGCTAGAAGGTATTGAGGTAAAAGAGGCTAAAGTGAAATTGCCATTTAGTCATATCAAGGCAATGCTTTCAGGCGAGTTGTATGATAAAACCGTGCTGAATTTACAAACAAATGGAGCTATTAAGGCAGCTTTAGAGGGGCATATTGAGCTTGCAACGCCTAAAACACCTTTTGATCTGATGCTTAAAAGTGAATCAGTGAAGTATCCTTTTGCACCGCAAAAAGGTGATGATACGCTGGTTTTAGAGAATATTGACATTCATCTGAATGGTAATCCGCTTGCTTACAATTTGGTAGCAAAAGTCAGTGCCAAAGGTATGGGAATTCCGCCAAGTTCCGCTGATTTAAAAGGCAATGGCGAATTAACGCATTTTAATATCCACGATTTATTGCTCAATACATTAGAAGGTAATGCTCAACTTACGGGCTTAATTGATTGGACGGAAGGGATCGAGTGGAATTCTAATCTTAAGCTAAACAATATTAATACTAAAGCTTTAGTACCGGATTGGGCAGCGGTATTATCAGGTTCTCTTTCTACTCAAGGTTATGCAGGGCGTGGTAACATAGGCTCAGATTGGAAGGCAGATGTTTCAAATATTGATATTAAAGGCTCACTACACCAGAAGAATCTACAATTAACAGGGAATTTAAATGCCAATAATCAGCAACTTTTAGATGTGCCGGGTTTATCGCTGGTTTATGGCGAAAACAAAATTGATCTGAAGGGGCTTTTAGGCGAAAAATCAGATTTTTATGCAGATATCAAAGCCCCGAATTTACAAGGTTTAGTGCCAAATTTAAAAGCAAGTGTGAATGGCAATGTGAAATTATCAGGCAAAATTGCCGAGCCAAATGTGGATTTAGATTTGGTTGTTTCCAATGTGAGTTATGAGCAATTTAAACTTCAACATTTAACCGCAAAGGGCAAAATTACCACTGAGCAGACCATTCAAGGCGATGTAGAATTAGGGCTACGCCAATTTGCCTATAATGACATTAAAGTAGAAAGTGCTACCTTATTGGCAAAAGGGAATGAAGCAAACCATAGCTTGAAATTAACTTCAAAAGGTAATCCGGTTGGAGGCGATTTGCAAATTTCCGGAAAATTTGACCGCTTGCAACAGATTTGGGAAGGACAGTTGAGCCAAGTTGCTATTCAATCTACCGAGTTTGGCAGATTCCAAACGGATAAAGCAGTGAATGTGAAATATGACAATAAAGCGATTAATGCTAATGTGTCTGCTCACTGCTGGCAAAACCCGAAAATTCACCTCTGCTTCCCAACTGCATTTAATGCAGGGCAAGAGGGCAAAGTACCTTTCGATATTCGCAATTTTAACTTAGCAGTGTTGCAAGATTATCTTGATAATACCAGCCAAATTTCAGGTATTGTAAACGCCAAAGGTGATGCTGCGTGGTTTAAAAATAAACCGCCACAGGTTAATTTAGATCTCACTTCCAATTCCATTAAATTTGTGCAGAAAATGGAAGGCGGAAAAACCTTTCCGCTTACGGTTTCGCCATTAAAAATTAATCTGAAAATGTCAGATAACAATTTAGCCCTTAAATCGAATTTAAGAGTTGAAAATAACGGCACTCTGACAACTGACATTGTGATGCAAGATTTAACTAATGCGAGAAGCTTATCAGGTAATATCAATATTGACCAATTAACCTTAAAGCTCATTCACCCGCTGCTTGAGCGAGGCGATTTTGTTGATGGCAGAATTAATGCTCGCTTAACGGTAAGTGGTAAAGCAACCTCACCGTTGCTACACGGAAACTTGAATTTAACAGGCTTAAAAGCACGTTCTGTTACGATGCCGTTTGATGTAACAGATGGTAATTTAGCGATGAACTTTCACGGAGCAACCTCTACATTAAACGGTAGGTTACAAACAAAAGAGAGTGAGCTACGCTTGGAAGGCGACGCAGATTGGCGAAATATTAATGCCTGGAGAACCAGAGTTCATGCTCAAGCAAATCGCTTCAGAGTGGATATTCCGAGCTTAGCAAGAGTGGAAATCAGCCCCGATATTCAAGTTGTGGCAACCCCGACACTTTTAACATTAAGTGGTAATATTGATGTACCGTGGGCAAGAATTGAAGTAGAACAATTGCCGGAACAAGCCGTTAGCGTAAGTGGCGATGAAGTGATTATGGACGGCTTTGCAAGAAACAAAGTGCCATTTAATCAACGCACTATTCCAACTCAAACTGCAGGTGGAATGGCAATTAATGCGGATATTAAAATTAACATTGGTAATGATGTTAAGCTCAAGGCATACGGTTTGAATAGTCATTTAAACGGATTACTCTCGGTGCGTCGCGGTAAGCAAGGCTTAGGGCTTTACGGGCAAGTTCGCTTAGACGAAGGACGTTTTGCGGCTTATGGGCAAGATTTATTGATTCGCAAAGGAAATATCAGTTTTGCCGGCTCGCCTTCACAGCCATACTTAGATATTGAAGCGGTGAGAAACCCGGATGCAATGGAAGATCCAACCATTACCGCAGGGGTACGGGTAACTGGCTTGGCGGATGCACCAAATGTGAAAGTATTCTCAGATCCGGCAATGTCGCAAAACGAAGTCCTTTCCTATATTTTAACAGGGCGATCACTTGAAAGTAGCGGCGATGCAGGCTCAAGCAATGCAGTAGCGGCTGCCTTGCTCAGTATGAGTTTATCCAAAAGTAGCAAATTAGTCGGTGATGTTGGCAGTACCTTTGGCTTAAAAGATCTCAGCGTAAGCACCGCCGGCATTGGGGATAATACCAAAGTAGAAGTGAGTGCCAGTCTCTCGCCTCGTTTCCGTGTGAAATATGGTGTCGGCGTATTTGCTCCTTTAACTGAACTGACATTGCGATATAACTTAACCCCAAGACTCTATTTGCAATGGGTTTCGAACGTAAATCAAGCGGTCGATTTAATGTACCGCTTCCAGTTTGATAAACTGTTCTAATTCAAAAGGTTGTTAATCAGAGCATTAACAACCTTTTGGCTTTATAGTAAAATGGCAACTTTATCTACAAGCGGTCGAAAAAATAAAAAAATTTACAAATTATGGAAAAACAACGCCAACGTGAATTGCAGAAATGGCTTAAAAGTCAGCAAAAAGTCATTAAAAAATATATGCACTTAAACGTACTGTTAGGGATATTCAGTAGTTTATTTATGATTGGGCAGATGTGGCTGTTGGCAACAATGCTACAAAAAATGATTGTAGAAAAACAGTCTCCCAACATTTTTATCAGCGAAATTGTTTTATTATTCGGCTGTTTTGCTGGCAGAGCATTATTAATTTTTCTACGTGAGCGTGTGGGGTTTAAAGCCGGGCAGACATTACGTTTGCATCTTCGCAAGCAAATTTTAACGAAGATGGAAGCGGTTGGACCAATGAGCCTACAACAAAAACCGGCAGGTAGTTGGGCTACCTTAATGTTGGAACAAGTAGAAAATTTACACAATTTCTATGCTCGTTATTTACCACAGCAATTTTTATCGTTAATTATACCGCTTGTGATCCTCTGTTTTGTCTTCCCAATCAACTGGGCGGCTGGTGTAATTCTGTTTGCCACTATGCCGTTATTACCGCTATTTATGATTTTGGCAGGTATGAAAGCCGTTGAGGCAAATCAACGCAACATCGGTATTCTTTCTCGTATAAGTGGTCAATTTTTAGATAAATTGAAAGGCTTGGAAACCATTCGTTTATTTGGGCAAGCGGAAAAACAAACTGAGCAAATTTACCAAAGTACTGAAGATTTTCGCACCAGCACGATGGACGTGTTAAAAATGGCATTTTTATCCTCTGCAGTGTTGGAGTTTTTTACCTCGGTATCCATTGCGGTAATGGCGGTTTATTTCGGCTTTATCTTTTTAGGTGAGCTGGATTTCGGCTATTACGGCACAGGCGTTAGCTTATTCATTGGCTTTTTCTGCTTAATGTTAGCCCCTGAATTTTATCAACCTATGCGTGAATTGGGTGTGTACTATCACGATAAAGCAGCGGCAATCGGTGCGGCAGATAGCATTGAAACCTTCCTAAAAGAGGAGGTAAAAACGCAATCGAATAATGTGCAAAAATCAATAGAAAATCGACCGCTTGTGATTGAAGCTCAAGAATGTGTAATTCTCTCGCCTCAAGGCAAAGCCTTAACACAGCCACTGAATTTCAAAGTAAATCCACATCAACATATTGCGTTAGTCGGACAAAGTGGGGCAGGTAAGAGTTCGTTGATGAATATGTTGCTCGGTTTCTTGCCTTATGAAGGATCGGTTAAAATTAATGGTGCGGAATTGCGTGAACTGAATTTAACCGAATGGAGGTCGAAATTAGCGTGGGTAGGGCAGAATCCACAATTAATGCGAGGCAGCTTAAAAGAGAATATTTTATTGGGTAACGCAGCGGCTACAGAAGCCGAAATCGCCAGAGCTCTACGTTTATCAAAAGCGGATGAGTTTGTATCCCGTTTAGGGCTGGAACATCAAGTGCAAGATAGTAATATCGGTATTTCAGGTGGACAAGCCCAACGTATTGCGATTGCCAGAGCCTTGTTACGCCCATATGAATTATTGCTACTTGATGAACCAACGGCGAGCTTAGATATGGACTCCGAGCAGCAAGTGTTGGAAGCATTACACCATTTAAGCCGAGAGCAAACGACCTTGATGATTACCCACCGAGTGGAAGATTTAACCCAATGCGATGAAATTTGGGTAATGAAACAAGGGCAGATTATCCAGAAAGGTAGCTTTAGTGAATTAGAACATACAGGCTTTTTTGCCGAATTATTGCGTAATGAATTAGTTCATCAGGGAGAAATCTAATGAAATCATTGTTCCCATTCTTTTCTCTCTATCAAACTCATTTTGGGCGTTTGTTATTAGGTATTGTACTGGCAATTTTAGGTTTAGCGGCAAGTATTGGTTTATTAAGCCTATCAGGTTGGTTTTTAGCGGCTTCTTTTTTAGCGGCTAATGCGATTATTTTTAATTTCTTTTACCCTGCTGGAGGGGTAAGAGGTTTAGCTATTTTCCGTACGGCTTCACGCTATTTTGAAAAGCTGGTTACGCACGATGCAACCTTCCGTGTGTTGGCAAACTTACGTGTGAGTGTATTTAAAAAGCTGATTCCACTTAGCCCAAGCGGTTTAAACCGTTTCAGAAATAGCGAATTGTTGAACCGATTGGTTGCAGATGTAGATACGCTTGATACGCTTTATCTCAACCTTGTCTCACCCTTTGTGAGTGCGGTAATGATTATCCTGTTTATGGCAATTGGCTTGTCATTTGTTTCCGTACCATTAATGCTGATTATTTGTGGCACGCTACTGGCTTTGCTCATTGTTATTCCAACAGTGTTTTATCACTTAGGGTTGAAATTAGGGCGAGATGCTATCCAAAATCGAGCTAACTACCGTAGCCAATTTATTGAATGGGTGCAGTTGAATGCAGAATTTTTATTATTCGGCAATTTAAACCAAGCAGGTGAAAAATTGCAACAAACCGAACACCAATGGCTCAATGCACAAAGCAAGGAGAGCCGACTTTCGGGGTTATCGAATAGCTTGTTAATGCTTTCAAACGGTATTTTGACTTGTGTTGTGATCTACTTGGCTTCTACTGCAATTAATGTGCCAACAGCGAAATACCCTGAAGCCTTAATTGCATTGGTGGTTTTCTGTGTAATGGCATCAGCTGAAATTCTTACCCCAATCGGCATCGCATTTTTACATTTAGGGCAAGTGATTACTGCCGCAGAACGCATTAATGAAATTACTGAGCAGCAACCAAGTGTTCAATTTAATGGCACGGCACAATGGCAAAATTTAGTGAAAAATCAACCGCTTGTACGCTTTGAAAATGTTAATTTTGCGTATTTGAATGGCGAGCAGCAAGTATTAAATAATCTCTCTTTTGAAGTGCTAAAAGGGCAAAAAGTTGCGATTTTAGGTAAAACAGGAAGTGGAAAATCCACTATTTTTCAATTATTAAACCGCAATTATGACCCAACAAGCGGTCAAATTTGGCTTAATAATTGCAAAATTGAAGATTTCTCGGAAAATATTTTGCGTTCAAAATTAGTTACCTTAAGCCAGCGTGTGCATATTTTCAGCCAAACGTTGCGTGATAATTTATTAATGGGAAACGCAACAGCCACCGATGAGCAAATGATTGACGTCGTGCAAAAAGTCGGCTTAGGCTACTTACTTGAAACTGAAGGGTTAAAACTTTGGCTCGGCGAAGGAGGCAGACCGCTTTCAGGGGGAGAACAACGCCGCTTAGGGCTTGCTCGTTTATTACTAAGTTCAGCTGAGTTAGTGCTACTAGATGAACCAACCGAAGGGCTAGATCGTGAAACCGAACAGCAGATCTTAAATCTCATTCTAACTCACTGTGCAGAAAGAACATTACTGATGATTACCCACAGACAAAGTGGATTGGATAAATTTGATCTGGTTTATCGAATGGACAATGGGCGATTGGTTGGATAATTATTTTTGTGATGAGGATCGAAAAGTGAGGTTTCTACAGTTGTTTATAACATATTAAAACGAGAGACTATTAATAAATTGTTGTAATTGTCACTAATAGAGTTATAGTAACTCTATTAAACCTAGACAAGGCATTTATGGATAGTCGAAGTTTAGTAAAATTAATCGTTGCAGACGGTTGGTTTTTAGTTGGAATTAAAGGTAGTCATCATCAATATAAACACCCAACTAAAAAAGGTCGTGTAACGCTTCCTCATCCGAAAAAAGATTTACCTACTGCGACAGTTAAGTCAATATTAAAACAAGCTGGTCTGGAATAGTTTAAGCTATTAAGGAGTAAAATGATGTTATATCCTATTGCAATTGAAATAGGGAATGAAAAACAATCCTATGGAATTATTGTTCCTGATGTGAAAGGCTGTTTTTCAGCAGGAGATACATTAGAAGAGGCTTTTAATAATGCTAAAGAGGCTATTTTATTCCATATTGAAACATTAATTGAAGATGGTGAAGTTATCCCACAACCGACAGCACTTGAAAATCATAAAAATAATCCTGAATACAAAGATTTTATTTTCGCTTTAGTAGATGTAGATTTAACTCATTTAATGGGAAAAACTGAAAAAATCAATGTGACTTTACCGTCATTACTCATTCTCCGTATTGATGAGTTTGTTGCTAAAAATCCAGTGTATAAAACCCGAAGCGGTTTTTTAGCTCAAGTAGTAAGTGAACGTATTTTAAAAAATTACTAGCGTTTTGAAATTAAGGCATTTATCTTTTTCTCTCGGTAAATGCCTTTTACCATTCAAAAGAAAGCTAAAAAATGCTATATTCTCTCTCAATTTTGAAATAAGACTGATTTTATAAAATGGCAGATTATCACGATATTACTATTGCGTATGCAGGCGTATGCCAAGCGGCGAATTTAGTGCAGCAATTTGCACATAAAGGCACAGCAGATAGAGATGCGTTTAGGCAATCTATGCGTAGCTTATTAGTTACTCAGCCTGAAACTACGCTAAGTGTATTTGGCGATGACCTTTCTCATCTCAAAATGGGGTTGGAAACGGCATTATCTCAAACAGGTGGCGGCAATGGTAAGCTAGATACTGAAGTCGGGCGTTATTGGATAAGCCTGATTGCTCTTAGCCAAAAATTAGATAAAAAACCTGAAGCCAAACAACAACTTGCCCTGCGTTTACAACAAATTGAACGCCAATTGCCATTATATGAAGATGATGTTTTAGCCGATCAGATGATTGCTAATTTAGCCGCAATTTATAGTGATATTATCAGCCCGTTAGGCACGAAAATTCACGTGATGGGAATGCAAGATTACTTGGTTCGCCCTGATATTCAACACAAAATTCGAGCCTCCTTACTTGCCGGTATTCGTGCCGCGATTTTATGGCAACAGGTGGGTGGTAGTCGCTGGCAATTTTTATTTTCACGCAAGAAAATTTTTAACCAAGCTCAACAGCTTTATCGTCAAATTTAACCGAACATTTATTATTTTGGAGAACACTAAACAATGGAACTTACTGCTTTAACCGCGTTATCCCCAATTGATGGGCGTTATCAAGACAAAGTGTCTAGCCTTCGCCCAATTTTCAGTGAATTTGGTTTATTAAAATTCCGTGTAGAGGTTGAGGTTCGCTGGTTACAAAAATTGGCATCTCACGCACAAATTAAGGAAGTTCCCGCTTTTTCAGAAAAAGCAAACGATTACCTAGACCAAATTGTGGCAAATTTTTCGTTAGATGATGCAAATCGAATCAAAACTATCGAACGCACAACTAACCACGATGTAA
Organism: Mannheimia indoligenes; assembly: GCF_036880405.1. Lineage (NCBI taxonomy): Bacteria > Pseudomonadati > Pseudomonadota > Gammaproteobacteria > Pasteurellales > Pasteurellaceae > Mannheimia > Mannheimia indoligenes. Next base: position 23,435 of record NZ_JBAJJM010000005.1, on the reverse strand, counting down.
AAGCGGTGGAGTATTTCCTAAAAGAAAAATGTGAAGCCTTACCTGAGTTACAAGCGGTAAATGAATTTATTCATTTTGCCTGCACTTCGGAAGATATCAATAATACTTCACACGCTTTAATGCTTAAAACGGCTCGTGAAGAGGTGTTATTGCCGGAATGGAAAAAATTAATTGATGCCATCGTTGATTTAGCCAAGCGTTATCAACATATTCCGTTACTTTCTCGTACGCACGGTCAGCCGGCAAGCCCAACGACTATTGGTAAAGAGATGGCAAATGTGGCTTATCGTTTACAACGTCAATATAAACAATTAGAAAATTTAGAAATCTTAGGCAAAATCAACGGTGCGGTAGGTAACTACAATGCTCATTTATCAGCTTATCCTGAAATTGATTGGCACACTTTCAGCCAAGAATTTGTGGAATCTTTAGGTGTTACTTGGAACCCGTACACTACGCAAATTGAACCGCACGACTATATCGCTGAATTCTTTGATTGTGTGGCACGTTTTAACACTATCATTATTGATTTCGACCGTGATATGTGGGGGTACATTGCGTTAAATCACTTCAAACAACGTACAGTTGCAGGTGAAATTGGCTCAAGCACAATGCCGCACAAAGTGAATCCGATTGACTTTGAGAACTCAGAAGGTAATTTAGGTTTAGCGAATGCGGTAATGGCACATTTAGGACAAAAACTCCCAATCTCTCGCTGGCAGCGTGATTTAACCGATTCAACGGTACTGCGTAATTTAGGTGTAGGTTTAGGTTATGCGTTAATTGCTTACGCTTCAACCTTAAAAGGCATCAGCAAATTAGAAGTAAACGAGCAGCACTTGCGTGATGAACTCAACCAAAACTGGGAAGTGCTAGCTGAGCCAATTCAAACGGTAATGCGTCGTTATGGCATTGAAAAGCCGTACGAGAAGCTGAAAGAATTAACGCGTGGTAAACGTGTTGATGAAATGGCAATGCGTGAGTTCATTGAGAAGTTGGACATTCCTGAAAATGAGAAAGCCCGCTTAAAAGAGATGACACCGGCAACCTATATCGGCTATGCTGTCGAGCTCGTTGATAAATTGTAAAATTTAACGCAAAAAAGACCGCTTGCAAGCGGTCTTTTTCTGATAGTTTTTTGCAAAGGAAATAATATGAAGCAGGCAAATAGACATAAAAGAATTATTGAGCTCGTTAATCAGCTGGGGTATGTCAGCACGGAAGAGCTAGTGGCTCAAATGAATGTGAGTCCACAAACAATTCGTCGTGATTTAAATGAGATGGCAGAAAATAATCTCATTCGCCGCCATCACGGTGGAGCAGCTGCCCCCTCTAACACCGAAAACAGTGATTATACGCACCGTAAGCAATTTTTCTCTCAAGAGAAGAATGCGATTGCTCAACAAGTGGCAAAGCTTATTCCGAACGGGGCATCTGTATTTTTAGATATTGGTACAACATCAGAAGCTGTTGCATTGGCACTACTTTCACATAAAAATTTAAAAGTAGTAACGAATAATCTGAATGCAGCACATATTTTAATGAAAAATCCGGATTGCCAAATTACCGTTGCAGGAGGGAATTTACGAAGCGATGGCGGATTAATTGGCGAAGAAACGGTACGTTTTATCAATCAATTCCGTTTAGATTTCGGTATTTTAGGTATTAGTGCGGTAGATTTAGACGGCTCAATGCTGGATTATGATTATCACGAAGTACAGGTAAAAAGAGCATTAATGGAATGCTCCAGACAGGTTCTATTGGTTACTGACCACTCAAAATTCAGCCGTAATGCGATGGTTCGTTTGGGGAATGTGAAAGAAATAAATTATTTGTTTACAGATACTGATTTGCCGTTAGAATTACAAAATCATTTAAGTCAATCAGACGTTATCGTTAAAATTTGTAATGAATAAAGGCAGTTTTTTCTCTAAACAAAAATGGATTGCATATGCTCAATTAATGCGGTTCGATAAGCCTATCGGCACACTATTATTGCTTCACCCAACGTTATGGGCGTTATTTGTGGCATCTGACGGAATGCCGCCACTTTCTATTTTGCTGATTTTTACACTTGGTGTAATAGTAATGCGTGCGGCAGGTTGTGTGATTAATGATTATGCAGATAGAGAGATTGATGGCCACGTTAAGCGAACCTCGCAACGCCCACTCGCCACAGGCAGGGTTTCTACCACTGAGGCAAAAATCATTTTTGCGATTTTGTTGCTAATGGCATTTGGGCTGGATTTGTTGCTCAACCGTTATGCCTTTTTACTTTCTTTTGTCGCGGTGTTTTTAGCGGTGGTTTATCCCTTTATGAAACGCTTTACTCATTTACCGCAAGTGGTTTTGGGAATGGCGTTTGGCTGGGCGATCCCGATGGCGTTTGGGGCTGTGAGTGAATCGCTACCGCTTGAATGTTGGCTGCTATTTTTCGCCAATCTCGCTTGGACGGTCGCTTATGATACCCAATATGCGATGGTGGATCGTGATGATGACTTGCGAATTGGGGTGAAATCCACTGCCATTTTATTTGCTCAATACGATAATAAAATCATTGCTTTATTGCAATTTACCACTTTGATTTTATTGAGTTTGCTCGGTGTTATCAAAAATTACCATATCGGCTATTTTATTGTTTTGGCTCTCAGTGCCACGCTCTTTATCTACCAATGTTGGCTCACCAAAAAACGAGAACGCAGCGAATGTTTTAAGGCGTTCTTAAATAACCACTATTTCGGCTTAGGCGTGTTTGCCGCGATTTTGGTGGGGATTTATTTATAATCTATCTAATCGGGCGAATGATGATTCGCCCCTACATAAATATGACAAGCGGTTAAATTTGAATGGAAATTTGCAAATTCCAAGAAAAATTTAACCGCTTGTTTTACGATACTTTCTCGCATTTTTCTGCTATAATCAGCACAATTTTTTCGATTTTAAATTAGTAGGAATAACAATGTCTGAACAAACTCAACCAACCAGTTATGATTCTTCAAGTATTAAGGTGTTACGAGGCTTAGATGCCGTGCGTAAACGCCCGGGAATGTATATCGGCGATACGGACGATGGCACGGGCTTACACCATATGGTGTTTGAGGTTGTGGATAATGCCATTGACGAAGCGTTAGCCGGACATTGTAAAGACATTATTGTTACTATTCACTCCGATAATTCGGTTTCTGTACAAGATGATGGTCGTGGTATTCCTGTTGGTATTCACCCTGAAGAGGGCGTGTCTGCGGCTGAAGTGATTATGACCGTCCTTCACGCCGGCGGTAAATTTGATGATAACTCCTATAAAGTATCGGGCGGTTTGCACGGTGTAGGGGTGTCGGTTGTAAACGCACTTTCTTCTAAATTACAGCTTACGATTCGCCGTGAAGGACACGTTCACGAGCAATTTTATAGCTTAGGTGAGCCGGATGCACCATTAACGGTTATCGGTAATACAGAAAAAACCGGTACTTCTGTCCGTTTCTGGCCAAGCCTAGATATTTTCAAAAATAAAACCGAATTTGAATATAAAATTTTATCTAAACGCTTGCGTGAATTATCGTTTCTTAACTCAGGCGTGTCGATCAAGCTAGTCGATGAACGTGACGGCAAAGAAGAGCATTTCAAATATGAAGGCGGTATTAAAGCCTATGTGGAATATTTAAACGAAGGCAAAACCCATATTCACAACACGCCATTCTATCTTTCAACCGAAAAAGACGGCATTGGTGTGGAAATTTCACTGCAATGGAACGACAGCTACAACGAAAACGTGTACTGCTTCACCAACAACATTCCACAGCGTGATGGCGGTACGCACTTAGCCGGTTTCCGTGGTGCATTAACCCGTGCGTTGAAAAATTATATGGATAACAGCGGTGTGCTGAAAAAAGCCGATGCGAATATTGATGCTTCAGGCGATGATGCTCGTGAGGGCTTGGTGGCGGTGATTTCGGTGAAAGTGCCGGATCCAAAATTCTCATCACAAACTAAAGATAAACTGGTTTCTTCTGAAGTGCGTGGAGCGGTGGAAAGTTCAATGAACGAAGCCTTAGCGGATTACTTGGCGGAAAATCCGGACGATGCGAAAAATATCGTGACCAAAATTATTGATGCGGCTCGTGCTAGAGAGGCGGCTCGTAAAGCCCGTGAAATGACCCGCCGTAAAGGGGCATTAGATTTAGGCGGTTTACCGGGGAAATTGGCGGATTGTCAGGAAAAAGATCCTGCATTATCTGAGCTTTACTTGGTGGAGGGGGACTCTGCGGGTGGTTCTGCAAAACAAGGGCGTGATCGTAAAAACCAAGCAATTCTACCGTTAAAAGGTAAAATCCTAAACGTAGAAAAAGCCCGTTTTGACAAGATGCTTTCTTCACAAGAAGTTGCTACCTTGATCACCGCATTAGGCACAGGTATTGGGCGTGATGACTATAATCTTGAAAAATTACGCTACCACAAAATCATTATTATGACCGATGCGGATGTGGACGGTGCGCATATTCGTACACTTTTATTGACTTTCTTCTATCGTCAAATGCCGGAGTTGATCGAAAACGGTTATATCTATATTGCCCAACCGCCACTTTACAAAGTGAAAAAAGGTAAACAAGAGCGTTATATTCAAGATAACGATGAAATGTCGCAATATGAAATTGATATCGCGCTTGAAGGTGCGGGCTTATATGTGAGCAACTATGCTCCAGCATTAAGTGGTGTAGCGTTGGAAAACTTAATTTCTCAATACAATAACGTGCAGAAATTAATTGAGCGTTTAAGTCGCCGTTACCCAACATTGTTATTAAATGAATTAATTTATTCAAAACCGCTTTCAGCAGAATTTGCAAAAAATGAAGCAAATATGACCGCTTGGAGCGAGCAATTTGTGGCGAAATTAATGGAAAAAGAGGTAGGTGGCAGTTTCTATCGTGCCAGCATAGTCTTTAATGAAGAACGCCAAATTTATGAAGCTGAAATTGTGGTTACCACTCACGGTATGGACACAACCTACCGCTTAGATTTCAACTTTATCAGCAGTAATGAATATGCTCGTATTGTCGCCTTAGGTAATGAATTGAATGATTTACTCTCAGATTCCGCCTATGTGGTGCGTGGCGAACGCCGTCAAGAAATCAGCAGTTTTGCCGAAGCTTTAGATTGGTTGGTAAAAGAATCCCGCAAAGGTTTAACCATTCAACGCTATAAAGGATTGGGCGAGATGAACCCTGAGCAATTGTGGGAAACCACAATGGATCCGGTAGCACGTAAAATGTTGCAAGTGAATATTACGGATGCGATTGCAGCAGACAAGCTATTCAGCACGCTAATGGGCGATGAAGTAGAACCTCGCCGAGATTTCATTGAAAGCAATGCGTTATATGCACAGTTAGATATTTAATTGTTGAAAATAAAAAATCCTCTATTGCAAAATAGAGGATTTTTTTAACCGCTTGTAATGAATCAAGCATTCGCTAAAATCACAGCTCTTTTCGGTGCCGGGTAGCCTTCAATGGTTTTACTATGATCGTTAGGATCTAAGAAATCCACTAAACTCTCATTTTCCAACCAATCGGTTTTACGTTGCTCTTCAAGTGTGGTAATAGCTTCATCAACGCAACGTACATTCTTAAAGCCCACTTTTTCCAACCAATTAATCAGAGCCGGCACAGAGGGAATAAAATAGACGTTTTTCATTTTTGCATAACGGTCAGCCGGCACTAAAACATCATTCACATCACCGTCAATCACTAAGGTTTCCAATACTAATTCTCCGCCTTTTACAAGCTGAGCTTTGAGCTGAGAAAGGTGGTCGAGTGGTGATTTACGATGATAAAGTACGCCCATAGAAAAGACGGTATCAAAGGCTGCTAATGGCTGCATTTGCTCAATACCAAGTGGAATGAGATTTGCTCGTCTATCATTGCCGAGTAGTTTTCTTACCGCTTCAAATTGACAGAGGAAAAGTTCGGTTGGGTCAATGCCTATCACCATTTTTGCCCCTTCGCCCACCATTCGCCACATATGATAACCGCTGCCACAACCAACGTCTAAAATCGTTCTTCCTTTAAGTGGAGCAAGGTGAGGTAATACACGATCCCATTTGAAATCGGAACGCCATTCAGTGTCAATATGGATACCGTGTAGATGATAAGGGCCTTTACGCCAAGGCATCAGCTGTTTTAAGTGATGAATAATTTGCTTGGTTTCCCCAACAGATAGCGGTGCATTTGGAATGGATTCCACCTTATCTTTTAGGTTGATGCAAGCGGTTGAATTTGGTAAAAAATCTGCAACTTTTGCCCATTTTGCATAATCAGCGTGGGTGGTTTTTTCCCATTGTTTTAATTGCAAGGGTAAGGTTTCAAGCCAAGCAGATAGGGAAGTTGTTGCAATTTGTTGATAAAAAGGACGGAAGTCGATCATTGGAATTAAACTTGTTGTTAGAAAAATCCCTCTTTCCTTTAATGGGAAAGAGGGGGGGATAAATTATCTTGCAATCGGATTTACTTTCGCTTTTTGCACCTTGCGGTAAGCATTGAGTAATTTCTGATGAGCGATCATATTTTCTAGCGTTTCATCAGAAGCGGTTAAACCGTTAAACGGATTACCACCTTGCACAGCATTCCAGGCAAATTCTACCGCCTCAACACCATACATTTTCTCGAATACGGAACGGTATTGAGCCGGCTCACGATTTTCATCAAGGAATAACTCAATGGTACTGATTAAGCAGCGGTAGTAATTGTTGCGTTCTGCGGTGAACACGCTGGCGTTCATATTTGCTGTCCAGTTTGCCCAATCCAACGCTTGCTCTAAGTTGCCAAGAGCCAAGTGAAGCATTGATTTCAGCTCGCCGATACGCAAGGTTTGCATTGCTGAACCTTTTTCTGCAACCACACCGATAAACTCACGCACACGGGTTAAATCATCAATGCTTTGTTCGTCTAACTCATCCAGTAATTCTTGATAAGTTTCGGCATCGTGATGGAAATGTGGCAAATCTAACAAGATTTCACGCCAATCCATACCCATATTGTTGTTAGCGTAAATTAAGTCATCGCTTGGGTAAATATTCGACATTCCCGGAGCTAAGATACGACAAGCGTATATGCCTAAATGCTCGTAATCCATAATATAAACAGGCTGATTATGCTTATTGAAAATCGAGATCATATTATTGAATTCTTGCTCGGTAGTGCCTGAGAAATCCCAATGCACAAACGGATAATCTGCATCACGTTTGAAAAGATCCCACGAAATTAGACCGCTTGAATCAATAAAATGGGTTTCCATATTAGCGTGATCTGCCACATCATCATTATTGAAAGATGGTGGAGCAAACACATCTAAATCTTTTAAGCTACGACCTTGTAGAAGCTCGGTTACGGTACGCTCAAAGGCAACTTGGAAATTCGGATGAGCTCCGAAAGAAGCAAAACAAGTGCCGTTTTGTGGATTGAGTAAAATCACACAAATAACCGGGAATTCACCGCCTAATGAAGCGTCATAACAAAGGATCGGGAAGCCTTCTTGCTCTAGTTTTTCGATAGAAGCTTTGATTGTCGGGTAACCATCAATTACCGATTGTGGAATTTCAGGCAAGCTGATTGCTTCAGTGATAATACGGTGTTTCACGAAACGCTCGAATACTTCCGATAAACCTTGTACACGAGCTTCGTTTTTTGTGTTACCTGCCGACATACCGTTTGACACAAATAAGTTGCCAATAATGCTTTGCGGAATATAAACCGTTTGATTATCCGATTGGCGAACATAAGGCAATGTTACGATACCACGATCGTAATTTCCTGATTGCAAATCAACCAATAATTCCGGCGTAAGTTCGCCGTTCGGGTCGAAATATTCCCAAAGGAAATCGTCCATCATTTCCGGTGGCGGCACATCTTCATCTTCAATCGGGAACCATTTTTCAGTTGGGTAGTGCACAAAATCACTATTCGCAATTTCTTGACCTAAATAGAAATCCGCCCAGAAATAGTTAGTGGATAAACGCTCAAAATACTCGCCTAATGCAGATGCAAGAGCCGCTTTTTTACTTGCCCCTTTACCATTTGAGAAACATTGCGGACAGTCCGCATCACGAATATGCACCGACCACACATTCGGCACAGGGTTTAACCAAGACGCTTCTTCAATGTTAAAACCAAGGGTTTTTAATTTATGTTGAAAGGTAGAAATACTGTCTTCAAGTGCAGCATCTTTACCGGTAATAAAAGTTTGTTCAGTCATCATTTTTCTCTTGTTAAAAATTTGTGGTAGAAAATAGCAAAATTTAGGAAAAATTGCAAAAAAACTCATAAAAATAACCGCTTGTAGAGTATTTACTTTTTCGAGTAAGTAAGAAATTGAGTGATTTAATTTTTTTCTTAAAAGCAAAGTGATACACTTATTACAATTTAATTTTATAGCTAGAGATAAACGATGAGTGGAACAGAATTATTAGTCAATGTAACCCCGAGTGAGACAAGGGTAGCATTGGTTGAAAACGGCTTACTAAAAGAACTCCACATTGAACGTGAGGCAAAACGTGGTATTGTGGGAAATATTTACAAAGGGCGTGTAACTCGGGTATTGCCTGGAATGCAATCTGCTTTTGTGGATATTGGTTTAGAAAAAGCGGCTTTTTTGCACGCTTCCGATATTGTTTCTCATACGGAATGTGTTGATGAAAATGAGAAAAAGCAATTTGTGGTAAAAGATATTGCTGAGTTGGTTCGTGAAGGGCAAGATATTGTTGTTCAAGTCGTTAAAGATCCGATTGGTACCAAAGGAGCGAGACTGACGACGGATATTACTTTGCCTTCTCGCTATTTAGTTTTTATGCCTGAAAATAGCCACGTTGGGGTTTCACAACGTATTGAAAGTGAGGCGGAACGTGAGCGTTTAAAAGCATTGGTTGAGCCTTATTGCGATGAATTAGGCGGATTTATTGTTCGTACAGCAGCGGAAGAAGCAAGCGAAGAAAGTTTAAAGCAAGATGTGGCATTTCTAAAACGCTTATGGCGTAAAGTGTTGGAGCGTAAGACGAAGTATCCTGCTAAATCAATGCTTTATGGTGAGTTGGCGTTGGCTCAACGTGTATTGAGAGATTTTATCGGTACGCATATTAACGCAGTTTGGATCGATTCCAAAATTACCTGCGAGCAAGTTAAAGAGTTTTTAACCGAGTTTATGCCGGAACTCACAAATTCTGTGAGCTTATACACCGGAGCAAAAACCTTATTTGATGCTTATGGTGTAGAAGAGTCTATTCAGAAAGCACTTAATAAACGGGTAAACCTAAAATCAGGCGGTTATCTGATTATTGAACAAACAGAGGCGATGACAACGATTGACATCAATACAGGAGCGTTTGTTGGACATAGAAATCTCGCTCACACCATTTTCAATACGAATATTGAAGCCACGCAGGCAATTGCACATCAGCTCCAGTTACGCAATTTAGGCGGTATTATCATTATTGATTTTATTGATATGCAAGAGGAAGAACATCGCAATTTGGTGTTGCAGTCGTTACAAGATGCATTAAAAGGTGATAGGGTTAAAACCAATGTCAATGGTTTTACCCAGCTTGGTTTGGTTGAAATGACGCGTAAACGTACGCGTGAAAGTTTAGAACGCATTCTTTGCTGTGATTGCCCAGAGTGTCAAGGACGAGGTACGGTGAAAACAGTTGAAACAGTTTGTTATGAAATTATGCGTGAAATTGTGCGAGTTCATCATTTATTCAAAGCAGAAAAAATGCACGTTTATGCTTCTAAAGAGGTGGCGGATTACTTAATTAATGAAGAAAGCCACGCACTATTAGCGGAACTGCAAGCCTTTATCGGATCAAAAATTGAGATAAAAGTTGAGCCGTATTATCATCAAGAACAGTTTGATGTTGTCGTGATGTGATTGATTAGAGGATTTAAGCTATATTAGCCTTAATCCTCTTTTTTGCAAAATTTATCGAAAATATGACCGCTTGTTTCCTACCAAAATTGCCTAAAATAACGTATAATCGCTCAGTTTTATTTATCCAAATTTTGAAATCTAAGGTAATTCAATGTCTGAAGTAGAAAATCAAGAATTAGATCTTAATGGGGAAATGTTAGCCCGCCGTGAAAAATTGACTAAAATTCGTGAGCAGGGTAACGCTTTCCCAAATACTTTCCGCCGTGATGCGTTAGCAAAAGATTTACATAGTCAATATGATGAAGTAGAAGGCGAAGCATTAAAAGAACAAAATATTCAAGTGAAAGTTGCCGGTCGTATTATGCTAAAACGTGTAATGGGAAAGGCGTCTTTCTTTACTATTCAAGATGTGAGTGGAGCAATTCAGCTTTATGTTGCTCGTGATAACTTGGCTGAAAGCATTTACGAAGAGAAAGTGAGCCTTTGGGACTTAGGCGATATTATTGGTGTTGAAGGAACGCTATTTAAAACTAAAACAGGTGAATTAACCGTTCGTTGTTCAGAAGTACAACTTTTAACCAAAGCATTACGTCCGTTACCGGATAAACATCACGGTTTAACGGATTTAGAAACTCGCTATCGTCAGCGTTATTTGGATTTAATTTCTAACGAAGAATCACGCCGTACCTTTATGATTCGTTCACAGGTAGTTTCGGGCATTCGTAAATTCTTTTTAGATAGAGATTTTATTGAAGTTGAAACGCCAATGTTACAAGTGATCCCGGGCGGTGCAGCAGCAAAACCGTTCGTAACGCACCACAATGCGTTAGATGTGGATATGTATTTGCGTATCGCCCCTGAGCTTTATTTAAAACGCTTAGTGGTAGGCGGTTTTGAGCGAGTGTTTGAGCTAAACCGTAACTTCCGTAACGAGGGTGTTTCTGTTCGCCACAATCCTGAATTTACAATGATTGAATATTACCAAGCCTATGCGGACTACCACGATTTAATGGACAACACCGAAGAATTATTACGCAAATTGGCGTTAGATATTTTAGGTACAACCGATGTACCTTACGGTGAATATATGTTCGATTTCGGCAAACCGTTTGAGCGTATCACAATGCACGATGCGATTGTGAAATATGGCAATGGCATTAAGCGTGAAGATTTAGACAGCTTTGAAAAATCAGTCGAAATTGCAAAAGGTTTAGGTATTGAAATTCAAAAATCCTGGGGCTTAGGTTCTGTTGTGAATGCAATTTTTGAAGAAGTAGCAGAGCACCAGTTAATTCAGCCGACTTTCTTAATGGCTCACCCAGCGGAAATTTCGCCACTTGCTCGCCGTAATGATGAAAACCCTGAAGTAACGGATCGTTTTGAATTATTTATTGGTGGTCGTGAAATCGGTAACGGTTTCTCAGAATTAAATGATGCGGAAGACCAAGCTGAGCGTTTTGATGCTCAAGTAGCTGCAAAAGATGCAGGCGATGATGAAGCAATGTTTAAAGATGAAGACTTTATCGTGGCGTTAGAACACGGCTTGCCACCAACAGCGGGCGAAGGCTTAGGTATTGACCGTTTAGCAATGATTTTTGCTAACGCTCCATCAATCCGTGATGTGATTTTATTCCCTGCAATGCGTCAGAAATAATTTCTAAAAATAATAAATAAGCCCCACTAGGAAATTCCTTAGTGGGGCTTTGCTATTTAGACTAACCGATTTTTATTGATGTCATACTTAGCGATCCGCCGACCAGTTCATCATTAAAGAAAGTAATTTCTTCATTCTCTTCTTGTTGAGCAACAACATAAAGCAATGGCAAGTAATGCTCTGGTGTGGGAATTGAAAGCTCTGCTGCTTGTCCGAATGGTTGGGTTTCGATAATTGCATCATAGTTGCCGTCCACAATCGCCTGATTGATATATTCACGGAAGGCAAATGCCCAATCATACCCAGCTCCAATCTGTTCCATATGTTGCCAGCTAATTGCCCGTAAATTATGTACAATGTTACCACTGCCGATAATCAGCACGCCTTGTTCACGCAATGGTTTTAATTTTTGGGCTAATTCAAAATGCCATTTCGCCGGCTGGTTGCGGTGAATACTCAGCTGAATGACGGGGATATCTGCTTCTGGGTAAAGGTGTTTCAGTACAGACCACATTCCGTGATCGTAACCACGTGTTGGGTTGAGTTCCGCTTGTTCCGGCAGTAAAAGCTGCTGAATATGTTCAGCTAACTCAGGGCAGCCTTGAGCAGGGTAAGTTACTTGGCTCAACTCTTCAGGGAAACCGTGGAAATCGTAAATTAATTCGGGATTTTGACCGCTTGTAATCTGTAATTTACTGCTATACCAATGAGCGGAAATCATTAAAATCGCTTTTGGTTTTTCAAAGGTTTTGGTGATCTGTTTGAAGCCTAGATTAAACGGGTTTTGAGCATCGAGTGTGTTCATCGGGTTGCCGTGCCCGACAAAGAGGGCTGGTAATTTTTTCATCTTATTTCTCCATTTATTTAGTCGAGTACAGTATAAATAGAGCAAATAAAGAGAAAAAGATGCAAAAAAGCAAAAGATTATTTCTGATGGGGAAATAATAAGAAATACAAGCGGTTAAATTTTTCTTAAAAAATGCAAATTTACTTTTCCAGCCCTTTTTTAATCATCGGCTCGAAGAAATCATAATCAACCAGAAAGGCATCGTGTCCGAAATCAGAGTGGAACTCGTGAAAATCCAAATTCACCCCGGCTTGTTCTAATTTCTGTTTGCTTTTATACACATCAACTTGTTTGAATAGCTGATCGCTAGTTACTGCTACAAAAACATAATTGGCTTTAATGCGTTTTAACGCAGCTTCTTCATTTTCATAGCCAAGTGCGGGATCATATAAATCTAAGGCTCTTAATAAGCGAAGGTAGGTATTGGCATCAAAGCGACCTAAAAATTTAGTGCCTTGATAGCTTAAGTAAGATTCTACTTGGAAATGATCACCCCAAATTTTCCCTTGCTGTTTGGTTTCTCGCCCGAAAGCTTTAGCCAGCTGAATATCCGTGCGGTAAGTCAGCATTCCTAACATTCGAGCAATTTTTAAGCCATTATCGGGTGCGATGCCATCATAATAATCTCCACCATTGAAATGTGGATCATTAATAATTGCCTGACGCATAACGTGGTTAAAACCAATCGCTTCCGCACTTAAAGTAAGTGAAGAACAAAGGTTGATAATATTACGTACCTGATCCGGGTAGCTAATTCCCCATTGCGTTGCTTGCATTCCACCAAAAGAGCCGCCAATGACGGCGTGGAGAGTTGGAATTTCTAAGTAATCAATTAAGGCTTTTTGAACATTAACAATATCTTGAACGGTAATAATCGGGAATTGGCTACCGTAAGGTTTATTGGTTTTCGGATCAATTGAAGAAGGACCTGTTGTGCCTTTACAACCACCTAAAACATTACTACAAATAAAGAAATATTTTTCGGTATCAAAGGCTAAACCCTTGCCGATAAAATCCTGCCACCAGCCTTTCTCGGTTGCAGAATCGTAATAAGGCTCGGCATCGCCGGTTAAGGCGTGGCAGATCAACACAGCATTGCTTTTATCTGCATTTAATTCGCCGTAAGTTTGGTAAGCCACTGTGATAGGGGAAAGTTCGCCACCTAGTGAAAGGGGCAATGGCGTTTCCTCAAAAAGTGTAATGTGCTGAGCCATAGAATCCTTATTTGCAAAAAATTATGCTTTTTTAACCGCTTGTAATTGTAATAATATGGTTAAATTAACGGTGTTGTTGTCAATTGTCAAGAAATTTTAGCCGTCTAAACGTCTAGATTTTTAAACGGCTAAATTTTTTAGGTTTTAGGTGTGATAAATAGAGTTTAGGACTTAACAAACACACTAAAATAGAATAAATTGATTGAACGATCAGACAACTTTGTTTGTCTTTAATATACTCATTATTTGAGTAATAAGAATAAATAAGTGATTTTTGGAAGTCGAAATTTAAGGGGCTAGGTCATTGCCGTTTTTTCATCAAATTAAGCAATTTGGCATAAAAATACTGAAAGTGATTGTGATCTTACACTTAATAGGAATTGCAACCCTATTAATTGTGGATTCAATAACGAGTTATGCTGTGCGGGATAAAGTCTATAGCGAGATTAACGATCTGCCTCATAGAGATTATGCCGTAGTGCTCGGTACAGCGAAATTTTACTCAAAAAATGTGATCAATGAATATTACAAATATCGTTTAGAAGCAGCAAAGCAATTAGTGAAAAGTGAAAAAGTAAATAAACTTTTAGTTAGTGGTGATAATAAAACCCCTTATTATAATGAGCCTAAAACAATGACTAATGATTTGCTGAAAATGGGCATACCTCAGCTACAAATTAAGCAAGATTATGCGGGCTATACTACTTTTGATTCAATTATAAGAGCGACAGAGGTTTATAAATTACCGCCGTTTACGATTGTCTCACAGAAGTTTCATTGTGAAAGAGCATTATTTATTGCGAAATTTAAAAATATTGATGCGATTTGTTATGCAGCGAAATATCCTGAAGGGGCTTATCAAGTAAGGTTAAGAGAGATTTTGGCAAGAACGGCAATGCTATTTAATTTGTTAATAGGTAAAATGCCTGAAACGTTGGAAGATATTCCATCTAAATAAAATAGCCAGTTTCAATCACTGGCTATTTTTTTATAAAATAATGGTTTTGTTTTTATAAACAAAGATCTTATCAGCAAGTACTAATTCTAATGCTTGACTGAGAACGGTTTTCTCTACATCCCGCCCGGCACGCATCATTGCCTCGGCAGTATAGGTGTGATCTACGTTGATCACATTTTGCATAATAATTGGACCTTCATCTAATTCATCATTTACAAAATGAGCCGTTGCACCAATAATTTTTACACCACGTTCGTAAGCTCGTTGATATGGCTTCGCACCAATAAATGCAGGTAAGAAAGAATGGTGGATATTTACAACACGATTTGGGTAACGTGCTACAAATTCAGGATTAAGCACACGCATATATTTAGCTAGTACAATATAATCCGGGGCGTATTCGTCAATTTTATCGGCTAATAATTTATCGTGTTCAACACGGGTCAGATTTTCGTGGCTGACCAAGTGGAACGGCACATCAAAGCGTTCAACTAATTCTCTTAATGTGTCGTGATTACCGATTACAGCTGCAATTTCTACATCTAAACCACCATAATAGTTTTTCATTAATAAATCGCCTAAACAGTGAGCTTCTTTGGTTACTAAAATAACAATACGCTTTCTCTGCTTTGGCAATAATTTATAAATTGAACCGTCAGGCAAAGTAAATTCTAGATCGGCTAGAAATGTTTTATCGTTAAAAATACCGTTTAACTCCGTACGCATAAAAAAGCGTTTCGTTTCGTTATCCACAAATTCCGAGTTTTTAATAATATTTAATTGGTGTTTGTAACAAATATTGGTAATTTTAGCGACTAACCCTGTATCATCTGGGCATTCAGTTAATAAAATTTTATGTTCAAGCATTTGATATCCTATTATAAAAATAAGAGAACCCAATTAGAGTTCTCTCATATCTAATCTTTATATAAATAATAAATTAAATAGCAAAATCTTCTAATTTCTTGCCTTTATCAAGTGCTTCTTGCAATGCTTTTGGTGTTCTGCCTTGACCTGTCCACGTTTTTTCATTACCTTCAGCATCAACAAATTTATATTTAGCAGGACGAGAGGCAATCGGTTTGCGTGCTTTAGGGGCTTTTCGACCTTTAATTACTTTATCTGCTAATAATTGAGCTAATTCATCAATAGAAAGTCCATCTTGTTTTAACATTTCGGTGTATTTATTTAAGCTTTCTAATTGTTTTGCTTTTTCTTGCTCTTCTTTTCTAATTTCTTCTTCTTTTTCAGCAATAATAGTATCTAATTTTTCAGCAAATGATTTTAATTGTTCAAGTGCTAAATCTTTAGCAAATACTCTTAAACTACGAAGGTTTAAAAGGCTTTTTAAATCTGACATTGTATTCTCCTAATGTTTTAGTAACGAAGTGAATTTTATTCTTTTTTATCATATATTAAAAGATATTTGAGGTAAATAAATATAAATAAAAAAGAGGTACTTTATATCTTCGGATATTCGTGGTATCTTTACGTCATCCTACAAAATGTAGAGGTGCAAATTCAATAAGTATTTTTTCTGAGTGGAAAACGATGAAGAAAAAGGAAAGGTGGATTTGCCGAAATCAATTAGGCGTCATCTTAATTGGTTGGGGTCGTTCTCGAAAGAAACGACACTGTCGTAGTAAACGCTACGGAGTGCTACTGTTAGGGTGGGTTTTAGTTTTTCATATTTCCTTCCTTTATATTTATTCCTATAAATATCTCAGTACATCTCTTGTTTGGCTATTATTTTTATATACAAATTATACAAAGTCATTTTAGAGGTTTTATGAATCTAGTTGATTATTCCACATCGTTTTGGTCTGTGTTACCGGCTCTGATTGCATTAATTTTAGCGATTGTTACACGCAAAGTGATTATTTCATTAAGCATTGGGATTATATTTGGTGCATTTATGCTAACTAATAGTAATTTTCTTGATGCACTTACTTATATAAAAAATAGTGTTGTTTCTTTAGTTTATAAAGGAGCTGAAGAGGGTTTAAATTCTAACAACATCAATATCATTTTATTCTTAATTTTATTAGGTGTATTGACTTCTTTATTAAGCATTTCAGGAAGTAATCAAGCCTTTGCAAATTGGGCTCAGAAAAGAATTAAAGATAAACGTGGTGCAAAATTAATAGCCGCAGGTTTAGTATTTTTCACTTTTATTGATGACTATTTCCATAGTTTAGCGGTAGGGGCAATTGCTCGCCCGGTAACGGATAAATTCAATGTTTCTCGTGCAAAATTAGCTTATATCCTTGACTCAACCGCCGCACCAATGTGCGTATTAATGCCAATTTCAAGTTGGGGAGCTTACATTATTACCTTAATTGCCGGTTTATTAGCAACTCATTCAATCACGGGCTATTCTCCGCTTGGTGCATTTATGACGATGAGTGCAATGAATTTCTATGCGATTTTCTCAATGATTATGGTGTTCTTCGTAGCTTATTTCTCATTCGATATCGGCTCAATGGCTCGTTTTGAACGCCAAGCAGAACATTTAGCAGAAGTAGAGGAAGAAAGTATTGAAGTTAAAGGGCGTATGCGTAATTTAGTGTTCCCGATTGTTGCTTTAATTGTGGTTACGGTTGCAATGATGATTAAAACCGGTGCCGATGCATTAGCAGAATCAAACACACCATTTTCGATTTTAGGTGCTTTTGAAAATACCACTGTGGGTATTTCGTTAGTGGTAGGCGGTCTAGCTGCATTAGTAGTTGCCAGCATTTGTATTATGGCAAGCGGTCATATTTCACTAAAAAATTACGTTCGTGCCTATGGTTTAGGCGTAAAAATGATGTCTGGTGCAATCACCATTTTATTCTTTGCTTGGACAATTAATGGCGTAGTAAGCGATATGCAAACAGGCAAATACTTATCAGGCTTAGTTGGTGAGCATATTGCAGCAGGATTCTTACCGGCAATTTTATTCGTATTAGCCGCATTTATGGCATTCTCAACAGGCACAAGCTGGGGAACATTTGGTATTATGTTACCAATCGGTGCGGCAATGGCAGTTCATTCTGATCCTGCATTAATCATTCCTTGCTTGTCGGCAGTAATGGCGGGGGCAGTATGCGGAGACCATTGTTCACCGGTGTCAGATACTACTATCTTATCTTCAACAGGTGCACAATGTAACCATATGGATCACGTTATTTCACAATTACCTTATGCGTTATTGGTTGCTGCTGCTTCTATTGTTGGCTACTTAGTAGTAGGTTTCACGCAATCTGCTTTATTAGGATTTGTGGCAACAGCCGCAGTGATGGCTGCCTTAATTTTAATCTTTAAAGCAAAAAAGTAGGAAAATAAAGGTTAATTTCTAAAAATGTGAAGGCAATCACAGAATTAAATGGATTTATGATATAGAATGTCATTCAAGATATGGATATCGAATGTTGTGTTATATAAATCTTAAAATAAGATCCTCCTATGTATTTAGCGTACCTTTTGGTACGCTTTTTTCTTTTCTGAACGATATATTTCTTGCAATTTTTTAAATTTTGTACTACTTTAATAGTACATTTTAATTTTGAGGGTAAAACGATGAAAACTGCATTAGTAACAGGGGCAACCGCCGGTTTTGGTTTAGCAATTTGTAAATTACTTCTTCAATCAGGCTATAGAGTGATTGGCACAGGCAGACGTGCAGAGCGTTTAAGCGAACTACATTTGCAATTTGGCGATAATTTTCTACCGCTTGTATTTGATATTCAAGATTCCTCAGAAGTTGAAAAAGTATTAAATAGCCGCCCTCAAAGTTGGCGAAAGATTGACTTATTAGTGAATAATGCAGGTTTAGCACTAGGCTTAGAGCCTGCTCATAAAGCGGATTTAACTGATTGGTATCAAATGATTGATACTAATATTAAAGGCTTAGTAACAATGACACGCCTAGTTCTTCCTGAAATGGTTGAGCATAATTCAGGACATATTATTAATATCGGTTCGATTGCAGGAACTTACCCTTACCCGGGTGGGAATGTTTATGGCGGTACAAAAGCCTTTGTGAAGCAGTTTAGCTTAAATTTGCGTGCAGATTTAGCAGGCACAAAAGTACGGGTGTCTAACGTTGAGCCGGGCTTATGTGGTGGGACAGAATTTTCTAATGTTCGCTTTAAAGGCGATGACGAAAAAGCAGCAAAAATTTATGAAAATGTTGAATTTGTTCGCCCTGAAGATGTGGCTAATATCGTGCTTTGGTTAAATCAACAACCGGAACACGTCAATATTAACCGTGTTGAAGTAATGCCGGTAGCTCAAACCTCATCAGCCTTAAATGTAGCTAGAAATTTATAATTTTATACTCTCTTTCAAGACGAGAGAGGAAATAGAAAAGGAAATATTATGTCAGACACACTTCTTAACCCTTACTTCGGTGAATTTGGCGGAATGTATGTTCCTGAAATTTTAGTATCGGTACTCAAAGAATTAGAGCAAGCCTTTGTAGAAGCTCAACAAGATCCAACATTCCAAGCAGAATTTGCCGATTTACTCAAAAACTATGCAGGTCGTCCAACGGCACTTACGCTTTGCAGTAATTTAACTAAAGGTACAAACAGCAAACTCTATCTAAAACGTGAAGATTTATTACACGGTGGAGCTCATAAAACCAATCAAGTACTAGGGCAGATTTTACTCGCCAAACGAATGGGCAAAACCCGTATTATTGCCGAAACTGGAGCTGGGCAGCACGGTGTGGCAACCGCATTAGCTTGTGCAATGCTAGGTATGCCTTGTGTGGTTTATATGGGGGCAAAAGATGTGGAACGCCAATCGCCTAATGTGTTCCGTATGCGTTTAATGGGAGCGGATGTAATCCCTGTCGAAAAAGGTTCTTGCTCGCTTAAAGATGCGTGCTGTGAGGCGATGCGTGATTGGGCAGCAAACTACGATACCACTCACTATTTAATTGGTACAGCAGCAGGTCCACATCCATTCCCGACAATGGTGCGTGAGTTCCAAAAAATGATTGGCGAAGAAACCAAACGTCAAATTTTAGCAAAAGAAGACCGCTTGCCGGATGCGGTGATTGCTGCCGTTGGCGGTGGTTCGAATGCAATCGGAATGTTTGCTGATTTCATCGAAGAAACATCGGTACAATTAATCGGAGTTGAACCGGCAGGCAAAGGCATTGAAACAGGTGAACACGGTGCACCGCTTAAACACGGCACAACAGGAATTTACTTCGGTATGAAATCACCGATTATGCAAGATAAAGATGGACAAATTGAAGAATCTTACTCTATCTCGGCAGGTTTAGATTTTCCATCAGTTGGTCCGCAACACGCCTATTTAAATGCAACAGGCAGAGCCGATTATGTATCGATTACCGACCAAGAAGCATTAGATGCTTTCCAAGCACTCGCTAAAAATGAAGGGATTATTCCTGCGTTAGAGTCTTCACACGCCTTAGCTTATGCACTGAAGTTGATTAAGCAAAATCCTGAGAAAGAGCAACTATTAGTGGTAAATTTATCTGGACGTGGCGACAAAGATATTTTCACGGTCGATAAAATTTTAAATGGAGGTAACTAATGAGCCGTTTTGATAACGTATTTGAACGCTTAAAAGCGAAAAACGAAGGGGCTTTCGTGCCGTTTGTTACTTTATGCGATCCTGATTTTGACCGTAGTTTTGAAATTATTGAAACGATGATTGCCAATGGAGCTGATGCGTTAGAATTAGGCTTTCCATTTTCAGATCCATTACTAGATGGACCTGTTATTCAAGCAGCGAACAAACGTGCATTAGATGCAGGTTACAGTACAGATGCTTGCTTTACGTTGATAGAAAAAATTAGAGCGAAATATCCCGATATTCCAATTGGTTTATTGCTTTGTGCGAACTTAATTTTTGTACCGAGTACGGAGAGGTTCTTTCAACGCTGCCGGCAAACAGGTGTTGATGCGGTGTTAATTGCAGATTTACCTGTTTTAGCAGCAGAAGAGTTTGTACCAACGGCTAAAAAATATGGTATTCAGCCTGTGTTTATCTGCCCGCCAAATGCAGATGAAAATACCATTCAACGCATTGCAAAATTAACTGAAGGCTATACTTATTTAGTTTCTCGTGCAGGTGTAACCAGTGCGGAAAACCAAGCTCACGCAAGTAATCTTGATAATTTAGTGGGGAGCTTAAAACAAGCGAATGCTGCACCAATCTTACAAGGTTTTGGTATTGCTAAACCGGAACAAGTGAAAGAAGCCTTAAGACTTGGTGCTGATGGGGCAATTTCAGGCTCGGCAATTGTGAAGATTATTGAATGTAATTTAGATAACCAAGCGAATTTGCTGGAAGAACTTGCTGAATTTGTACAAGCGATGAAAGCTGCGACTAAGTAACTGACAAGCGGTTATTTTACCGAAAAAATTTGCAAACGCTTTTAACTTAAAAATAAGTTAAAAGCGTTTTGTTTTACTGTTCAAAATTAATACATTACGCTAGAATACGCCGCCTAAATGTTAAACCTAGACACTATGAAATCTGTTATCTTTTTTTGCCTATTCTACATTTTTTTATCTTATAGTTCCGCCAAGCAAACTGTTGGTGCAGTGAATGGCTATAGTGAACAAGAGCTGGAAATTGCGAGCAATATTGTTATTGGACAAGAAAAGCCACTTTTTGTGGCAAATAAATCAGCAAGAAATTACCGTATTCCCTCGCTATTAACCACAGAAAACGGCATTGTGTTAGCGGCAATTGATAAACATCAATTTGATAATAAGGATTGGGGTAATATTGATTTAGTTATCCGTCGAAGTTTGGATAACGGCAAAACTTGGCAGAACGACCAAGTCGTGATCGATTTAATTGAGCATCCCTACAATGCTCCTAATTTTGAAAATACCCAATCGGCATTTGTTATTGACCCTGTGATGGTGCAAGACAAAAATTCCGAACGCATTTTCTTATTAGTGGATATGTACCCCGAATCGAGTGGCATTCATAGTCATATTACTTATCACGGCAAAAGAGAGCCTGCTAACCCAGCCAATGCGTTAGGTAGTGGTTATACTAAAATTGATGGTCAAGCCTTTTTGAAACTGATTGGTAAAGATCAGATCTATACTTTGCGAAAGCAAAGCCACACTTTAGGTCGAGTGTATGATACCCAAAACAATCCAACAGATTACCAAGTAGTAACTAAGGGCAACCCCGATAAAGCCTATCGAGATTTAGGCGATGTTTATTTGGGTGAAATGAACGATGCCAATTATCAAGGTAATATTTTTCTCTCCTCGCAAAAAGAGTTTAATCGTTCCTCCCCATTTACAGTGCAGAAAACCAGTTATTTATGGTTGATTTATAGCGATGATAATGGCAAAACGTGGTCAAATCCGATTGATTTAAACCCACAGTTGAAAACTGATTCGATGAAATTTCTTGGTACGGGTCCTGGTACAGGGGTTCAATTGGAAAGTGGAACGTTACTGGTGCCGGTTTATTTTATTGACCAATATGACAATGAATTGACTGCCGTCATCAAAAGTGAAGACGGTGGTGAAACTTGGCTAATGGGCGAAACGCCTATTAAATTTAATGGCAATAAAGCACCTTATAAGGCGAGTGAATCGCACATTGTGGAACTCAATGATGGTACGATAACGCTTTTTACCCGCACTAATAAAGGCAATGTATTGGTATCTAGCAGTAATACTGAAGGTATGACGTGGCAAAGTAGTGAATTTGATGCGGAGTTACTTAATTCTTACACTCAATTATCAGCAATAAAATATTCAAAAGAAATTAACGACAAAGAGTATGTACTGCTTTCTAACGCTCATTCTAAGCAAATGTGGAAACGCATTAATGGAAGAGTTTGGATTGGTGAAATCAAGTCAGATAATACCATTGATTGGCAAGATTATATTCAGATAACTGATGATAATGAAACTTTTGGCTACAGTAGCATTGCAGAGTTGCCGGACGGAAAAGTCGGTTTACTTTATGAAAAAGTGGGTGGTGAGATCAGATATGTTCGCTTAGAGGTTGAACAGATTTTAAAAGATGATAGGCTAAATAACTACAAGCGGTCGTTTTTCTAAATTTTTGTTAAAAGACGATTATTTATTTAATTCTTGTAAATATAAAAAGACCGCTTGTAGCGGTCTTTGAAAGAAATTTAATCTTTATTCAGATTTCTCTGCTCGGAATACACCAATAGCATTTTGTTGGCTACCTTCTTCGGTTCTGTAATCTCCAATTAACTCTCCAGCATTTTCTCCAAAGAAACCACCTTGCACGCTGATATAATTTTTACTTCCAGAGAACGTGTTCTTGGTAATACTTGCTGAAATTTCAACGGGTTTAAAAGCACTATTTTCTAAAGATGATTTTACCGTACCTGTTAAGATTTTTTGGTTGAAGTCAGCGACAAATTCGGATGTGCCTTTAGTAATTGCATTGAGAGTTCCTGTACCATCTGATGAATAGATATTAAAACTCTTCCCTTTATAGGTTATCTCTCCTGCTGTTGGCATTGCTTTAGACAGGTTTATACCAGAAGTAAACAAATATTGATTTTCTAAGTCATTTTGTGCAATGAATACTATTTGAGTGTTTTTCCCTTTTTCAGCATATAATTTTTTATCTTGAGAGTCTAAAGAAATGCTATTGCTATTAATGTTAGAGTAGGAAATTGGAATATCTTTTCCTTCAACACTTATTATGCTAGTTAATTGAGCTGACCTTGATGATACAGCAGCTTTTTTAATATTCTCCTCATTTTTAGGAATGATAAAACCTGAACCTACAGAAGGATAATTTTGTGTGTAGGCAGTTTCTTCCTGTGGCAATAAATCATCTGGTTTTGGAGGCTGTGCTGGTTGAGCA
>NZ_JBAJJM010000004.1:0-145695 GCF_036880405.1 Mannheimia indoligenes | reverse complement strand
TTGTAAAAAATTTTAAAAAAATCACCGCTTGTTGAATTTCTCGGCAATTTGATTATTCTGTTAGCTAAAAGTGATTATTTATGCACTAAATTTGCTTTAATCAGCATATCTGAATAAATCTCCGTCTAGTTATTTTATAAAAACGTGATCTATATCACAAAATTATTTACTCTTTTGAAGTTGTTACTGCTATTATTTGCAAACTTATTTTTCATTATCAACATCATATATAAGGAAGAAATATGAGCCAATTAGATGAATTACGCAAAGTTACCGTAGTCGTTGCAGATACAGGCGATATTGAGGCGATGAAGCTTTATAAACCTGAAGATGCGACAACCAACCCATCTTTAATTTTAAGTGCTTCTGCACTGCCGCAATATGCTCCATTAATTGAGGATGCGGTTGCTTATGCAAAAGCACAGAGCAATGATAAAGCTCAACAATTAGTTGATGCAGAAGATAAATTAGCGGTAAACATTGGTTTAGAGATTTTAAAACTCGTACCGGGTCGAATTTCAACCGAAGTTGATGCTCGTTTTTCTTACGATACAGAAAAAACCATTGCAAAAGCACGCAAGTTAATCGCTTTATATAATGCGGCAGGTATTAGCAATGATCGCATCTTAATTAAAATTGCTTCTACTTGGCAAGGTATCCGTGCGGCAGAAGTATTAGAAAAAGAAGGCATCAACTGTAACTTAACATTGTTATTCTCTCAAGCTCAAGCTCGTGCTTGTGCAGAAGCTGGTGTTTACTTAATCTCACCATTCGTAGGTCGTATTTTAGATTGGTATAAAGCAAATGAAGGGAAAGAATATGCTCCAGCGGAAGATCCTGGTGTGATTTCTGTAACCAATATTTACAACTACTACAAACAATATGGTTACAAAACTGTAGTAATGGGTGCAAGTTTCCGTAATGTAGGTGAAATTGTTGAATTAGCAGGTTGCGACCGTTTAACCATCGCACCACCATTATTAAAAGCATTACAAGAAAGCAATGAAACTTTAGTACGTAAATTAGAATACACTGGTGAAGTGAAAGCTCGTCCTGCACCGATGACTGAAGCGGAATTCTATTGGGAGCATAACCAAGACCCAATGGCAGTTGAAAAATTAGCGGAAGGGATTCGTAAATTTGCTATCGACCAAGAAAAATTAGAAGCAATGCTGTCAGCAAAACTCTAACTTTTCAATCAGTTAAATAAGAAACCCACTTTAATCACTAAAGTGGGTTTTGTTTTATAGATTAAGACTACTTAGCAATCGGCTCTAAGGTTAAAGTTAAATCTTCATTCACCACTTTAAATAGCAAATCAATATTGGGGTGCTTGCCTAGATTGTTTTTAGCATCTTCCACGTGTTCTGCAAACCATTCTAAACCTTGTTCAGCCGCACAAGCGGTCAATTTTCCATTAAATTTTGCAAATAGTGCGTTGTAAAGTTTCAGAGAACCTAATTTCCCTTCAATTGCCGGAATGTTGTGGATAAGTTCACCTTGCTCGTTCAGCACATTTAAGCCGGCAAGATGGTCGATAGCCGGAAAAGTGGCTAAAAAATCTTTAAATTGCATTGAATACTCCCTAGTAAAAAATAAAGGCAGACGTAAAGTCTGCCGATATTATATGGTTTTGTGGTTAGAATTTGTAGCTTAAAGAACCACTAATTTTACGCTCTGCCCCATAGTAGCAATAAAAATCACAAGCAGCGACATAACGACGATTACCTACGTTATCTACATTTACTTGTGCAATCCAGCTTGGTGTAATGGCATAACGAGCCATTAAATCAACCACAGTTGCAGATGGCACTCGATAATGTGAGTAATTACTGTAGAGTGATTTGGTTGCAACGCTATGTCCAATGTGGCGGATACCTGCACCAAGTGTTAAGCCACTCAATACACCATTATTAAATGTATAAGCGGTTTTAGCTGATAATATATTAGTTGGAATATATTGATTTCGGTATTTGGTACCCATTGCTAAACCTGTATTATAAGTGTGATCTGTTGCTACCTTTGTTTCAGACTTCGTATAAGTATAAGCAAGCGTTGCGTTCCAATTTTCAGTTAAATTAGCATCTAACTGGACTTCTAAACCTTTACGGTAAATCGGATCACCACTGGATACTGTTACACCGCCATCTTTAGATTGTAATGCTCCGGTATCTTTCGCTCGGAAACCTGCTACAGAAATAGTACCATCTAACCAAGTTGGGAGATATTTCACCCCTAATTCATATTGGCGAGTAATTTGCGGATCATATAATTTATTTACACCACTCACACCTAAAGGCATATTGAATGATTCGCTATAGCTAAAGTATGGGTTAAGACCTAACGGTGCCTCATACATAAATGAGCCGGAATAAGAGGTTACATTATATTTAGCATCTTCGGATAAATTGCCTTCTGATACATTAGAACGATCGTGGCGAACACCTAAACCTAAAATATATTTATCAGCTAAACGAGCGTTATTTTGCAAATAGAAACCTAATTGACGCCCTTTAAGCATATAGTGCTGAGTATCAAATTTCGTATCTTGAGCTTTCCCCCACCCTATTTGTGGATTGTAAATATTCGTAGGCGAAGTAGCATAAGCATTACCATAGAGAGATGCGGTCGATCCCCAAGCCCATCCATCAGGTGAATACATTGTATCTACTCTGTTATGTCGATAATCCACACCAACGAGCAATGTATTTTTCAGCCAATCATTGTTATAGTCCCAGCTTAAATGATTGTCTAATGTATGTGAAATCGCTTTACCATTGTTATATACCACTCCACGCTCTACATTACCATTTGCATCAACAGTACTAAACGGATAAGAACCACGATGGAAGTTCTGAGCGTGTTGATATCTATAGCTCGAATTTAAACGTAATCCATTATCAAAGTTATGGCTGAACTCATAACCGACACTATATTGACGGTTAGTTTCAGTATCGTTTACCGGATCACCTAAATTTGTCGAGCGATCAATATAACCATTTGCCGCAGGAACTAATGTGCCATAAGCTGGGTAGAAGTTACTACTTGGTGTACCGTGATCTCGTTGATAACTCGTTAATAAAGTAAAACGCGTTTTATCGCTAATATCCCATTCAACCGTTGGAGCGACATATAAAGTTTGGTTATCGGTTAAATACCAATCGCCATCACGACCTAAATAGCTAGCAACTAAACGGTAGCGTAGGTTTTCATCATTTAAAATTTTACCTGTGTAATCAGCAGCGAAACCATATTGATTATGGCTACCAAAAGTCGTTTTTAATTCACCCTGACCAATTTTTTCACGATGAGCACGTTTCGACACATAGTTAATTAAACCACCACCATTAGCCGCACCAAAAGTCATTGAATCAGCACCTTTGGTAATTTCAACAGCTTCTAAACCGAAACTATCTACATAAGGTGTAAAGAAACCATAGCTAAATGTTGGCAACCCATTTACTGCTTGCGAAACTTCAGCACCACGCACACGGAACCAGTTTGTATTCGTATCATTACCAAATACTTGATTTGCAAAGCCTGCTTGATATTTTGCAATTTCATCAACCTTATCTACTTTCTGATCATCTAACTGCTCACGCGTTACCGCCACCGCAGACTTTGCTTGATGGAAAGGCACTTCGCCCATTTTATACATTGAGCCTGCAACTACCGACACTTCATCAAGTTGCGTAACCTGTTCATTTGCAATAGCATTTTGTGCTATTGCAATCAGTACTGATTGCGTAATTGCGGTATAAATAAATGTCTTTTTCATTCCAACTTCCTTAGGTAATGATTAATTTATGTAAAGCTGTGGCATTATAGTGATGAACACTTCACAAGTAAATGAAAAACAATCTCATTTAGTATTTTATGTTTATACTTTTCTCATCATTAATAAGAAATAGGTTCCGCCGATAAGCGTAGCAACCAAGCCTGCGGGGACTTCGTAAGGGAAAAGAATTTGTCTGCCGACCCAATCAGCCAACACCATAACCATTCCACCTAAAATGGCAGAGATGAATAATTGAGAATGTGCTTTTGTAACGCCTAAAAAACGAGCCATTTGTGGCACCAATAAGCCGATAAAACTTAGCGGACCAATCACCAGTGTTGCCAATGCGGTTAATAAGGCACTGAATAAAATTAAAATCCAACGGGTTTGCTTGAGGTTAAGCCCTAAGGCTTGTGCCATTGGGGCTTGTAATGCCAATAATTCCAACCAACGACTGAAAAGCAAGCTAGCCCCTAGTAAGGCAAAGCTAACCAACAAAAACGGCAAGGCAAACTCAGCATTAGCAGTTTGAGTTGAGCCAGATGTCCACGAGATGAGCTGATTTGCTCTCGGATCACCGCTGGCAATCGCAATACGTTGTAAAGTATCAAATAAAGCGGAAAGGCTGATCCCTGTGAGCAAGACTTTTTCCGGCAACATTCCGTTTTTTTGGTTGATGCTCGCAAGCACAAGTAAAGTGATAAACGCCCCTAATACGCCGGCAATCCAAAAATATTCCGTCTGTTGGATGGGGAATAAAAACAGCACCGCCAAAATCCCCATTGATGTGCCGGACGAAACCCCAAGCAATTCCGGGCTTGCCATTGGGTTAAGTGTGAGGCGTTGTAAAATTACGCCGGCAATCGCTAACAAAATGCCGACTGCCAAAGCCACCATCACTCGAGGGTAACGAATTTCCAACAAGCTACTGCCCCATTCACGATTAAAAGCCAATATCTCCAGCCCATCAAATCCGTTGCCGATAAAAAGGGCAATCAAAATGGAAAGCACAAATCCAGCTATCACCAAGCCAATTGCAAGCGGTGATATTTTGTGTGAATTTTGCAAATGTTGCTCTTGCACTCGCCCTGTGTGTGGCAAGACTCGGAACATCAACCAAAGTAATAATGGCGAACCAAGTAAAGCCGTTACCGCTCCAGTAGGCAAGCTGATGCCTTTAAAATAGGCTAACAGTTGCAGGCATAAATCCGTAACCGAAAGCAGTAATGCCCCTAGCACAAAAGCCCCGATCAACTGCCCTTTTAAGGTTCTGATGCCAAATTGACGAACCATCGTGGCCGCCGCCAAGCCGACAAACCCTAACATTCCGACCGCAGATACCACCGCCGCAATTAAAAATGCAGCAACTAATACGCCAATCAGCCGTAATTTCCCGACCGGCACACCAAGACTTTGTGCATTGCTGTCGTTCAAAGATAAAATCGTTAAGGGGCGAATCAGCATTGCTACAACCAACAACGCAGGAAGAGCTTGAGCCATCAGCCACAAACTATCCCGCCAACTCTCTTGCACCAACGAACCCGCCCCCCATTGTGCTAGCCCTCGGGCTTCTTCAGGATAAAAGAGCAACATCATTGCCGAAAACGAGCCGAAATAGAGATTCACCACTAAGCCGGCTAAAATCAGTAAAAGCGATAACATTGTTTTCCGCAGTGCGATGCTTAACACTAAAATCAAACTTAAGCCAGCTCCCAATACAGCGACCAAACTTGAGCCGTGTTCCAGCCATTTAGGGGCGAAAATAGCGGTTAGAAATAAAGCGAATTGTGAACCGCTACTGATGCCGAGCGTATTGTCTGAGGCGAGAGGGTTTGCCAACACTTGCTGCAACAATAGGCTGGCAAAACTGAGAATCCCACCGGCAAGTAATGCCATTGTGATGCGTGGCAAGGTGTAGCTTTGCACCAATAGCAATTCTACATTTTCGGTGGGCTGAAATAACGCCCAAAAGCTGATATCACTAGGCAACTGGGCTTTCAGTAAAATGGTAAATAAACCCAAAAAAATGACCGCTAGTAGGGGGAAATGGCAATTTGCCCCTACCAATCTTCTATTTACCAAGGTTCACCTCCGTTTAATAACCCATTCGCCAAGGTTTCCGCAAAACGTTGAGCGGACGGAATACCGCCAAAAGTCCAAACTTCAGGCAAAATAAGCGGATCTTTCGCCATCGCTAATTTCTGCCAAATAATGTTGTATTTCAAGGCTGAGGCAATATTTGCCGGATAGGGTTTAACCACCACAAATCGGCTGTTTGGTGGCAATTTAGTGAGTTGGGTAACGTCAATCACCTCAAAGCCCCAATGATTTTGCGAGCCGTTCCACGCATTTTCAAAACCTAACTGAGAAAGCACTGCTCCAAAGGGGCTGTTTTTTGCGTAAATTCGCAAATGGCGAGTGTCGATAAACTGAACTAAGAGAATCGGGCGGTCTGTATAAGGCTGAACAAGCGGTCGAATTTGCTCAATTTTTTGCAAGTAGCCTTGATAAAGTTGATGGAAAGCCAGTGGCTTGCCAATCAGCTCCGCTACCTTTTCCGAAGCGGTGAGAATGTTCTGCCACGCATCGCCCTCACGGTAGAAATCGACAATATCAATCTGTGGCGAAAATTGGGCTAACAGTGGCGTTACCGAGGCATAAAATCCGCTATTGATAAAGTGCAACGGTTGAGCCTCAAGGCTATGGGAAAGCATCAATAATTGCTCTGGGTTAGGTTGTAAGCGAATACCTAAATCCTTCACCGAATCCGGTAATGCCGGTTCTTTCACCCATTTTTGATAACTTTCCACATCACCCACCGCAACCGGCTTTTCGCCGAGAGCAATCAATGTTTCTGCCACCGTCCAATCCAAAGTCGCAATGCCTTTTTGCGGTTCACCGGCAAAGAGTGAATTTGCAAAAAAGAGAGAAAAAATGACCGCTTGTAATGTGTTGATTATTCGTTTCATCAATAAAAACTCACCGGTCTGTCAAGTTGAGGGTGCTTAATCACGTTCAGCTCAATATTATAAATTTCTTTGAGTTTGGTTTGATTGACAATCTCGTGAGCATTGCCTTGAGCCAATAATTTGCCGCTGTGTAGAGCAACAAGATGATCGCAATAACGAGAGGCGAGATTGATGTCGTGGATCACAATAATAATCCCCAAATTCAGCTCGTGAGCGAGTTTTTGCACAAGTTGCATTACTTCCACTTGGTGGGCAATATCAAGAGCTGCAAGGGGTTCATCCAGCAGTAAGAATTGGCTTTGTTGAGCCAACAACATTGCCAACCAAATTCGGGAACGTTCACCGCCCGAAAGTACGTCCACCAACTGATCAGCAAATTTTTCGGTGTGAGTGAGCGATAAAGCTCGCTCAATCGCTGCATTATCTTCTTTGGCATTACGCCCAAACAAACCATTCCACGCATATCGCCCCATTGCAATCAGCTCACGGGCGGTAAGGTTGGTGGCTTGAGGTAAATGCTGTGGCAAATAGGCAACCTGTTTGGCAAATTCTCGGCTTGACCATTCGGTAATCTCTTTGTGATTAAAACTAATTTTGCCTGAAGAATAGGGGTTTTGTTTCGCCAACAATTTAATTAAAGTGGATTTGCCCGAGCCATTATGTCCAATTAAACCATAGACTTTGCCTCGCTCAAATTGTAGCGAGATCGGGTGAAGTAAACGCCGATTTGGAAGATCAAAGGTTACATTTTCAACGCTAAACACGTTTTTTCCTTAAACGATAAAATAAACTGCGACAGTTTAGTTGAAAACCATTAGCATTTAAATGCTTTTTTACATAACACCTAAACAAAAAGGCTACACCTTGTGTAGCCTTTCATTCTCTCGTTTTCTTTACGAATGCCATTTAAGCTGCCCGTTTACGGCAGTGGCTTTAACATTAAATTGGTTGTCGAAAATCGCTAAGTTGGCAATTTTGCCCGCAGCCAATGAGCCGAGCGTATCGTCCACACCGATTGCTTGCGCTGGGTAAAGGGTACTCATTCGAATCGCTTCATTCAGGCTGATATCGCAATGTAATACTACGTTGCGAATCGATTCGATCATCGTGATCGCCGCACCGCCTAACGCCCCAAATTCATCATAGCATTTGCCGTCTTTTACCGTTACTTTCTTGCCGACAAAGATAAAGGATTCAATATCGCTACCGGCAGCAGCGACTGCATCACTTACGATAACTAATTTATCGCCTTTGGCTTTTTTCGCAATGCGGATATTCCCCCATTCCACGTGTAAGCCATCGCAGATAATGCCGGCGTAAATACCGCTGTCTAACACTGCACCAACTACCCCGCCCTCACGGCCAGAGCTTACCGGCGACATCGCATTGTGCATATGCGTTGCAAAGGCTGCCCCTTCAGCAATTCGCTGTTTAGTTTGGGCGAAAGTCGCATTCGAGTGACCGATAGAGACAATTATGCCTGCATCGTTAAAACGCTTAATATGATCTGCGGTTGGGTTTTCTGCGGCAATCGTGATTTTCGTGATCACATCACCATTGGCACATAAGAAATCTAACATTTCCGGGCTGATTTCACGGATAAATTCCGGGCGGTGAACGCCTTTTTTCGCCACGCTTAAATAAGGGCCTTCAAAATGTAGCCCCAATGCTTGGTTTTCATGTTTGGCAAGGTATTCACGCATTACCACCACTGCCTCTTTCATTCCCTCATCCGGCGAGGTAATAAAGGTCGGCAAATAGCTTGTGGTGCCTGAACGCAAGTTAGTTTCTTGCATAATTTCAAGGGTGCGAATGCTAATGTCTTCGTTAAACATTACCCCACCGCAGCCATTGAGTTGCAAGTCAATAAAACCTGCCGATAAATTCGCCCCGTTCAAATCCACTTTTTCGAGGGGTTGCGGTAAATTTTCTTCAAGAATGATAGATTCGATTTTGTCGTCTTTTACCACTAATGCGTGTTGATACAACACTTCTTCGCCTGTGTAAATCACACAATTTGTTAAGGCATAATGGTTCATATTTTGTTCCTTTAGATTGCAACAAGCGGTCGTTTTTACAAAATTTTTTGCAAAAATAACCGCTTGTAATAACGCACTAACGTGCTACATTTTTTTCTAACTCTTTGAAATATTTAACTGTTTTGACTTTCAATTCTTGTGTTGCAGGCTCATCACACACCACAATACCACGGCGATGTAATTGCAAGCAGCTGATGGTCCAAAGGTGATTTACTGCTCCTTCCACACAAGCCTGTAGTGCTAGAGCTTTATTATGACCTGTAACTAAAATCATCACTTCTTCCGCATCAAGCAATGTGCCAACGCCCACCGTTAAAGCAAATTTTGGCACTTGGCTGACATCATTATCAAAGAAACGAGAGTTCGCAATGCGAGTATCTTCGGTTAGGGTTTTGATACGGGTGCGAGAAGAGAGCGAAGAGGCTGGCTCATTAAACGCAATATGCCCATCAACGCCTACGCCGCCCATAAAGAGATGGATTTTGCCATAAGAGCGGATTTTCTCTTCATAACGTGCACACTCTGCGTCCACATCTTCTGCCATACCGTTTAAGATATTGATATTTTCAAGCGGCACATCTACGTGGTCAAAGAAATGTTTGAACATAAAGCTGTGGTAGCTTTCAGGATGTTCCTTAGGTAAGCCAACATATTCATCCATATTAAAGGTTACCACATTTTTAAAGCTCACTTCCCCTGCTTGGTAGAGTTTAATTAATTCTTTATAAGTTTTTTCAGGAGTGCCGCCTGTTGGTAAGCCAAGCACAAACGGTTTTTCTTTGGTTGGTTTGAATGCATTAATACGATCAACAATATAACGAGCAGCCCAAACGCTCACATCTTGAGCAGTTTCTAACGGAATTAAACGCATAACATCTCCTTAAATTTTATTTTTGAGAAAAATACTTCATTTTTTTCATTTTAATGAAATATAACTTCAAATACTATGCTTTATACGGTTTATTGTGATCTAGATCACATAAAATGTAAGCGGTTTAATTTTCGTAAAAAATCACAAAAATCAAACCGCTTGTAACTTAAATAGATTGAGCAGAAACCGCATTTTGGTAGCCAAACTGCCGCCACGCCTCATACACCACCACCGCCACAGAATTGGATAAATTCATACTGCGGCTGTCTTGGCACATTGGAATACGGATTTTTTGCGACATTGGCATTTCCGCCAACAATGGTTTGGGAATACCTCGGCTTTCCGGTCCGAACATTAAAAAATCGCCCAGTTCGTATTTCACATCACTGTGATTTTGCTCGCCACGTGTGGTTAAAGCAAATAAACGTTTCGGCTTGGCACGCTCTAAAAAATCCTCAAAATTTTTGTATTTTTGGATATTCACAAATTCGTGATAATCCAAGCCGGAACGGCGAAGTTTTTTGTCGTCCCAAGCAAAGCCAAACGGCTCAATCATATGCAAACGGAATCCGCAATTTGCACACAGGCGGATAATATTGCCGCTGTTTTGCGGAATTTCAGGTTCGTATAAAACAATATCTAACATTTTAAATTTTCGCCCTATAAATGTTTCACAATCCAACAATTATGGATCTGCGGATTACGCTCAAAATCAAGCGGTAGGGTTTTGTGCGAAATATTTTCCGCTTGCAAGCCCAACGCTGCCAAGCCGTCAAAATCCATTTTAAAACCCCGTTTGTTGTTGGAGAAAACGATAGTACCGTCTGCCGTTAAAATGCGTTTGAGCTGAGTCATCAGCTTAATGTGATCTCGTTGCACATCCCAACTATCTTCCATTCGTTTTGAGTTCGAGAACGTAGGCGGATCAACGAAAATCAGCTCAAAACGCTCACGGCACTCGGCGAGCCATTGCAAGCAATCCGCTTGGAATAAACGGTTGTTACGGAGCGGTAAATTGTTCAGCTCTAAATTCTGCTCTGCCCAGTTCAAATAGGTGTTGGACATATCCACTGTGGTGGTCGATTTTGCTCCGTTTAGGGCGGCGTGGATCGTTGCCGAACCTGTGTAGGCAAACAGATTCAGGAAGGTTTTGCCTTTCGCCATTTCGCCCACCATTTTGCGGGTTGAGCGGTGGTCTAAGAACAATCCAGTATCCAAATAATCGGTTAAGTTCACCCACAGTTTCGCCCCATATTCATTCACGAAGAAATAATCGCCTTTATTCGCTAATTTCTCGTATTGGTTCGTCCCTTTTTGTTTTTGACGAACTTTAAGCACTAATTTATTGGTTTCCACGCCGGTTACATACAGGGTGGCAGAAACTGCATCCAGCAAGCGTTGGCGGGCTTTTTGTTCATCAATACTTTTCGGTGCTTGGTATTCTTGCACCACGATGTGATCGCCATATCTATCCACCGCCAAATTATACTCCGGCAGGTCGGCATCGTATAAACGGTAGGCATCAATGCCTTGCTGAGTCGCCCATTTCTCGACTTTTTTGATATTTTTGGCTAGACGATTGGCGAAATCCGGTGCAACTTGAGCATTTTGCTCAAATTGTAAATTTTCGTCTAAATCTGACCGCTTGTTATTTTCGCTAATTAGGTAATTTTTCTGCACACAGTCCAACGGGCCGTTTTTCGCTTTGAATTGACGTGCCGAACGCAGACGCAAGCAGTTCAGCAACTCTGGCTCGCCACTAAAAATGGAGGCATTCCAACCAGCAAATTGTTGTTTTAAGCGTTGTCCGAAAACCGAATAAAGGGCGATTAATGCCGGTGTTGTACCTAAACGCTCACCATAAGGTGGGTTACACACTACTGTGCCAATCTGCTCGGGAATCGGATTCTTCAAGGCTGCCACATCGCCTTGCTGCCATTGGATTAAATGATCCACGCCGGCATTTTTCGCATTTTGTTTAGCTTTAGCAAGCACTCGGTGATCGAGGTCAAAGCCGAAGAACATTGGGGTTTCAGGCGAATTGCTATTCACCCCTACGTTATTAAATGCCTCATCTAGCACTTCTTTCCAAACCGCTTGTTGATGTCCTTTCCACGCATTAAAGCCCCAATATTTACGGTGAAGTTGTGGAGCAATATTGGCTGCCATTTGAGCAGCCTCAATTAATAGTGTGCCGGAACCGCACATCGGATCGACCAACGGTGTACCTTTTTGCCAACCAGAACGTAGAATAATCGCCGCTGCCAAAGTTTCACGCAGTGGTGCTTTGCCGGTATCTTCACGATAA
The DNA here is from genome assembly GCF_036880405.1 of Mannheimia indoligenes. Lineage (NCBI taxonomy): Bacteria > Pseudomonadati > Pseudomonadota > Gammaproteobacteria > Pasteurellales > Pasteurellaceae > Mannheimia > Mannheimia indoligenes. The sequence continues at coordinate 133,730 of NZ_JBAJJM010000004.1, read as the reverse complement.
CCTCGAATGTGTAACGCATTGCCACTTAAATCAAGCGAAACCACCAAATTTTCACGATCTAAATAGACGTGAATTCGCACATCGGGGTTCTCTTTATCCACCGTCGGGCGGGCGAAACCTTTACGCTCAAAATAATCGACAATGCCGTCTTTCACTCGCATTGCTCCAAATTGGGTATTGCGGATTTCTCGGTTTGTGCCGTTGAAATCAATATAGAACGTATCTCGTGGGTCGAACAATTCTGTCCAGTTAAATGAAACGATAGAGGCATATAAATCGGTGTCGCTAAAAATCTTAGTGGTGATTAATGGCAATAAGATGCGAGAGGCTAAACGGCTATGTAACAATGCTTGATAAGCCCCTTTTTGGGTTGTTGTAAAATGCACTCCGCCTTGAGCGACTTTGCATTCTGCCCCGCAGATCTGCTCGAGTTCGGTTTTAAGCATTTCCTCAAAACCTCGGGCTGCGGTGGCGAAATAAGTGGTTTGATTTGTCATTCTGGTTTTCTCATAGAAAATTTTGCCCATTATAGCCGAACAAGCGGTCTTTTTCTTGCAAAGTTTTGCAATTTCTTGATGAATTAAAAACTTAGCTAAGATCAAAAAAGATGCATTTACTAAAATCGTAAACTTGCTATTTTGCAGTAATAATTGCAGAATTAACCGATTATGAAGAAAAAGAAAGGAGAAAGAAATGACAACTCCAACAACGATTTTATTAATTGATGATCACCCGTTAATGCGTCAAGGTATGCGTCAGCTATTGGAACTTGACGACCAATTTTCTGTAGTAGGCGAAGCCAGCAACGGCACAGATGGCATCAAACTTGCTCTACAACTTGAGCCGGATGTGATTATTTTAGACTTGAATATGAGAGGTATTTCCGGGCTAGATACCTTACGTTCACTACGTTCTCAAGGCGTAGACGCCCGCATTATTATGCTAACGGTTTCTGATGAGCAATCAGACGTATTCGCCTTAATGGATGCCGGTGTGGATGGCTACTTACTAAAAGATACCGATACCCCGGAATTGTTAGATAATATCCGTAGAGCTGCCGCAGGTGAAGTCGTATTAAGCGAAACCGTTCGTCAGCACTTGTTAAACCGCCAACCGGAAAATGATCCGCTAAGCTGCTTAACCGATCGTGAGCTGGATGTATTGCAGTGGATCGCAACCGGTATGTCAAACAAACAAATCGCCGCCCAGCTCTTTATTTCCGAAGAAACGGTAAAAGTGCATATCCGCAACTTGCTGCGTAAGTTAAATGTTCACTCTCGCGTAGCTGCAACCGTGCTTTATTTAGAACAACAGAAAGGCTAAGTTAAAGCATACAGAAGAGATAAAAAAATGCTGAATAACTTAACATTATTCAGCATTTTTGTTTATCTGATGAATGGAATCTCGTAATACTAACTCGGGTTCTAGCATTATAGTTTGAAAATCCTTTGCTTGAGAGCGTATTCGTTTTAATAAGGTTTCAACTGCAAGTTGCCCTAATTCCGCTTTGGGCTGGCTGATGGTAGACAGTGGTGGTGAGAGGTATTTTGCCAGTTCAATATCATCGTAACCAATAATTGAAATATCCTTCGGTATACTTAATCCGTGCTGCCAAATGGCTTGGTAAGCTCCAAAAGCGATAGTATCACTACAGGCAAAAACCGCCGTTGGTTTTTTAGATTGAGTGAGCAAACTATTCATTCCTGCAAGCCCACCTGCAAAATCAAAATGGCTTTCAATAATCCAATTTGGGTTGAGTGGAATATTTGCCTCATATAACGCTTTTTTGTAGCCCTCTAAACGGTTTTTTGCCAATGATTTTTTCAGATTTCCGGTAATTATAGCTATGTCAGAATGCCCTGCATCAATCAAGGTTTTTGTGGCAAGATAGCCACCAGATGTGGAATTTTCAAAAATTTTATCCGCATTCAATTCCGTAAACCACCAGTCCACAACCACCATTGGTAGAGGAATATTTAGGCTCTCATCAGTATTCAATCTGGCATCACCACACATTAGTAGTAAGCCATCAACTTTACGTTGAATAAGTGTTTGTAAATGATGCTGTAAACGTTCCGCATCACCATTGGTGGTGGCAATAATCAGGTTGTAGTGATTTTGCTGACAATACTGCTCAACACCTGCCATCACTTCCGCAAAAAATGGGTTACTGGTGGCGGTAACCAGCATACCGATAGTTTTAGTTTCATTGACTTTTAGGCTACGAGCCAATGCAGAAGGCGTATAATTCAGCTCTTTAACCACCTTCTGAACTTTTTCCCGAATCTCTTCACTCACAAAACGGCTGTTGTTGATGACGTGGGAAACCGTTGAGGTCGAAACCTGTGCGAGGCGTGCGACGTCCTTCATTGTTGCCATTTGCAAAATTCCTTAGAAAAACGACCGCTTGTTACTGCTTACTCAAAAAATCTAAGGTTTCTTGACGGCTTGGAATAGACGGCTGAGCTCCTTTTCGGGTTACGCTAATCGCAGCGGCTGCGTGTGCAAAACGAATTGCCTCATTAAGCGGTTTATCTTCTAACATTGCGGTAACCAATGCACCGTTAAAGGTATCGCCTGCTGCGGTCGTATCAACTGCATTAACACGAAAACCCGCTACAATTTCGCCTTGTCCGTTTTCACTCACAAAAACACCTTTTGAACCCAGTGTAATCAGCACTTTCTCAATACCTTTTTGGTGGAAGGCTTGAGCTGCCAGCTTCGCACTTGTTTCATCAACTACTTTTATACCCGTTAAAATTTCCGCCTCTGTTTCATTTGGAGTAATCATATCTAGCAGGCTTAGTAGCTCATCAGGTAATGCTCTGGCAGGTGCAGGATTCAGCACTACTTGCGTGTTATTTTCTTTGGCGATTTTCGCTGCTTGAATAATCGCAGGTAAAGGGGTTTCTAACTGCATTAATAAGCAATCAGCTTGTGTAATTTCCGATTGAAATTCAGCCACAACGGTTTCATCTAAATGTCCGTTCGCACCTGCCGAAATCACAATACTGTTTTCGCCAGATTCTGCTACTTGAATCATTGCGATACCGGTCATTTCATTTGACACCGATTTAATCGGGCGAGTATTAATATCGTCTTTCTCAAACGCAGTTTTCATTGCTTTACCGATGCCATCATCACCAATGCAGCCGATAAAAGATACTTTTGCCCCAAGCCTAGCTGCCGCAACCGCCTGATTCGCTCCTTTACCGCCATAAGCAATGTGATAGCTATGCCCAGTCAAGGTTTCTCCCGGTTTAGCAAAATAGGGAACGGAAATAACGTGATCAGCGTTAATGCTGCCGAGTACGGTGAGATTTTTCATAGTAAGTCCTTAGTTGCCAAAACCTTTGCTTGCCCAGCACGGCAAAGCCGTACCGGGTTAAGCATAATTCAGCCCTTCTGGGGCTTTAAAGCGATTATTTTGTGATAACTTTTAAATCTACTGGGATTTTCGCTTCTACTTTTTCGCCTTTTAACACTTTGTCAGCAGTTTCCACGCCAAGTGAGCCGATTAAGTCTGGTTGTTGAGCGATAGTTGCCGCTAATTTACCACTTTCTACTGCTTTTACACCATCATCTGTGCCATCAAAGCCAACGATTAATACCTCTTTCTTCGCCGCACCTACTGCACGTAATGCACCTAATGCCATTTCATCATTTTGAGCGAAAATCGCTTGTACATCCGATTTACTCGCTAATAAGTTTTCGGTTACATTCAAGCCTTTTGTACGGTCAAAATCTGCCGGTTGGCTTGCTAATACATTGAATTTATGAGCATCAATCGCTTGCTTAAAGCCTTCTCCACGCTCACGAGCAGCTGATGTGCCAGCAATCCCTTCTAATTGGATCACTTTCGCACCCTCACCCAATTTCTGTGCGATGAAATCACCAGCCATTTTACCACCGGCTACGTTATCTGAAGCGATATGGCTCACAACATCGCCTTTTGCCGCACCACGGTCTAAAGTAATGACAGGAATTTTATTACGATTTGCAATTGCTACCGCATTTCCGACCGCTTCCGAATCGGTTGGGTTGATTAAAAGCACTTTTGCACCACGCACAGTTAAGTCTTCTACGTTAGAAAGTTCTTTTGCCGGGTCATTTTGTGAATCAAGCACCACTAATTTGTAGCCTAATTCATCCGCTTTCTTTTGAGCCCCATCTTTAAGGCTCACGAAAAATGGATTATCCAAAGTTGATACGGCTAATGCAATGGTATCTTTTGCTGAAGCCGTAGCGGCAACAGATAAACTCAACATAATTGCTGAAGCGATAGTTGTTAATTTTTTCATAGAAAATCTCCTTTGAAGATGATTACACTTTTTTAGTACCTAAATAATTATCAGCTAATACGGCTGCTAAAATCACTAACGCTTTAGCAATCATCTGATAATATGAAGAAATATCCAATAAGTTGAGAGCATTGTTTAAGAAACCGATAATTAATGCCCCAACTAATGTCCCCATTACACGCCCTTTTCCGCCCATCAGACTTGTTCCGCCTACTACCACTGCTGCAATTGCATCTAACTCATAAGAGACACCTGCTGTTGGCTGTGCAGAAGAAAGGCGTGAAGTTACAATTAAGCCTGCCAGTGCGGATAAAAAGCCGCTTACTGCAAAAACGAAAATTTTTATTTTATTAACATTAATTCCTGAAAGCTGAGTTGCTGATTCATTTCCACCTAAGGCATAAATATAACGACCGATCGGTGTATGTTTTAAGATATACCAAGCTATAGCAAACACGATTGCCATAATCCAAATTGGGAACGGAATACCGAATAAATAACCTGTACCAATGAAAGAAAACGCATCGGCTTGCTCAGAAAAACCTGTACTAATTGGTTTACCATCGGTATAAACCATTGTGATACCACGCAGTAATGTCATTGTAACCAACGTTGCAATAAAGGCTTGGACTTTACCTTTCGCTACAATCGCACCACTAATTCCACCAAAAGCTGTACCGAGTAATAATACTAATGGAATAACCAGGAAAATCGGTAATTCAGAACCGACTAAAGAGGCGGCAACCGCTCCTGTTAAAGCTAAAACAGAACCAACCGATAAATCAATCCCGGCGATTAAAATCACGAACGTCATTCCTACTGCAATAATCGCATTCACAGAAGTTTGGCGTAAAATATTGAGAATGTTATCTACACTGAAGAAATCAGGGTTAATCATTGAAACAATGATGATTAAAACAAATAAGGCAACAAAAGAGCGTTGCTCTATTAAAAATTTTCCTAGTTGAAATTTATTTGCTTGAGTTGTCATAAGAACACCTTAATTTAATACCGTATTTTTACCGATAGCTGCTGCCAACAATTTTTCTTGAGTTGCTTCTTCACGCGAAAATTCTGCACTAATTCTGCCTTCGTGCATCACTAATATGCGATCACTCATTCCAAGCACTTCCGGCATATCAGATGAAACCATTAAAATACTTAATCCATCTTTTTTAAACTCATTGATTAATTGGTAAATCTCTTTTTTCGCCCCAACATCAACACCACGCGTTGGTTCGTCTAAAATCAACACATTTGGACGAGTCATCAAGCCTTTGGCTATCGCCACTTTTTGCTGATTACCGCCGGAAAGTAGCCCGATTTGCTGATCTCGACTTGGTGTTTTGATGTTAAACATCAAGATAAAATCATCAACTGCCAATCTTTCTGCATCGTGTCGAATTGAGCCACCTTTGGAGAAATGATCTAATGAAGTCAAAGACATATTTTCTTTTACCGACATTCCCAAAATCAGCCCATCGCCTTTACGATCCTCTGAGATATACACAATACCGTTATCCAATCCATCTTGCGGACACTTATTGGAAATCATTTTTCCTTTTAGCTCAATCGTACCTGCGGTTTTTGGTAATGCCCCATAAAGTACTTTCATTAACTCGGTACGTCCAGCTCCCATTAGCCCTGAAATGCCGACAATTTCGCCTTTATGTAACTGAAACGAAACATCATTCACACCACTTCCACTTAGGTTTTTCACATCAAGAAGGAGTTCGCCACGTTCTTGCTGTAGATGAGGATATTGTTCTTCTAAACGGCGACCAACCATCATTTCAATCAATTTATCTTCATCAATATCGGCAATCACTTGCTCTCCGATAAATTGACCATCACGAAGCACCGTAACATCATCGCAAATCTGGAAAATTTCTTTTAAACGGTGTGAAATATACACAATGCCACGATTTTCTGCTTTCAGTTCGTGAATTACTTTAAATAAGGCTTCCGTTTCAGTATCCGTTAATGCATCGGTTGGCTCGTCCATAATAATCACTTTAGACTCAAAACTAAGTGCTTTGGCAATTTCCACCATTTGTTGCTCACCGATGGATAATTCAGAACAGAGCTGATGACTGCTGTGTTTCACACCAAGTCGAGCGAGTAATTTGTCTGCCTCGGCGTACATTTTTTTCCAATCAATCGATCCCCAAGCGGTTCTAAATTCACGCCCAAGAAAAATGTTTTCCGCAATGGTTAAATTGCCGACTAAGTTAAGCTCTTGGTGGATAATGCTAATTCCAGCTTCTTGAGAATGTTTCGGACCTTTGAAAGTAACCTCTTGCCCCAAATAAGCGATTGAACCGGCATCTTTACTGTAAATGCCCGTCAATACTTTCATTAACGTTGATTTACCAGCCCCATTCTCGCCCATTAATGCCATTACTCGCCCGGCATACACAGACAAACAAGCATTACTTAGAGCTTTTACACCCGGGAAAGATTTATCAATCCCATTCATTTTTAATAAGGTTTCCATCATTCCACCTTAAAACGGCACGCCTGAATATAAAATAATGTTGGCATAAGGTGAACATTCGCCTGTACGCACAACGGCTTTGCTATAGTGAGTCTGCTCTTTAAAGATTTCGTGATTGACATAATCGACTTGAATTTTATTCTGTTGTGCTTGCTCAAGTTGAGCTAAACGCTCTAAAAGATCAGCTAAAATCTGTGGATTTTTTTGCTTAATTTCTTCCGCAATCAACACACGCTCAACAAAAAGCTCATCTACCACAACATCAAACGTCTGTAAAAAACTTGGCACACCGGCAGTTAAAGCTAAATCAATTCTCTCTACTTCATTTGGAATAGGTAATCCTGCATCACAAATAGTTAAACTGTCGGTATGACCCAGTGTAGCAATACTATGTGAAAGTTGTGCATTAAGATTTGTTGTTTTTTTCATCTCAATTTCCCTTTATTTCGCTTCATTATAATTGGAAAACACTCCATCGAAACGTTTCGATGAGATCATAAAAAATTTTTCCCTAACGATAAACAAGCAAATTGCAAAAATGTGAAGTAGTTCAAATTATTTTGCTTTATAATAGGGAAAATCTAGTTACAAGCGGTCGATTTAGTAAAAAAATTTACAAATTCCACCGCTTGTTTAATTTTATTTTCTCCACACAAACTTATGGCTTTATTAATTACCCACAAATGTACCAACTGCGATATGTGCTTACCGGAATGCCCGAATGATGCGATTTCGGTGGGCAATGATATCTATGTAATAGATCCCGTGTTATGCACAGAATGTGTCGGGCATTACGACAAGCCAACCTGCCAAAAAGTTTGCCCGATCACCAACTGTATTATTACAGATCCTGATCATATCGAAACCGAAGAGCAACTTTGGGAACGATTTGTGATGATTCATCACCCTGATAAAATATAAAAAAACGGTCATATTACTATGACCGTTTCTTTTACTCGCTTTCTTCCAAACTATACGGCAGTTTTGCCATCTGCACATTCACACCCTTTACTCTAAATTGAGCATCGGGTTCTATCTCTTTATTCAGCACAACTTGAACCCATAACGTGCTGTCGTGTGCTGAGCTTGATAATACTGTTCCTGTGCTTTTCCAGCTTTCGCCTAACTGCATTTCAACCGCTGAACTCGGTTCAGGTAGAGCAACTTCACCTTCAAATTTGCCCACAAGGGTAAATAACGCTCGTTTGTTTGCTCCACGATATTTCGCTCTCGCCACCGTTTCTTGCCCGATATAGCAACCTTTAGTGAAAGAAATTGCATTTTCCAGCAGCTGTAAATTCGCCGCTTGTGGAATCAGTTCAAACTGATTGGCTTTCAATAAAACAGGAATACCGTCTTGAATATCCATTAACGTCCAAAGTTGTCCATCTGCATTAGTTTCAAGTTGTTCTCCCCAAACAATTGCTCGTTTTTGCCCTTGTGTAAGCATTAAAGCGGTCGTTTTTTCACTTAATTTTGCAAATGCTTCTTCGCCTGCCACGCCATAAATTGGGGTGTCTAATTCGGTGAAAGTAACTTTTGAGAACACCGCATATTTTTTTAATTGCGTTAGGGCTTCGGGCATTAAATCACGATGGATAATGGCAATAAATTTTTCAGTTTCCGCACGGTACAAACGCAGTAACGCACTCATTTTGCCCTTTGGATCACAATGGCTGGTTAGCGTATGGCTGCCTACCTCAATTTTTGTGACATCACAGGTTAATTGTCCTTGTAGATATTTCTCTGCATCTACGCCTGAAATATCAATTAGACAATATTGGGAAAGTTGCATACGCAGTTCAGGGTAAGCTTGGCTCACTTTACAACTCAATGTCATATTTTGTTCCTATTCTAAATTCTGAATTTGCTCACGCATTTGTTCGATTAACACTTTAAGTTCCACCGCAGAATTAGTTACCTCTGCATTAATGGATTTTGACGCAAGCGTGTTAGATTCACGATTAAGCTCTTGCATCATAAAATCTAATTTACGCCCCACTGCTCCACCTTTTTTCAGAATATTGGTGGTTTCTTTAACGTGGAGTTGCAAGCGGTCTAATTCTTCCGCCACATCCACACGTTGAGCAAGCAGCACCATTTCTTGCTCTAAACGTTGTGGCTCAAGCTGTAAATTCAGCTCATCAAAACGTTGCTGTAAACGCTCTTTCTGCCATTGCAGAATTTCAGGCATTAAGGTTTGTACTTTCGCCGCCTCAACAGAAATTGCCTCTAAACGCTGTTGAATTAAGGCTTGCACGTTTTCACCTTCTCTCGCACGCATCGCAATGAAATCAACAAGAATTTGTTCAAAACCATCTAATAGATCTTGGGTGATTTGGTCTAAATCTTGGCTTTCCGTATCCACCACGCCCGGAAAACGCAATACATCAACAAGGTTGATTTCGCCCTCGTTTGCGGTTTCTTTAATCCATTTAAGCGATTGTATCACCTGCTCGGCATAGCCTTTATTTAACGCAATTTCACTGTTTTGGGTTTTGCTTAAATCGATACGCAAACTACATTCTACCTTGCCACGGGTTAAAGCGGAACGTAGGCGTTCACGCAAAGTCATTTCAAGGTTGCGAAACTGCTCCGGTAGGCGGAAATAGGTTTCTAAAAATCGTTGGTTTACCGAGCGAATTTCCCACACTGCATTGCCCCACTCCTTTTTAATTTCTAAATGGGCAAAGGCTGTCATACTATAAATCATTGTTATTCCTTGTGTTTTTATATTATTGGGCGGAAAATATTCCGCCCCTACAAATCTTGCTAAAGAAAAATCACATTCTACTGTTTTCTTTGTTAAAATGGTAAAAATTTTAGCAAAAAGGAAAAGAAAATGCGTCCAAATAATCGAGCAAATAACCAAGTTAGAGAAATTAAAATTACCCGTAACTACACTCGTTACGCTGAAGGTTCGGTGTTAATTGAGTTCGGCGAAACCAAAGTGTTATGTAACGCCACGGTGGAAGAAACCGTGCCTCGCTTTTTAAAAGGTCAGCAACAAGGCTGGGTTACGGCTGAATATGGAATGTTGCCTCGAGCAACCCATTCTCGCACCCAACGTGAAGCGGCAAAAGGCAAGCAAGGCGGACGCACAATGGAAATTCAACGCTTAATCGCCCGTTCTTTACGTGCGGTAGTGGATTTAAAAGCTCTTGGTGAACGCACCATAACGGTTGATTGCGATGTTATCCAAGCAGACGGCGGCACTCGCACCGCATCTATCACGGGGGCTTGCGTGGCATTATATGATGCAATGAATAAATTAGTGGCAAACGGCACATTGAAAACCAACCCAATGAAAGGTTTAGTGGCGGCAATTTCTGTCGGTATTGTAGAAGGCGAAGCCGTGTGCGATTTAGAATATGTGGAAGATTCCAACGCTGAAACCGATATGAATGTGGTGATGGTAGAAGATGGCAGATTAGTGGAAGTACAAGGTACAGCCGAAGGTGAGCCGTTCTCTCACGAGGAATTACTGACTTTATTAGATTTAGCGAAGCAAGGAATTAACCAGTTAGTTGATGCTCAACGTAAAGCGTTGGCATCATAGTATTTGCAAATTTCCAGCAAAAATTAACCGCTTGTAGATGAAAATCTACAAGCGGTTAATTTTTATAAAAAATAATTACAGTATTTAAAATATAGCATTGACTTAATTAAAATTAAAGATACAATAAGCTCATTACAAAAGCTGTATAAGGAATACTGCAATGAAAAATACCGTGTTATTAAAACGCATTGCTACAATAAGCACAGGATATACACTAAGAGATTCTCTACAATTTGTAAAAGAAGGTGATGTCCGCCTTCTTCAAATTAAAGATCTCCCGAAAGATAACGGGAAAATTGAAATAGAGGAGCTCTCGCAAATTATATGGGACTATCCCTCAAAACCGATTTTAAAAACTAACAATATTATTCTCAGTACTCGTGGAGATAATCGAGCATACTTATTTACAGGCTCTGAAAAGGATAATGTACTAGTCAGTAACCAATTCATCATTATTGAGCTAAATAGCCCCAAAGTAAGTGCTGAATTTTTAGTATGGTATTTGAATAATGCTCCACAAATTAAGCGATATTTTTCAATGCATAGCCGTGGTTCTTTTCTTTCTATGCTCAATATTGCAACGATAAAAGATGCTCCCATTATTATTCCGAATTTTTCACAGCAGCAAACTCTTTTATCAATGTATAAGCAAGCTGAAGATGAAGCCGAACGATACCAAAAACTAGCTCTATTACGACAAGAATACAATCAAGCTAAATCAGAACAAATTTTAAACGCATTACAAGGAATACACGATGACAACAACTAACTTTCAAACCAAACAATCTACTATTTCATCTGTTATTTGGAATATGGCGAATATGTTACGCGGTACTTATCGTCCACCACAATATCGCCGAGTAATGCTACCGTTAATTGTTTTGGCTCGTTTTGATGCAATTTTATCTCCTTATACAGATGCAATGAAAGCCAAAGCAGATGAACTCAATGCACAAGGCAATAAAGCCCCGAAAGGCGATTTATATGAAAAAGCACTCACCAAAGTTGCAGATCCTAGCCGCACACAACCACTTTACAATACAAGTGGCTACAACCTCCAACGTCTGTTAGCCGATCAAGACCATATCGTTGCGAATTTAACCAAATATTTACAGGGCTTTTCTGCGAAAGCAAAAGATATTTTTGCTAAATTTGAATTTGAAAATGAGATTGAAAAATTAGATAACAGTAATCGCTTATATGCGGTACTTTCACAATTTCATAAAGATCTGAAAGCAAACAACATTGATTTATCGCCAAGCTCTATTTCTAATCTGCAAATGGGCTATATTTTTGAAGAATTGGTACGTAAATTTAATGAACAAGCGAATGAAGAAGCCGGAGATCACTTTACCCCACGTGAAGTCATTAATTTAATGGTGAATTTAATTTTCGCAGAAGATGAAGAACGTTTAAGTAAACCTCACGCCATTGCCCGCATTTATGACCCTACCGCAGGTACGGGCGGAATGCTTTCAGAATCTGAAAAGTATTTAAAAGGCTATAACAGTAGTATTAACTTACAGCTATACGGACAAGAGTATAATGCTGAGTCTTATGCCATCTGTTGTGCGGATTTATTAATTAAAGACGAGCCTATCAGCAATCTTATTTACGGCGATACACTCGGCGTAAAAAACAACAAAAACAACGATAACGGCTTTATGCCAAAAGACGGACACCCCGATCAAACTTTTGATTATATGTTCTCTAATCCGCCTTTCGGCGTAGAGTGGAAAAATGAGCAAGATTTCATTAATGATGAAGCAAAAAGTGGTTTTGACGGTCGTTTTGGAGCAGGCTTGCCTCGCATTAATGACGGCTCACTGCTCTTTTTACAACATATGATTTCTAAAATGAAGCCTATTAAAGAAGGCGGTTCACGCATCGCGGTGGTATTTAACGGCTCGCCATTATTTACAGGCGATGCAGGCTCGGGCGAAAGCAACATTCGCCGCTGGATTATTGAGAACGACTGGTTAGAAGCCATTATTGCCCTTCCGGACCAACTCTTTTACAACACAGGCATTTACACCTATGTGTGGATTGTGAGTAACAAGAAATCGCCACAACGAAAAGGCAAAGTGCAACTGATTGACGGCACTCAGCATTATCAGAAAATGGCAAAAAGTTTGGGCGATAAACGCAATGAACTATCACAAGCCCAAATTGAAGACTTAACTCAGCTTTATACCGATTTTAAAGACCAAGCAAGCGGTCAAATTTCAACAAAAATTTGCAGCAAAATCTTTAACAACCAAGATTTCGGCTATTTAAAACTCACGGTAGAACGCCCTTTACGCTTAAATTTTCAAGCAAGTGCAGAACGTATTGAACGAGTAAAAAGCCAAACGGCATTTATCAACTTAGCGGTAAGTAAAAAACGCAAAGATGAAGCTGAAATTGCCAAAGAAGAAGCCGAAGGCAAACGCCAACAACAGGCTATTTTAACGGCATTATCCACAATTGGTGATGAGCTATACAAAAACCGCTCTCTCTTTATGAAACGGTTCGACAACGCATTAAAAGCGTTAGATTTCAAACCGGCAGCCCCGCTTAAAAAAGCCATTTTAGACGCTCTAAGTGAACGAGATGAAACCGCTGAAATCTGCCTAGACAGCAAAGGCAACCCGGAGCCGGATTCGCAATTACGTGATACCGAACTTGTTCCGCTACCGTCTAATATCCACCTGCCTTTACCGGTGGATTATAAAGACGGAAAGCCCGATGAGTTGGTTAAATTAGTCAAAACCCACTGTGAAGACTATTTAGCAAAAGAAGTGCTTCCGCATATAGATAATGCGTGGATTGACTACAGCAAAACGAAAATCGGCTATGAAATTCCGATTAACCGCCACTTTTATCAATACCAACCACCACGTCCGCTTGCCAACATCAAAGCAGAAATTGATGAATTAGAGGCAGAAATAGTGGCTATGTTGGGTGAAATATAAGCTACTGTTACTAAAACAAGCGGTCGAAATAAAGGAATTTTTTGCAAATGAAACGATACGAAAAATATAAACCAAGCGGCGTGGAATGGTTGGGAGATGTGCCTAATGAATGGTCAGTTACAAAAATCAAATATATTTCAGAGCTTAATCCTAAAAAATCTAACTTAGAAAAATTAGATCAAGAATGTAGTTTCATTCCTATGGAAAAGCTAAAACTAGGTAATTTATTACTCGACGAGACTAGACAAATTAGTGAGGTCTATAATAGCTATACCTATTTCCAAAATGGTGATTTGCTAATTGCTAAAGTTACTCCGTGCTTTGAAAATAAAAATTTTGCTATAGCAAATAATTTAGTAAACGGTATTGGCTTTGGATCATCTGAAATTTACGTCTTAAGATCAAAAAATTGTTTCAATCGTTATTTATTCTATCGTTTACAAGAAAATACTTTTATGGACTTAGCAGCTGGCTCTATGATAGGTGCAGGAGGGCTAAAACGAATTCCATCGGATTTTTTAAATAATTATGTTATAGCATTACCTCCAAATGAAGAACAAGTATCTATCGCCAACTTCCTTGACAAAAAAACCGAAAAAATCGACCGCTTGATCAGCCACCAACAAGCATTGTTGGAAAAGCTCAGCGAAAAACGGACTGCATTAATTACAGAAACAGTATGCGGTAGAGTTCGTTTACCTACAGCCCCAAATGATAACGAAACATTAAGCGGTAGTAACGCTCCCCTACGGAATTCAGGTATTGAATGGTTAGGAGAAGTGCCAGAGCATTGGTTAATAACTAGACTAAAATATGTTGGAGAAATTGTTTTAGGTTTAACCTACTCGCCAGAAGATATTACAAATGATGAAAATGCTATTTTAGTTTTACGCTCATCAAATGTACAAAATGGAAAGCTATTACTTAATGACAATGTCTATGTTAATAAAGATATCCCTAAAAAAATGCAAACAACTGAAAATGATATTTTAATTTGTTCAAGGAATGGAAGCCGTGCATTAATTGGAAAATGTACAGTTATTGAGGGTGATGCTATTGGACAAACATTTGGTGCTTTTATGACTGTATTTAGAAGCCCATATAAACGGTTCATCTATTATGTATTAAGTTCCGAGTTATTTAAGTCCCAACTAGGGAACTACTTAACATCAACAATTAACCAATTAACTACGCAAGTTCTAGGAAATTTTGAGATAGCATTTCCTCCCGAAAGCGAACAAACCACGATTGTAAACTACCTTGATACCGAAACCGCCAAAATCGACCGCTTACAACATAAAATTGAACGCGTTATCGAACGACTAAAAGAATACCGCTCGGCATTAATCACGCAGGTTGTTACAGGAAAAGTAAAGGTGTAAGCGGTTAAAATTGAGCAATTTTTTGCTAAAATTAAAGCAATGCAATGGGGGAATAATGTTAGATATTTCAGCACAAGAATTATTTGAGCAATTACAGCAGTATCAAGAAAGTGGTCGTCTAGAAGCTAAATTAGGTTCAGAGATTGGCAGTTCGATAATGCAAAGTATTAATGCATTCGCCAATGAACCTGACTTAGGTGGAGGCTATCTGTTATTAGGTATTGCCGAGCCTGATGAGGAACATGAAAATTATTGGGTTGCAGGTATTACAAATCGCGATAAGTTACTAAACGAACTGCAAACAAATTGTCGTGAACAGTTTGAACAACCGATCCCTATTCAAGTTGCAGAGCCTCAATTATCGATAATTGATGGCAAAAATGTGTTGCTTATTTTTGTACCTGAATTACCGACCAATGCAAAACCTTGCATATTTAAAGGAAAATTAGATAGTAAAAATCGTCGTAAAACTGGGGTATGGCGACGAGGAGTAAATAGCGATTATGAGTGCTCCCAAACTGAATTAGAGCCAATACTTTTAGCAAAATTAGGGAGTAGCTTTGAGCAAACTATTCTTCCATCTGCACATTGGGACGATCTCGATCCTAGAGCAATTATGCAGTATCGTAAACTACGGGAAAAAGTTCGACCTGATGCTGAAGAATTACAAGCTAATGACGAGGAAATGTTATTAGCATTAAATTTGGTCGTACGCCAAAATGGTGAATTTGTACCCAATGTTGCCGGTCTTTTAATGTTAGGTAAACCACTTGCATTACGCCGACTCTTACCCGATATGAGAATAGATTATGTGCGAATTCGAGGTATTGAATGGCAACAAGATGGCATTATTTCTACAATGGATCTAAGAGAAGCTCTTATTTTCTTAATTCCTAAACTGGAGAGAGAAATTTTAAGTGATATGCCACGAATGTTTAAAATGGAAGACAATAGCCTGCAACGTAGTGATGTCTCTAAACTGCCTTATAAAGTGGTTCGTGAAACGTTAGTTAATGCAGTAATGCACCGAGATTATCTCACTAAATCGCCTACTATCATTATACGATTTGATAATCGCTTGGAAGTCAAAAATGCGGGATATTCTCTCAAACCTACCGAACAATTAGGAGAATATGGTTCAAAACTACGTAATCCTGTATTAGCCACCGTTTTATATGATTTGAATTTTGCTGAAACAAAAGGTTCAGGAATACGCAAAATTCGTCAGGAACTTAGTAATGCTGATTTATCTAAACCTGTGTTTATTAGTGATCACTTTGGGCATTACTTTCAAGCAATTTATCTTCTACATCAGTTTTTCAATGAAAGTCAGCTGAGTTGGCTTGCTAAATTCAAAGAAGAAGAACTAAGTGATGATGAAGCAATGGCTCTTGTACTTGCTAAAGAAACAGGGTTTGTCAATAACCAATCATTACGTTCACTTTCTGATTTAGATAATTCCTCAGTAACCCGATTATTAGCCAAACTAACTAATCAAAAAGGTTTGTTGGAAAAGCAGAAAACAGGAAAGGCAACTTATTATACGCTTTCAACAAAAGCTTTATCAGATAGGTATGATGGCGTATTTTCTTATGATGGTACTTTGACTTATGGGGTATCCCCTCAAGTCTCCCCCCCAAGTTACCCCTCAAGTACCCCCCAAGCCACCCCTCAAGTTATGTTATTACTAGGGGTATTAGGCAATCTTGAATTAGATCGTAATAGTTTGAAATCATTATTAAATTTAAAAGACAGTAAAAATTTCCGTGAGCGTTATTTAAAACCCGCATTAGATGCCGGATTAATTGAGATGACTATTCCTGATAAGCCAACTAGCAGCCAACAAAAATATCGTCGTAAAATAAAATAAGGAACAAAAATGATCACAGAACAACACTTTGAAACTGAAATTGAACGCTTTTTATTAGAAGAAGGTGGCTATGTTCAAGGTAAAAATACGGAATATAACAAAGAGCTTGCCTTGTTTGAAAAAGATGTGATCGCCTTTATTCGTCAAACTCAACCTCAAAAATGGGAGAGATTAGAAGCAGGGCAAAAAGAAAATGCGACTGCAATCTTAATGAAAGCACTTTGTCAGGAACTGGACGTTAAAGGCTCTCTGAATGTGTTAAGACACGGTTTCCGTTGCTATGGAAAAACCTTCAAGATGGCGTATTTTGCCCCTAATACCGGGTTGAACGAGGAAACGCAATATCGTTTTGATGCCAATATTTTAAAAATTACCCGTCAAGTTATTACTGAAAACGGCGAACGCCCTGATATTGTTTTATCCCTTAATGGTATTCCGGTTGCAACACTTGAATTAAAAAATGTGCTGTCTGCAACACACTGGACTGTCGCAGATGCCATTCAACAATATCGTTTTGACCGTAACCCTAAAGGGAAACTATTTGACTTCAAAAAACGCACCTTAGTCCATTTTGCCGTAGATACCGATGAAGTCTATATGACGACTAAATTGGAAGGGGAAAGCACTTATTTCCTGCCGTTTAATCGAGGCTATAACGGTGGAAAAGGCAACCCACCTATTCAAGATAATGTCAAAACCGCGTATTTGTGGGAAGACATTCTAAGCCGTCAGAGTTTTTTAGACATTATCGCCCGCTTCCTTCATTTAAACATTGAGGAGAAAAAAGTCCGTACTGAAAGCGGCTTACGTTTATTGCAAAAAGAAACGATGATTTTTCCCCGCTTTCATCAGCTGGATGCAGTGCGTAAATTAATTACTCACAGTAAAGAAAATGGTGCAGGCAGAAATTATCTTATCCAACATTCTGCAGGTTCTGGAAAATCAAACACTATTGCTTGGTTAGCCCACCAACTTAGCTCGCTACACAATAATAATGATGAAAAAATATTTAACTCTGTCATTGTTGTAACAGATCGCGTAGTACTCGATCGCCAATTACAGGCAACTATTAGCCAGTTTGAACATAAAGACGGTGTAGTACAGAAAATCGATCATAACTCACAGCAGTTAGCGTTAGCCATTGCAACAGATACGCCTATTATTGTTACCACAATTCAAAAATTTCCTTTTGTTATGGCGGCTATTTCTAAACAACAAGCGGTCGGAAAAGGAATAGAAATTACCACTGCTGGTAAACAATTTGCCGTGATTGTCGATGAAGCCCACAGCTCTCAAAGTGGAGAAGCGGCAATGGAATTACGCAAGGTATTAAATAAAGATGGAATTGAAGCTGCCGTAATGGCGGAATTTTTAAATGATAATGATGATGAAAGCCCACTTTCTGATGAAGCCAAAAAGCAACTTTTTATTGAGGCAGCCAAACGACAACGCCAGCCAAATTTAAGTTTTTTTGCGTTTACCGCCACACCTAAATGGAAAACTAAAGCCTTATTCGATGAAAAAGGAGAAAATGGTGATACGCCATTCCATCATTACACAATGAAGCAAGCAATTGAAGAAGGTTTTATTTTAGATGTACTCGCCAATTATGCAACCTGGAAGCAATATTTCAACCTATTAAAAATCAGTGAAAATGATAAGGAACTCAATAAGAGCAAAGCCAAAAAAGAAATGATGCGATTTGTGAATTTGCATCCGAGTGTGATCGCTCAAAAAGTGGAAATTATCATTGAGCACTTCCGTTCAACCACAATGCATAAAATTGGTGGAAGAGCTAAAGCAATGGTGGTAACTAGCAGTAGAGAGGCTGCGGTGCGTTACAAATTAGCCTTTGATGATTATATTAAAGAGAAAGGCTATTCAGGCATTAAATCGCTGGTTGCTTTTTCCGGTGGTATTTCATTAAAAGAAGCTCCCGAACAAGAATATACCGAAGTAATGATGAATGGTATTCGAGAAGCGGATTTACCCGAACAGTTCGATACCGATCATTATCAAGTGTTACTTGTGGCGGAAAAATATCAAACAGGGTTTGACCAACCATTACTACATACAATGTTTGTGGATAAAAAATTAAGTGGCATTCAAGCGGTGCAGACACTTTCTCGTTTAAACCGCTATACAAAAGGAAAATCAGACACTTTCGTACTGGATTTTGTGAATAAACCTGAAGATATTTATCAAGCATTTAAGCCATTTTATGAAGTTACAGAAGTGGGTGAAATTCCTGATACTGAGAAATTAGATGAGCTTGCCATAACAATAGACCAATGGAAGATTTATTTCCAACAAGAAATTCAGCAATTTGCTGAAATTTGGTTTAGTGCTAAACAGCAACCAACAGGTTCAGAACACAGAAAGCTGAATGCGATTTTAGATAAGGCAGTAGCACGATTTTTAGCCATTAATAGCGAAATTCAACAAGGTGTTGAAGACTTATCTGAGCTTAAAATTGAGCAACAAAATCTCTTTAAAAGCCAATTAAAGAGTTACTTAAATTTATATCAGTTCGTGTCTCAAATTATGGATTATAGCGACGATTTACACGAACAACGCTATGTATATTTACGAGCATTACAAAGTAAGCTCCCTAATAACGGCGATCATAATAAAGTCGATTTAAGCAAAGATGTGGTACTACAATTCTACAAGCTACAAAAACAAAGTGAGGGGCAAATTCATTTAAATGAAGGCGAAGCTAAGCCACTAAAAGGTGCTACTGATGTAGGAACAGGTCAAGTAAATGCAACGGATGAACTTAGCCGAATGGTGGAGGAAATTAATGGCATTTATGGTACTCAATTTACTATTGCTGACCAGCTTTTCTTCGAACAAATTATTGAAGATGCTTTAACCAATAAAGATATTATTGGGGCTGCACAAAATAATAGCCTAGAAAATTTTACTGCTTATTTTGCTGATAAATTACTCGATTTATTGTTCCAACGAATGGAAGGAAATGAAGAGATTAGTAACCAAGTAATGAGTGATGAGAACTTGAGAAAACGTGTAGTAAAACGACTGGCAAAACAAATTTATCAAAGGAATATAGGTAACTAATTTTATGCCTTAATTACCTATTCCTTTAAATTTAGTAGTTTTAAAACAAAAAATAACCGCTTGTAAAATCACGCTACAAGCGGTTATTTTTCTGTGTTTTTTTACCAATTATAGGTCATCGATTACTAGGTAAATTTTATTTACCGGTCCGTGTACGCCAACAACTTTAATCAACTCAATGTCTGCCGTGGCTGATGGACCTGAAATAATATTCACACAAGATGGCATTCTTTCGCCGCGTTGTGCTTTTTCGTGCAGGATTTGAGCAAGCTGTGCCACACGAGGTAATACCGTGCTTTTGCGTAATACTACCACCGATTTTTCAGGTAATAAACTCACTGAACGCCCGAACTCTTTATCGGAAAATAACACAATACCACCAGACTCCGCCAAGCCATATTCGCCATATACTACGCCGATATTCGCATTTTGGGCTTTTTCAAAGTTGGTTTCTGATTGGTTATAATCCCAAACATAGCTGTCTTCGTATTTTGCTTGGATTGCTGAGGTGATACCAAGATCTTTTAAGCGTTGATCGTTATTGATGATCACACTTGCACCACCATATTTTTCGCAGATCTCAATGATGGTTTGCGGTAGATCCGCTTCCTTAGCTTCCACTACATCTGCCATCATTACACGAGCAAAGTCAATAAATTCTTGGCAAAGCTGTGGTTGAGCACGGTCAGTTAAACGGGTGATCGCGTGGTTGTTTTCCAACACAGGCATTGGCTCAGGCACATTTTGGCGTGGTCTGCCCATACGCTGTGCCAATTTATTTAAGAAATTTTCACGATTTTGTAAATCCATCTTAATTTTCCTCTTAACCTCTGTTGTTGAACCAATCACGGAAGCTCTCACCCTCTGGTTGAGGTAAATCACGAGCTTTTGTCCATTCGCCTAATGCACCAAAATTCACAGGGGCTTTACCGTTTTTAATGAATTTGCTTGCGACTTTTGCCCCGACATTCATACCCACTTTCCAAAGTGTTGGGTGGGAGTTAGCAAAGTTAAAGCCGAAAATCGATAAACGCTCTGTCATTGGTGTTAAGCCGGCGTCCGCAATTTTCTCACGGTGTTTTAAGATGAGCTGAGCCAGTGGAATTTTTACCGGGCAAACACTATTACACGCCGTACAGAGTGAACAGGCATACGGTAACTCTTTAAACTCTTCATAGCCACCTAATAATGGCGAAATTACCGAACCGATCGGACCCGGATAGATTGAGCCGTAACCGTGTCCACCAATTTGACGATAAGCCGGGCAAGTATTCAAACAAGCACCACAGCGGATACAGCGTAAAACTTCTTGGAACTCGCTTTCTAAAATTTTAGAACGACCGTTATCCACAATCACTAAATGGAACTCTTCCGGACCATCGGTTTCGCCTTCAAGACGAGGACCTGTTAGCCAAGTGTTATAAGCGGTTAATTTTGCCCCTACCGCACTACGAGCAAGCATTGTAATTAACACATCCACTTCTTTGAAAGTGGGTGCAATACGCTCCATACCCATTACCGCAATATGCGTTTTTGGCACAGTCGTTGCCATACGCAAGTTACCTTCATTTGTTACTAAGCAAACAGAACCGGTTTCCGGCACAGCAAAGTTACAGCCTGAAATGCCGATATCCGCTTCTAAGAAATCTTCACGGATTTTTTGGCGAACAAATGCCGTCATCTCTTCTGGCGTTTCTGAACCTTCATAGCCTAGCACATCGTGCATTTCTTGACGGATTCTATAACGGTCTTTGTGGATTGCAGGTACAACAATATGAGAAGGTTTATCGCCCACAATTTGCAGCAGATATTCACCTAAGTCGGTTTCCACCACCTTAATGCCTTCTGCCTCTAAAACGTGGTTCATTCCGATCTCTTCGGTTACCATTGATTTAGATTTTACAATCTTTTTCGCGTTTTTCGCTTTCGCCACATTTTTGATGTAATTTGTTGCTTCTTCTGCTGTTTCTGCGAAGAAAACGTGCCCGCCGTTTTGAGTTACTTTTTCACTTAATTGGTAAAGGTAAGCATCAAGGTTGGCTAAAACGTGATTACGAATTGCTTTCGCATCATCACGCCACTCTTCCCAGTTGCCTAACTCGTCCACCATACGCTGACGGTTTGCACCGATAGTTTCTTGAGCTTTTACTAAGGCTTTACGAACAACTTCATTATTAACCTGTTGTTCAACACGTTGCTTAAAAGGCAGGGTATTGGTTTGTAAATAAGACATATTATTTTCCTCCCTGCATTAACACTTCTGCAATGTGCATCACTTTGATCTCTTTGCCTTCACGACTTAAGCGACCACCGATGTTCATCAAGCAGCTTACATCTGCCCCGATCAAATAATCCGGCTCATCGGTATCCACATTTGCCACTTTCTCTTTTACCATTTCACCGGAAATTTCCGCCATTTTGACTGAGAATGTACCACCAAAACCACAGCAAGTTTCTTGGTTTTTAATTGGTAATAACTCTAAGCCTTTTACATTTTTTAATAAGGTAATCGGCTCTTCCTTAATACCTAATTTGCGGAATAAACTACAAGACGGGTGATAAACCGCTTTACCCGGTAGGTAAGCACCCACATCAGTAACACCTAATTTATTCACAATAAAATCGGTTAAATCGTGAAAACGATCAGCTACCTTCTTCGCACGCACCGCCCATTCAGCTTCACCGAAACGTTCAAAATGCTCAGGGTAGGTTTTAATCGCATAAACACAAGAACCCGCAGGAGCAACAATCGGGTAATCATTTGCTTCAAAGGTTTCTACCAAGTTTTTCATACCCGATAAAGCTTGCTTTGTATATCCACTATTAATTGCAGGTTGCCCACAGCACCCCTGCTTTTCTAAAAAGGTGATTTTACAACCTAATTTTTCCAATAAAAGTACGGAGTTTTTCGCAACCCCTGCTTTCATCACATCTGCAATGCAGGTTACATAGAAATTAACGTTCATAAAGAACCCCACAATAAAAATAAAAATTAAACTCAGACTGTTCTTTTTAAGACAGAGAAAGGAAGGGCGATTTGCAAAACATCAGCAAAATCTGACCGCTTCCTTTTTATCTTCATTAGATATTAACTATCCGGTTACACATTATAGAAGATTGGTACTATTAATAGTGCAGCAACTGCGGCAATTACACCATATACAACCATCGGAACAACCGTTTTCTTAATGATAGTACCCTCTTGTTTTTCGATACCTGTTACTGAACATACCGCAACAATGTTATTGATACACACCATATTACCCATTGCACCACCTACAGATTGTAATGCTAAGATTAGGGTTACTGATAAACCAACTTGTTGTGCTGTTGCGTATTGTACTGTACCGAAGGTTAAGTTAGATACCGTGTTAGAACCTGAGAAGAACGCACCGATTGCACCTAAGAATGACGCAAATAATGTCCAAGATTGGCCTGTGAACTCTGCAAAACTTCTGCCGATAACTTGCACCATTGACTCTGAGCCACCAATCAACATTAATTTTACCATAATAATTGCACCTAAAAGGGCTAAAAATGGTTTTTTAACTTGGCTTAACGATGTACCGAAAATATCTTTGGTATTTCTAGCGGATACCGAGAAAATCGGTAAGCAGATTAATACTGTAATCACAAACGGAATTAATGCCGGTACATAAAGTAACTTATAGCTGGTTGCAACGTTCGTGCCTAAAATATTTTTCAGTGCGAAAATCAAACCTTGGCTGATTTCAAAGTTAGCAAAACCTAGTGAACTTGCAATCCAAGTCGTCGCATCATTCAACCACGCTTTAAGTGGAAGTTGTTGAATACGGGTAATCACTAAGATGAAGATTAACAAACCTGTTGGTAATAATGCTTTTGCTACTTCACCAAAAGTTGCTTTTTCGCCTGCAAGATTATTCTCAGTTTTCGCTAAACCAATACCTGCATTTGCTACAAATACAGAAACCAATAAACCAATTGCACCTGCCACTAATGAAGGGAATTCATAGTTAAATTGAGCAATAATAAAGTAAGGCACAACACAAGCTAGAATACTAATGTAGATAAACACAATATTCTGACGAATTTCTTTCCAGCTTACAATTAAACGCAATGCCATAATTGGAATAATGAATGCCGCAATTGAGTGAATTAGAGCGGTTATAGAGCCGATTTCAAGCACTTGTGCATCACTTAATAAACCATCTTTTAATAATGGTCCCATACCGAACCACGTTGGCGTACCTACTGCACCAAATGAAACCGGTACAGAGTTCATCACTAACGCTAACATAGCTACTTGTAATGGTTTAAAACCTAAACCAACTAAGATTGGAGCCGCAATAGCAGCAGGCGTACCGAAACCGGATGCACCTTCAATCATAAATGCAAATGCCCAACCGATAATCATTAACTGTGCAACCGGGTTTGGATTGATTGCTCCCAACCATTTACGCATTGTGTTAGTTGCACCGGATACTTCAGAGAAACGGTTAAATAAAATTGCACCGAATACTACAGTAATCGGCGTTAATACATCACCTAAACCTGCAATAATATTTGCAAAGACTAATGTAACATCGTTACCAAAATAGGTAAGTTGAAGAATAAAAATAAGTAAAGCTGTCAGTGGAAGAGCCACATAAGACGGCAACGCATTGCGTTTTACCATTAAATAAATCAGTAAAACAATTGGGAAAATGCTCAGAAAAAGAGCCATAGAACACCTCATTTATGATTATAAAATGACCTGAGTGGTCGGACAGGTTACGCATTCTACAGATTAAAAAAAGCGATGTAACTAACTTGTTGTAAATTTGTGATCTAATTCAAATTTTTAGGGTGCGTATGATTAAAAAAAAGCCTAATTTTTTATAAATAACCCTCAAGAGTTATTCATTTGGAGCTTATTTTGCAAAATTTTTATAAAATTTAACCGCTTGTTACCTATTTTCACAATTCAATAAAGTATAATCTTTCGTAATTACTTTACTTTTCAAGGAAACATTATGTCTTTAACTTCTAATAACCGTTATCTTGCCATTTTTGGTGTTATTTTAGCCGTAGGTTTGATGGCTGCCGCCTTTATTCTTGGACATCAATTTAAAAATTTACAACAAACAGGTGTGATTACCGTAAAAGGGCTTGCAGAAGCTGAACATAAAGCGACACTAGGTACTTGGCGGGTATCTATTTTCGGTTGGGGATTAACTTATAACGATGCAATGAAAGCTAATCAGCAAAATCTGAACCACGCAGTTAAGTTTCTGAAAGAACAAGATTTTGTGGATGAAGAACGTGAAATTACCGAGCTTTCCGTGAATGAGAGAACAGAGTACTATGTAGATGAGTTTGGTAAAGATCGTTCTCGTCAAAATGGTTATAACGCAACACGTTCTATTGTGCTTTCAACCAAAGACCTAGCCAAATTACAAAACGGATTATCAAAAATCCAATTCTTACGGGCTGAAAACGAAGCAATTGATTTTAGCCAGCCCGATTATTATTTAGAGAATTTGGAAGAAATCAAACGTGATTTAATTGCTAAAGCAACCCAAGATGCCTACGTGCGAGCAGAAGAATTTGCCAAAACCAGTAATGTGAAAGTTGGCTTATTACGCTCTGCCTCACAAGGTTCATTTGATATTAAATCAAGCCGCCCAAACACCGAAGATAGTGATGATAGCTACGGCGGTAGTTACGATACTTCAACCATCGACAAAAAAGTTCGCTTGGTGGTAACCATTCAATACGCAATTAATTAAGCAAAAAAGACCGCTTGCAAGCGGTCTTTTTTCAACTAAATTTTACAAATTACACATTGAAACGGAAGTGCATTACATCGCCGTCTTGAACGATATACTCTTTTCCTTCCAAACGCCATTTACCAGCTTCTTTCGCACCGGCTTCGCCTTTGTTATCAATGAAATCTTGGTAAGCAATCACTTCTGCACGAATAAAACCTTTCTCAAAGTCCGTATGGATTACCGCCGCCGCTTTTGGTGCAGTTGCCCCTACTGAAACTGTCCAAGCACGCACTTCTTTCACGCCTGCGGTGAAGTAAGTTTGAAGATTTAACAACGCATAACCGGCACGAATTACGCGATTCAAGCCCGGCTCTTCAATGCCTAAATCCTGCAGAAATTCCACTTTTTCTTCGTCATCAAGTTCTGCAATTTCCGATTCAATCGCCGCACACACCGGCACTACCACCGCCCCTTCTTTTTCGGCAATTTCACGCACACGATCAAGATATGGGTTGTTTTCAAAACCATCTTCGTTTACGTTAGCGATGTACATTGTCGGTTTTAAGGTTAAGAAGTTGTAACCTTTAATGGCGTGCAATTCATCTTTATCTAAATCAACAGAGCGGATCATTCCGGCGTTTTCAAGCACCGGCAGAATTTTTTCCATAATGGATAATTCAAATTTAGCGTCTTTATCGCCACCTTTTGCACGTTTTTGTAAACGCTGAATCGCACGTTCGCAGCTGTCTAAATCTGCGAGGGCTAATTCGGTGTTGATAATTTCGATATCGTCTGCCGGGTCAATTTTGCCTGCCACGTGAACGATGTCATCATTTTCAAAACAACGCACAACGTGCCCGATTGCATCGGTTTCACGAATATTTGCCAAGAATTTGTTACCCAAACCTTCGCCTTTGCTTGCACCGGCAACTAAACCTGCGATGTCCACAAATTCCATTGTGGTTGGTAAAACACGCTCAGGTTTCACGATTTCTGCCAACGCATCTAAGCGAGGATCTGGCATTGGCACAACCCCTGTGTTTGGCTCAATCGTACAGAACGGATAGTTCGCCGCCTCGATACCTGCTTTAGTTAATGCGTTGAAAAGGGTGGATTTACCTACATTTGGTAAACCGACGATGCCACATTTAAATCCCATTTTTTGTTCCTTTAAATTACAAAATTTTGTGAAAATTTGACCGCTTGTAGGAGCAAATTGCAATTTGCCCTATCAAGGGTGAGAACAGGGCGAATTGCAATTCGCCCCTACATTTTATGCTTTAAAACCATTTAAACGGTTAGTTGCCTTAACCATTCCGTCTTTAAATAAAATCTCTACGCAACGTGCGGCTTCATCCACCGCACTATTCAGTAATGTCTGATCGCTCGGTGAAGGCTTACCTAAAACATAAGCAGCCACCATATCTTTATGCCCCGGATGTCCAATCCCGATTCGCACACGGTAGAACTCTTTATTATTGCCAAGGGCGGCAATAATATCTTTTAAGCCGTTGTGTCCGCCGTGTCCGCCACCTTTTTTCAACTTAACTGAACCGGGCGGAAGATCTAGCTCATCGTGAGCCACCAAAATTTCTTCTGGTTTGATGCGATAAAAATTTGCTAACGCTCCCACTGCTTTGCCACTTAAATTCATAAAAGTGGTCGGCACTAACAAACGCACTTCGCCTTGAGCAGTATTAATTTTAGCCACTTTACCGAAATATTTAGCCTCTTCTTTTAGGCTCACATTATACATTCGAGCAAGTTCGTTAATCAGCCACTCGCCTGCATTATGACGAGTCTCTTCATATTTTGCTCCGGGGTTGGCAAGCCCGACAATCAACTTAATTTCTGACACAATGTTGTCTCAATTCTCTAAATTAAAAGGCAATATTGTAGAGAAAAACCACTATTTTCTCAAGGTAACCATTAATCATATTGTCTGTACGGATTTGGCACACATTGATATTTCGCCAACATCGATTCAGTGAAATCGGTGCGTGAAGCAGCGTTATCATTGTTTAAACTTACCACACCAATTCGCTTGCCTCTGCAATCGCCTTTGGCAATAAAGGCTAAATTATAACCCGCCTCACGAGTGTAGCCGGTTTTGCTTACTAACGCTTGATAAGATTGAGAACGCACCATACTGTTAGTATTTTTCATTGAGAAATAGCGACCGCCTGCATAAACACTCACTAATGGTGAATTAGAAAGCTGCTGAATTTCAGGCTTACTTGCGGCATAACCCGCCAATTTTGCTAAATCAACCACAGTTGAAACATTATCCGCAGACAAGCCGGAACTATCGCCAAAGTAGGTTTGAGTCATTCCGATTTCACGGGCTTTGCTGTTCATTCGAGCCAAAAATTGAGCTTTATTTAAATGAGTAGCATGAGCAAGGGCGTGTGCCGCATAATTATCTGAACGCACTAACATCGCTTTTAATAATTCACCACAGGCAATGTTAGTATTCTTTGGTAACGGGCTGGTTGTGCCTTTAATGAAATCCGCATCTGAAGGCAAAATTTGCGTTTGACAACTTGAGCCGTAGCGGTTTTCTTCCAAGAAAACGACTGCTGTCATCAATTTAGTTACAGAAGCAATCGGGCGAACTAAGTTAAAGTTCTTCCCCTCTAAAAATTTTTTCTGTTTTAAATCAAACACAACATAAGCTGAATTTTCAGTGGGAATATAAGCCGCTTTCGCTTTAATACGAGGGCTTGGTTTCTTTGCCGGTTGAGATGAGCAAGCACTTAGCACCATCGCCGCAATCAATACTGGAAGTAATTTTTTCATTATCAATGTAATCCGAGAGTAAAAGTTCGCTATTCTACCTTGTATTGTGCCAAAGTTCAAAAAGCAAGCGGTCGTTTTCCTCTGCTTTTTTGCAATTTTTCGGAAAAATTTAACCGCTTGCCCTCTTGCCTCAAATCAGCGAAAATATCAGCGAATTTTCGGCGGTCTTTCCGCCCTTTTATTTTTAATTTATTGAGAAAAAAATGTCATATCCACAAGAAGTTAATAAACGCCGCACCTTTGCGATTATTTCCCACCCCGATGCGGGTAAAACCACCATCACCGAAAAAGTGCTTTTATACGGAAATGCGATTCAAACCGCAGGCTCGGTAAAAGGCAAAGGCTCGGCACAACACGCCAAATCCGACTGGATGGAGATGGAAAAGCAACGTGGGATTTCCATTACCACATCTGTTATGCAATTCCCTTACAATGATTGCTTGGTGAACTTGCTCGACACCCCAGGGCACGAAGACTTCTCGGAAGATACTTACCGCACTTTAACCGCTGTAGATAGCTGCTTGATGGTAATCGACTCAGCAAAAGGGGTTGAGGAACGTACCATTAAATTAATGGAAGTTACCCGCTTGCGTGATACGCCGATCTTGACCTTTATGAATAAGCTTGACCGTGATATTCGTGATCCAATGGAATTATTGGACGAAGTAGAAAGCGTATTGAAAATCAACTGTGCACCTATCACTTGGCCAATCGGTTGCGGTAAGTTGTTCAAAGGGGTTTACCACATTTATAAAGATGAAACTTACCTTTACCAAACAGGTCAAGGGCATACCATTCAAGAAGTCCGTATTATTAAAGGATTAGATAATCCAGAGTTAGATCAAGCGGTTGGCGATGATTTAGCCCAACAACTGCGTGATGAGTTGGAATTGGTACAAGGTGCTTCACACGAATTTGAACACGAGGCTTTCATCAACGGCGAATTAACCCCTGTATTCTTCGGAACAGCGTTAGGCAACTTCGGGGTAAACCACTTCTTAGACGGTTTAACCGAATGGGCTCCCGCTCCACAGGCTCGTGAATCTGACAGCCGTACCGTTGAGGCAAGCGAAGAAAAATTCAGCGGTTTCGTGTTTAAAATCCAAGCAAATATGGATCCAAAACACCGCGACCGAGTTGCCTTTATGCGTGTGGTTTCCGGCAAATATGAAAAAGGAATGAAGTTAAAACACGTCCGCATCGGCAAAGATGTGGTGATTTCAGACGCCCTCACCTTTATGGCTGGCGACCGCTCACACGCTGAAGAAGCCTATGCAGGTGATATTATCGGCTTGCACAATCACGGCACAATCCAAATTGGCGATACGTTCACGCAAGGCGAAAACCTGAAATTTACCGGTATTCCAAACTTTGCACCGGAACTGTTCCGCCGTATCCGTTTAAAAGATCCGCTCAAACAAAAACAACTGCTTAAAGGCTTAGTGCAACTTTCGGAAGAAGGTGCAGTGCAAGTTTTCCGCCCACTCATCAACAACGATTTAATTGTCGGTGCGGTCGGTGTACTACAGTTTGACGTGGTGGTTTCCCGCTTAAAATCGGAATACAACGTTGAAGCGATTTACGAAACGGTAAACGTGGCAACTGCCCGTTGGGTTGAATGTGGTGATGCGAAAAAATTTGAAGAATTTAAACGCAAAAATGAGCAAAACTTAGCCCTAGACGGCGGCGATAACCTCACTTATATCGCCCCAACGATGGTGAACTTGAACTTGGCACAAGAACGTTATCCAGATGTAACCTTCTTTAAAACAAGAGAGCATTAATCCTTTAATACAAGCGGTCGATTTTGCAGAAAATTTTGCAAACCGACCGCTTATTTTATCCATAAACGTTTATTTTTCCTATGAAACGCCTCTTAATCCTCTTATCACTACTCTCCTCTAGTTTCTCCTATGCTGAACATCAATGTATTGATTATTCAAATCAATCACCGTTTCACATTACTCGCATTGATCTGAATTGCAAAAATATTCGTCTGATTGGTTCACAGAAAAGTGATAATGAATCAACTGTTTCTCAATTCGCTCAGAAATATGAAACAGATGTTGCCATCAACGCCAACTTTTATTGGAAAGATTATACGCCGATTGGCTTGGTAGTGAGCGAAGGCAAGCGTTGGTCAAAATATGGCGATGTGCGTAATCGGGTTGTTTTCGCCTGCAATAAGGCAAATAAATGTAATATCGAGGGAAAAAATACGCTCTCCAAGCAAAATCCGAAATGGCAGGTGGCAATTAGTGGTTGGCATTGGTATAACGCCCAAAGCGGGAAATTTGAGTGTGCGGAAAATGATAAAGTCGGCTGTTCGCAAAGTATTTTTCACGATAAACACCCTCGCACCTTGCTTGGCTTGAACGAGCAGAAAAACTGGCTCTATTTGGTTGTGGTGGAGGGACGTCAATTAACCTTTGGTGG
Organism: Mannheimia indoligenes; assembly: GCF_036880405.1. Classification (NCBI taxonomy): domain Bacteria; kingdom Pseudomonadati; phylum Pseudomonadota; class Gammaproteobacteria; order Pasteurellales; family Pasteurellaceae; genus Mannheimia; species Mannheimia indoligenes. The sequence goes on along the minus strand of NZ_JBAJJM010000004.1, from coordinate 103,119 downwards.
CGTTACCTTAGATGAACTGGCTGAACTTGCCGGCAAACTTGAACTCACTAAAGCCATCAACCTTGACGGCGGCGGTAGCTCCACAATGATAATTGGTAACAAGCGGGTCAATTCCTTGCCGATTTTGCAAAATGAGGAACGAAAAGTTGCCAACCATTTTGGAGTAAAAATAATTCCGGTGCAAAAATAGAGCTCATTTTACATACCGACTATTAAATAACCAATTAAAACACTCAACTTAAAAAACTCTACTTTTTTTATGGAAATATGCTAAAGTTCGCGGTTATATAGCCCCTTATTTTTTTATGGAGAAAAATAAAATGAAAAAATGGTTAATTCCATTAACGATGGCAGCATTTTGTGTTGCAGCTTGTGATGATAAAAATACACAAGCCAATGTAGAGAAACCGGTGGCACAGCCTGAACAATCGCAAAAAAATCCGGAAACTTTACCGCTTGTAACGGTTGTTGCTCCTTGGGAATTAAACAGTTTAGATTTAAACCAATCGGGCGTGATTTTCCAACGTATGAATATTGCTGAAACCTTAGTTGAAGCTAATCTTGAAGGTCAATTAGTAGAAGGTTTGGCAACGAAATGGGAGAGCAATAGTGATGCAACTATTTGGACTTTTACCCTACGTGATGCCAAATTCCACAACGGCAAGCCTTTAACCGCACAAGCGGTCGAAAAATCATTAAAAATTGCACTTTCAAAGCCTGGTGTGTTGCAAAAAGCCTTTATCAAAGAGATTAAAGCCTTAGATAACAACCAAATCCAATTTGAATTAACGAAATCTTTTGTACCATTTCCTTCTTTCTTAACGCACTACACTACCTTAATTTTAGCGGAAGAGAGCTTTGATGAAAAAGGCGATGTGGTACAAGTAATTGGTACAGGTGCATTCAAAGCCACTAAAATTGAAGCTCCACAAAAATTAGAAAGCGTTCGTTTTGATGAATATTGGGGCAACAAACCACAACTTCAGCAAGCGAATTATTTAGCCAGTAGCCGTAGTGAAACCCGTACCTTAATGGCACAGAGCGATCAAACGTCGTTAGTGTTTAATTTAGATAAAGCAAGCGTGGCTCGTTTAAAAGCTGATCCAAATTTGCAGCTTATCAATACCTCTATTGCACGCACGACTCAACTTAAAATGGATGTTGCGAAACCGTTCTTTAACGATTTAGCAATTCGCCAAGCCTTATCTCAAGCAATTAACCGCAAAGCGATTGCTGAGCAAGTATTGAAAATCCAAGACGGTATGGCAGATCAAATTTTACCTAAAGCCTTTGCCGACTGGCGTGTTGCAACAGCAGAATCAAGCTTAAGCCACGATGAAACTATTGCAAAAATTAAGGAAAATTTGACCGCTTCCGGTTATGAATATAACGCAGAAGGCAAATTAACCAAAGAGGGCAAGCCGTTTACTTTCACCTTAAGAACTTATTCAGATCGTCCTGAATTACCGATTATTGCAACCATTTTACAAGCTGAATGGAAGAAAATCGGGGTTGATATCAATGTATCTGTCGGTAACTTCAGTGAAATTCCACTAGGACATCAAAATGGCACTTTAGAGATGGCACTTTATGCATTCAACTATGCGAAAACACTCGATCCATTCGCCTTGTTAGTGCAAGACTTTGCTAACGGTGGAAGCGATTGGGGCACAATGAACTGGCGTAATGACAGCCTAGATCACGCTCTAAAACAACTTGAAACAGAAATCGATCCTGAAAAATCGAAGCAATTAAAGCAGCAAGTGAGCCAAATTATTCACGATGAATTACCTATTATTCCGATTGTGTACGATCAACAAACCGTAGTCGGACACCAAGGTATTAATGGCTTGACGCTTGATCCGTTTGAAAGACGTTTTTATTTGGAAAAACTAAGTAAATAACCGCTCGTACTTCGCCAATATATACTGCCAAATCTCCCCCTCCCCTCTTTGCTAAAGAGGGGTGATAGATCTCCAGTGAATTTTAAATTCAAGTCCTTCATTAGGATAATTAAAATAGAGATAAAGTATAAATTTATATCCGATAGTCCCCCTCTTTAGCAAAGAGGGGAGGGGGAGATTTGGCAGTAGAAATTAACGAAGAAAAGAGTATAAATAGAAAATTATCCTATGCTAAAAATCCTACTCCGCCGCCTTACTCAGTTGTTATTAGTCGTCTGGTCAGTCGGCACATTAACTTTCATTATTACCCGCCAACTGTCGGGCGATATGGCATACCGTATTGCCGCCAGCCGTTATGGTTACGACCAAGCCGACAGTATGGCTGCTGAAGCGGTGCGAGCCGAGTTAGCGTTAGATCAGCCTTGGTGGCAGAGCTATTTCAGTTGGTTAGGCGATTTATTGCAGTTTAATTTAGGCAAATCGCTGGTAACAGGCGATCCTGTCTGGGCTGAAATTCAACATCAGTTCGGACATACCTTAAGCCTTGCAATTGTGGCACTTATCTTAGCAATCCTTATTGGTCCCCCACTTGGATTACTCGCTGCTCGCAAACCAAACGGTTTTTTTGACCGCTTGACACTCATTTTCAGCACGCTGTTCCGCTCTGTGCCAGCCTTTATTATCGCTATCGGCTTAATTACGTTATTTTCAGCTCAACTAAAATGGTTGCCTGCTGGCGGATATGGTAGCTGGCAGCATTTTATCTTACCTGCCTTAACCCTTGCGATTGGCTTGAGTGCGGTTTCGGTGCGAGTAACCCGCTCTGCGATGGTACAAGTGAAAAATGCAGAGTTTTACCAATTCTCGCAATTAAAAGGGCTAAACCGCTGGAAAACTTTTATGCGACACGGTTTACCAAACATTGCCGTCCCGGTTATTGCCTATCACGCAGTACAGCTCGTCTATTTAATTGAAGGTGTTGTGGTGGTAGAAAGTTTATTTGCCTGGCCCGGCAGTGGACACGCATTGGTTCACGCCATTATTGCCCGTGATGTACCGATGATTCAAGGTACAACCTTAGTAATGGGTGGATTATTTGTTGTATTAAACACTCTTGCCGATCTGCTCAGTGCTTGGATTGACCCACGAATTAAGCGATAGGATATCAAAATGAAAATCTCAACTTCACAATATTTGGGCGGCACGATCCTACTTATTATGCTCGGGTTCGCCTTTTTACAGCCTTATTTTTACCCGATGGATATCGGCTTTCAAGATTTAGCCAATACGCTTTCCAGCCCAAATGAATTAGCGTGGTTCGGCACAGACCATCTCGGCAGAGATATGCTTGCCCGACTTTCCTCTGCTATTCGCCTCTCTTTCGGCTTATCGCTGTTTAGCGTATTTTGTGCCTTAGTGGCAGGTTTGATTACAGGCATTATGGCTGGCTTTTTCGGTGGCTGGATCGACCGCATTTTCAGTTTTATGTGTGATTTAGTGATGGCACTACCGGGCTTATTACTGGTATTACTCTTTGCCGCACTCTCTCCGGGTTCGTTCTGGACGCTCTACTTAGGGATTTCATTGGTAATGTGGGTGGAATTTTTCCGTGTGATCCGTTCCATTAGCTCAACAATGGCAAACAGTTCGGAAATTCAAGCCTCACGCTTAATGGGAATGGGCTGGCTTTATAGCTTCAAACGCCATTTATTACCTCGTTTACTGCCAATGATCGCCACATTATCTGCATTTTCACTCGGCAACGCGATTTTGGCTCTCGCTACACTTGGCTTTGTAAGCGTGGGGTTACGCCCACCTACAGCGGAGCTCGGCTTAATGATGACAGAGCTCTTCCCTTATTACTACGAAGCTCCATTGATCTTTTTACAGCCGGTAGTTGCCGTATTTTTGATGGTGCTTAGCCTACAATTATTATCAGGGAGAGTGAAATAATGTTACTGGAAATTCAAAATGTAAACGTACAGACCAAAGAAGGTATAACGCTGGTTCAACCTATTTCACTTTCACTGCAACAAGGCAAAAATATTACTATTTTAGGCGAAACGGGGTCGGGCAAAAGCCTGTTAATTCAAGCCATTATGGGTGCTTTACCTGAAGAGCTTATTGCAAGCGGTCAATTTTTTGTTGAAGCTTGCAAAATTGATTTTAACCAACAATCTGAGATTGAAAAAATGTGGGGCAAAACCTTAGTAATGCTGCCACAAGAACCTCGCCGCTCGCTAAACCCTATTATGGAAATCGGCAAGCAGTTGTGGGAAAGCTTTCACTATGTGGCTGGAAAATCTTCGCCCCAAGCGAAAACGGAGAGCCAAGCCTATTTGACCAAACTCGGTTTAGGTGAATCGGTTGAAAACTACCCTCACCAACTTTCGGGCGGAATGGCTCAACGTGCATCTTTCGCAATTGCAACTGCTGCGGGTGGAAAAATTTTACTGGCAGATGAACCGACCAAAGGGCTTGATCCAATTAGTAAAGGTAAAGTGATTGAACTGTTAAAATCCGCTTACCAAAATGGTGGTGGTTTATTGACCATTACCCACGATATTGAAGTTGCCGAACAACTCGGTGGCTACATACTGGTAATGAAAAAAGGCGAGCTGTTGGAACAAGGCGAGGCGGAAGCACTATTAAGCAATCCACAACACCCTTATACCCAAGCCTTAATTGCCGCTGATCCAAAACATTGGCAGCCATTGCAAAATTTGAGCCAAAAACAACCGCTTGTCTCGGTTAAAAATCTGAGTATTGCTCGAGGCAAGAAAACCTTGTTTAGCAATCTCTCTTTTGATTTACACAAAGGCGAAGTGCTAGGCATTGTGGGGCATAGTGGTATTGGAAAAAGCTCCCTTGCCGATGTGTTATGTGGTTTGCTAAAACCAAAATCGGGCGAGGTAAAATGGCACAGCCAAAGCCACAAAAAGCACCAGGTATTAAAGCTCTACCAAGATCCGCCCGAGGCATTTGCACCGAATGTGAGCTTGCAAACGCTATTGGACGATATAATTAACAAACACAAGCTCGATCGCCTACCGATTCCAAGTTTATTAGAGCAACTCTCGCTTAACCCGGAAATTTTACAACGCAGTGCCGAAAATGTGTCGGGTGGCGAGCTACAACGTGTGGCGATTTTAAGAGCGTTATTGCTCGACCCTGTGCTGCTGTTTGCTGATGAGGTAACTTCTCGACTTGACCCTATCACGCAGCAAGAAACGATTGAATTGCTGATAAACCAATGTCGAGCCAGAAATTGTAGCTTGATTTTGGTGAGCCACGATCCTTATTTAATTGAGAAATCGTGTGATACAGTGATTAATTTGGAAGATTATTTAGATAAGTAATCAAAATAGGGGCAAATAATGTGATATGCCCCTATTTTTTCACTATTTTGCTGCTAGCTTTTGGCGAACAATTTCAAACAAGCAAACTCCTGTTGCAACCGATACGTTCAGAGATGACACCGAACCAGCCATTGGAATGCTGATGAGTTGATCACAATGTTCACGGGTTAGGCGACGCATTCCGTCTCCTTCTGCCCCCATCACTAAGGCAATTGAGCCGGTTAATTTCGCTTCATAAATGCCCGATGTGGCTTCACCTGCTGTGCCAACAATCCAGACGTTGTGGCGTTCTTGCAAATCACGCATTGTACGGGCAAGGTTGGTAACTCGAATTAACGGCATCACTTCTGCTGCTCCACACGCCACTTTACGGGCGATTGAGGTCAATTGAGCAGATTTATCCTTCGGTACAATAACTGCATCTACACCGGCTGCATCCGCAGTACGTAAGCACGCACCAAGATTATGTGGATCAGTTACACCGTCTAAAATAAGCAAGAGTGGATTTTGCTTTTGGCTTAAAATTGCCTCTAAATCGTGCTCATTTAACTCTTTTTGTGGCACAACGCGGGCAATAATGCCTTGATGTACTTCGCCTTGCGATTTATTATCTAGAGTTTGGCGGTTTACTTGCTGAATCGAAACACCCAAGCGTTGTAGCTCGTTTAGCAACGGCAGTAATCTTTTATCTTCACGTCCTTTAAGCACCAATACTTCAATTAAACGCTCCGGAGCATTATCTAAAAAGGCTTTCACTGCGTGAATGCCATAAATTTGTTCACTCATATTTTTCCTTAATAATTGGGCGAACACATCGGTTCGCCCCTACATTAAATGTTCTACAATAACATCTTCACAATTTTATCGAGTTTCACTCTACCAAATTTTTTCAGCAATTTACGCACATTTTCAGGGTAATCTGTCAGCACTTCTAAATCGCTATAATGGCTTAAAACCTGCGTATGTTGGCGAATTTGGCTCAACTCCATTTCCGCTTTTTCACTTAGCTCTGCTTTCGGGTCAGAAATTAAAATCGCATTTTCAGCATCTAAACGCCACGCACGCGGATTTAAATTATTCCCTGTGAGCAAAATATAGCGGTTATCTACCCAAACCCCTTTAAGGTGGTAGCTATTTTCGCCATCTTTCCACAAACGAATAATAAGCTGTTGATTTTGAATATAAAAATCTAACCGTTTTGCGAAAGCTCGCAAATTCTTTTCATACAAATAAGGCAGAGCTGATGCCATCGTAAATTTTTCATCAGGCTTAGTATAGAAATCATTAGCGGTTTTATCGCCCACAATAATTTCCACTGATTTGCCGTTTGCCAGCAACCATTCAATACGAGTTCTTAACGAAAGCGGAAAATTAAAATAAGGCGTGCAAATCGTTAATTTTTGTTCTGTTTGGTAGAACAACGCCTCAATAACTTTGTTGAGCTGATTTCTACGACGTCCTAAACCAAATAATGGCGAAACCAGCAAATCGTCGCTTTTCGCAATACCGTTGAATTGATACTGCTCTCGCCCTAACTGCTTACGGAATGCTTTAATCTGTGAACGGATTTCAATAGTTTTCGGACGATTCGTCGTATCTAAACGGCTTACCACCCTGTTCGATAAAATATGTTGTTGAATAAATTCTACCCAACTATCTGCTAAGGCTTTATTTTCAATAACGTGATAGCGGTCGTAGCGATAGCGGTCTAACTGATGCAAATAAACGTTGTTGATACTTGCTCCGCTATACAAAATCGTATTGTCAAACACAAAACCTTTTAGGTGCAATACGCCAAACACTTCTCGCCCATTAATCGGCACGCCGTAGAACTCAATTTCTTGTCCTTCAGGAAGATTTTGTTCAGCTTTAACTTTCGTGTACCAATCAGCATTCGAGAGACTTTCCGCTTCACCAATACGTCCACGTTGGGCTCTATGCCAATCGACCAAGATTTTAATCTCTAAAGCCGGATTGCTTCGTTTCGCATTATAAAGGGCAGCCAAAATTTCTTGCCCTGCGTCGTCCTTTTCAAAATAAAGTGCTGTCAAATAGATTCTTTTTTTTGCCGTTTGAATCAGCTGTAAAATTTGCTGTTTAAACGCTTGGCTTGAACTAAGAAAAATCACCTGTTCCGCCTGCTGTGGCAAGAAAGGTAAACTTTCTATCAGCTTTTCAGCTTTGCGTTGTTTATTCAAAATTAACATTAATGATTCCCGATTTTTTTAATGACTGCCGACTATTTTACACCGAAATGATTAATAAAGCGATTTTACATTAACGGCACTCGTAACTTTCAGGACTATTTGCTCTTGAGATATTTGGTTTTGTCAATTTCGGTTTGGTAAATATAGGAAAATTTGAGCTGTTAGCATCACTCTGGAGAAAAGGCGATTGCTGTTTGAGCAAACATTGAGATAAAAGAGAGGAAAAGAATGATTTTTGCATTTTTTGTAGCAATACAAGCGGTTGTTTTCTAGGAAAGTTTTGCAAATTTTAAGATAGGTGTCTATCTATTAGTGAAAAAACTAAAGCAGGGTTTCCCCTGCCTTAAAATACATTGAATGATTACGCAAACAAACGTTTTTCACCACTGCCTGCAACATTTTCCACACAGCGTCCACATACTTCTTTGTGGTCTGCGTGCGTGCCGATGTCGGTTGCATAGTGCCAGCAACGAGGGCATTTTTCGCCATCTGCATTTTCCACTTTCACCGCCAAACCGGCTAACTCGCCTTCGGCAATATCAGCTTCAGCGAGTGGTTTTACAATTGCTTGTGAAGTAATTAATACAAAACGTAATTCATTACCAAGTTGCTCTAATAATGGAAGAATATCATCATTCGCGTACACCGTAACTTTCGCTTCTAAACCTGCACCAATAATTTTGTCTTTACGAGCTTGCTCTAACACACGGTTTACTTCAGCACGCACTTTTAAAATTTGTTGCCAGTAAGCATCATCTAATTTATCTTGCTCAGTTAGGGCAAACAAGCTGCCATAAAACTCTTCAGTGAACACAAATTCACTTCTGCCTTCAACTTGTGGTAAATAGCCCCAAATTTCATCTGCTGTGAAAGATAAAATTGGTGCAATCCAACGCACAAGAGCTTCTGCAATGTGCCATAACGCTGTTTGGCAACTACGGCGGGCAAGGCTGTCCGCTTTGGTGGTATATTGGCGGTCTTTGATGATGTCGAGGTAGAATGAGCCCATTTCAATTGAGCAGAAACGCATTAAGCGTTGTACCACCGTGTGGAATTGGTAGTTGTCGTACGCCTCTTTGATCTCGTTTTGGGCATCTAAGGCACAGCTCACTGCCCAGCGATCAAGTGCGATCATCTCTTCCGGTTTAACTAGATCACGTTTTGGATCAAAACCGTTTAAGTTTGCCAATAGGAAACGTGCGGTGTTACGGATACGGCGATAAGATTCGCCCGCACTGTTTAAGATGTTGTGCGATACCGCAATTTCACCGGTGTAGTCAGTGCTTGCCACCCATAAACGCAGAATATCTGCCCCGTTTTTGTTCCAAACTTCGCTTGGTACAATCACGTTACCGAGTGATTTAGACATTTTTCTGCCTTTTTCATCAACGGTAAAGCCGTGGGTTAAAACCTGTTTATAAGGGGCTTTGCCGTTAGTTGCCGTAGAAAGCATTAATGAAGACATAAACCAACCACGGTGTTGATCTGAACCTTCCAAATACATATCCGCTGAATTGCCGTTAAATTCAGGGCGTTGCTCCACTACTGAGGCATAGGTTGATCCTGAGTCGAACCACACATCTAAGGTATCCGGCACTTTGCGGTAATCTTTCGCTTCTTCGCCAAGCAGTTCTGCTGGGTCTAAATCCCACCACGCTTGAATGCCTTTTTCTTCAACACGTTTAGCCACTTCTTCAATCAATTCTAAAGTGCGTGGGTGTAATTCTTCGGTTTCATTGTGCACGAACATTGCCATTGGCACACCCCAAGTACGCTGACGTGAGATACACCAGTCAGGGCGGTTTGCGACCATCGTATCAATTCGTGCCTCACCCCAAGATGGAATCCAACGTACAGATTTGATTTCGCCTAATGCTTGCTTGCGTAAACCTTGGGTTTCCATTCCGATAAACCATTGTGGAGTAGCACGGAAAATAATCGGGGTTTTGTGTCGCCAGCAGTGTGGGTAGCTGTGTTTGATGCGGGATAATTTCAGCAATGCACCGACTTCTTGCAGTTTTTCCACGACTTTTTCATTCGACTCAAACACACCTAAGCCACCAAAGAATGGGGTATCCGCTTTGAATTTACCGTCATTGGAAATTAAGCCTGCCATTTCAATTTTATATTTGCGAGCCACCACAAAGTCGTCCGCACCGTGGTCAGGAGCGGTGTGAACCAAGCCAGTACCACCGTCTGTGGTAACGTGGTCGCCAAAAATAAACGGCACGCTATAATCATAGAATGGGTGATTAAAGCATAATAATTCTAGGTTTTCGCCTTTGGTTTTGCCTAAAACTTCAAATGATTCAACGCCAGCGGCTTTTGCAACATCTTCAACTAAATCGACCGCTAGTACCACACGCTCATCCGCTAATTGCACTAAGGCATATTCAAGTTCAGGGTTAATCGCAATCGCACGGTTAGATGGAATAGTCCAAGGGGTTGTAGTCCAAATTACCGCTGATAATTTACCTTGCCCTTGTGCGTTAAATTTAGCCGCCACTTCCGCCTCATCTACCGCATTAAAACGCACATAGATTGATGGCGAAACTTTATCTTCATATTCTACTTCTGCTTCTGCTAGAGAAGAGCCACAATCTAAACACCAGTGAACCGGTTTTGAACCTTTATATAAATGACCGTTGGCAATCACTTTACCTAAAGTGCGGATAATGCTTGCCTCAGTATGGAAATTCATTGTCAGGTATGGGTTATCCCAATCGCCTAAAATTCCCATACGGATAAAATCGGCTTTCTGTCCTTCTACTTGCTCTTTCGCATAATCACGGCACGCTTGGCGGAACTCAGCGGCAGAAATTTTCTCATTCGGCTTACCGACAATGCCTTCTACTTTTAACTCAATCGGCAAACCGTGGCAGTCCCAACCCGGCACATAAGGAGTGTCGTAACCTAATGAAGTCTTAGACTTCATAATAATATCTTTTAAGATTTTATTTACTGCGTGACCTAAGTGAAGATTGCCGTTCGCATACGGAGGACCATCGTGCAGAATAAAGGTTTTACTACCTTTTCTTGCTTCACGCACTTTTTGGTATAAGTTTTTGTCATACCAATTTTTCAACATATCTGGTTCACGCTTGGCTAAATCACCACGCATCGGAAAGCCTGTTTCAGGCAGGTTAAGGGTGTTTTTGTAATCAACTGTCATTTTGTTTTCCAATTTTAATAAAATCTCGGGGTTGTAGGGGCAAATTGCAATTTGCCCCTACGATATCTCTTCCAAATGAAATAAGCTAAATTGCATAATTACTTTGCAAATTTCTCAAAAAATTCAACCGCTTGTAGGCGATCTTTTTCAATCTGTAATTTTAACGCTTCAAAATTCTCAAACTTTGTTTCATTACGAATTTTTTGCAGAAAGACGACCTCAATTGCTTCGCCGTAAATGGAGGCATTAAAATCAAAAATATGCACTTCTAATAACGGCTTTGTACCGTTAATGGTTGGGCGGTTCCCCACATTTGCTATGCCGTTGTAGCTGCCTTGTTTCGTGTTTACTTTCACCGCAAATACACCTTGAATAGGTGTAACTAAACGGTTGAGCATAATATTGGCGGTTGGGAAACCAATGGTTCTACCGAGCTTATTGCCGTGAGCAACACGCCCGTGAATTGAGTAAGGCTTACCTAATAATGTTTCGGCTAAGGCTAAATCGTTATTTTGCAAAGCCTCTCTCACTAATGAGCTACTAATTCGCTCTTCATTTAGGCTGTGAGTATGGCTTTCTTCCACCGCGAAACGGTATTTCAGCCCTGCATTGCGTAAGGTGTCAAAATTGCCAGCACGTTGTGCACCGAAACGGAAATCGTCCCCTACGCTTAAATAACGAACTTTGAGCCGTTTTGCTAATAAATCGCTAATAAAATCGTCTGCGGAAATTTGAGCGAACTTTTCACTAAAACGAACGCACAACACGAAATCCACTCCGGCTTCGGCTAAATATTTCAGCTTATCACGCAATCGCATTAACCTTGCAGGCGGTGTGCAAGCGGTCAAATTTCCACTTTTTTTTGCAAAAAATTCGCGAGGCTGAGGTTCAAATAGCATTACCACCGAAGGTAAATCTAAGTCTAAGGCTTTATCACACAAACGACTTAAAATGTTTTGGTGTCCGATATGTACGCCATCGAAATTTCCAATAGAAAGAACACAGCCTTTGTTTAAAGCACTATATTTATCTAAATTGTGAAAACCTCGAATGAGCTGCATAAAAATATAAACCGTTTTATGAGTAAAAATTGCTGTGATTATAGCGAGAAATCAACAAAAAAGGAAAAAAAATCCTATGTGTTATCAATTAATGCACGAATATCACATCAACATAGCTTTTTTCGTATAAAAAGATATTCAAATGCTACATTTTGCTATATGATGGCAACCAAAAATCGGGGGAATAACTATGGCAAATTTTGCTTATCTTCAACAAAAACGTAAACAACTTAAACTTAAAGTCAATGATATTTGTGAACAAGCCGGTGTAACGCGAGCCTATTTTAATCAGCTGGTGAGCGGTAAAATTAAAAATCCGAGTGCAAATAAACTAAAAGCATTGCATTCGGTTTTAGAAATTGTCGAAGATAGCAACCAGCGTGCCGGTGTCATTTTTGGTAAATTTTACCCTATTCATACAGGTCATATTAATATGATCTATGAAGCATTCAGTAAAGTGGATGTATTACACGTTATCGTTTGTACCGATTCCGAACGTGATTTACGCCTTTTCCAGCAAAGTAAAATGAAACGTATGCCAACCAACGAAGACCGTTTGCGTTGGGTACAGCAGATCTTTAAATATCAGCAAAAGCAAATATTTATCCACCATTTAGTCGAGGATGGCATTCCAAGCTACCCGAACGGGTGGGAAGGCTGGTCAGCTCGTGTGAAAGAACTGTTTGCTGAGAAAAACATCAATCCAACCATTGTGTTTAGTAGCGAAGTTCAAGACAAAGAGCCATACGAAAAATATTTGGGTTTAGAGGTTCAGTTGGTTGATCCTGCTCGTGAATCGTTTAATGTTTCTGCGACTCAAATTCGTAATAATCCGTTCCACTATTGGCGTTTTATTCCGAAAGAAGTTCGTCCGTTCTTTGTTAAAACCATTGCGATTTTAGGTGGTGAAAGCAGTGGTAAATCAGTATTGGTCAGCAAATTAGCGAACGTGTTTAATACAACTTCCGCTTGGGAATATGGGCGTGAATTTGTGTTTGAGCAACTAGGTGGCAATGAGCAAGCAATGCAATATTCTGACTATCCTCAGATGGTGCTAGGGCATCAGCGTTATGTTGATTATGCGATGAAACACGCTCACAAAGTGGCAATTATTGATACCGATTACATTACAACACAGGCATTTTGTATTCAATATGAAGGAAAAGCCCATCCGTTCTTAGATTCAATGATTCGTGAATATCCGTTTGATGTAACGATTTTACTGTCAAATAATACCAAATGGGTTGCAGACGGTTTGCGTAGTTTGGGTTCTAAAAAGCAACGCCAACAATTCCAACAATTATTGAAAAAATTACTGGAAAAATACCGTATTCCTTATATTGAAATTGAATCGCCAAGTTATTTAGATAGATATAATCAGGCAAAAGAGGTTGTTGAAGCAATCTTAAATGAAGAGCCAATCCCACTACAATTTAAACAATATAACCTTAACGATTCAGAGTAACGGAATACAAGATGATACTTTTTGCAGGTGATCCGCACGGTAGCTACGAGCATCTTTACCCTGTTTTACAACAACAAACAGAGGAAGTGTCTCTAGTTATTCTAGGTGATCTCCAACTCACGACTCCCGATGAATTAGATAAACTTTCCCAACATTGCGATATTTGGTTTATTCACGGTAATCACGACAGTAAAACTGTTGCTGCCTTTGATTCTGTTTGGAATAGCCATTGGAAAGAACGCAATATTCACGGCAAAGTAGTGGAAATTCAAGGGGTAAAAATTGCGGGGATTGGCGGTGTGTTTCGAGGGCATATCTGGATGCCACCGAATCGACCTATGTTTTTTGACCCTATTCATTTTTGCCAATATACTCCACAAGAGAAAATTTGGCGAGGAGGGGTGCCACTAAGACACCGTTCTTCTATTTTTCCTTCAGATTTTGAAGCATTAGAAAACGAAACAGCTGATATTTTAATTACGCACGAAGCACCTAAGCCACACCCACAAGGTTTTGCAGTAATTAACCAACTGGCTAAAAAGCTAGGGGCAACTAAGATTTTTCACGGACATCATCACGATAATTTTCATTACGACAATAAAAATTCTAAATATGGTTGTCATATTTATAACATCGGTTTTCGTAGTCTTGCCGATATTGACGGTAATTACTTAATTTTAGGTGTTGATGATAGAGAAAAATAGAGAGAAATAGCTAAAAATTTGATTGAATTAAACAAATTGTCATTTTTATGCTTTCCATTTAGAAATTTATAAGTAGAATTTAAATAATTTGTAACATAAAGGTTATAAACAGAATTTATAAATTAGATCAGAGGTTAAAAAATGAAAATCCCACAAATCTTAATTGTTGAGGATGAATTAGTCACAAGGAATATGCTCAAAAGCATTTTTGAGGGTGAAGGTTATCAAGTATTTCAAGCATCTAACGGCGAAGAAATGCACACAGTATTGAATGCTCAAGAAATCAATCTTGTGTTAATGGATATCAACTTACCGGGTAAAAACGGCTTAATTTTAGCTCGTGAAATTCGAGAGAACCGTAAATTACCTTTAATGTTTTTAACCGGTCGTGATAACGAAATTGATAAAATTTTAGGGTTAGAAATTGGTGCTGATGATTACATTACTAAACCGTTTAACCCACGCGAATTAACTATTCGTGCTAGAAATTTACTTCAGCGTACAATGGGCGAAAAAAATGAAACAAAAGAGCAATCCGATGTGGAACGTTATCGCTTTAACGGCTGGACATTAGATATTCACAGCCACAGCCTTATTAATCCTGAAGGTGAAGCAACGAAATTGCCACGTAGTGAATTTAGAGCGTTATTACATTTCTGTGAAAATCCGGGTAAAATCCAAACTCGTGAAGATTTACTGAAGAAAATGGCAGGACGTGAATTAAAACCTCACGATAGAACCGTTGATGTAACAATCCGCCGTATTCGTAAACATTTTGAAGATCACCCAAATACACCGGAAATGATCGTAACTATTCACGGAGAAGGTTATCGCTTCTGCGGTAATATTGAATCTTAGTCAAAGAGGAGTCATATATGAAGAAATTAACTATTGCAACACTTGCTTGCTTATTCTCCGCAAATTTATTTGCAGCCCCGGTTGGTAATACATTTACCGGTGTTGGCGTAGGTGTTGACGTAACAACGACCAAGTACAACGTAGATGGCGTAAAAGGTAAAGACTCAACAGGTCCGGTCTTAGTTGTTGATTACGGTATCGATCAAGGCAATAACTTTGTAGGTGTGGTGCAAGGTAAAGCAAAAGTAGGCAGCACTAAAGTATTTAGTGATGTAAAACAAAAAAATAAATATACCGTTGCTTATCAACAAGGTTATCGTGTTGGCTCAGACTTACTTCCTTATGTAAAAGTTGATGCAAGCTCAACTAAAGTCGGTAACGAAACTTATCGTGGCTTCGGCTTTGGTGCAGGGGCAAAATATGCTGTATCAAGCGATGTAGAACTTACTGCAGAATATACTCGTGATAACTTAAAACGCAGTGGTACAAAATTAAAAGGCAACTCTTTCACAGCAAATGCCACTTATCGTTTCTAAGCATAAATTAATCGGTTGTAAAATTTTTTAAAAATATGACCGCTTGTAACAAAAGAGCCTGAATATTATTCAGGCTCTTTGCTTAATTAGTAAAGTACACGTGCTCGAATTGTGCCTTCAATGACTTTTAAGCGTTGTAATGCATCATCAACATTATCACATTCCACATCGATCACGACATAACCAATAGTTGGGTCGGTTTGTAAGTATTGTGCTGCAATATTTACATTTAGATCCACAAAGATTTGGTTGATCTGATTTAAGATACCCGGACGATTTTCGTGAATATGTAATAAGCGTTTAGCTTGATTATGAATCGGTAATGAAACTTCCGGGAAGTTTACAGCAGTTACAGTTGAGCCATTATCTGAATATTTCACAAATTTATTCGCTACTTCCGTACCAATATTCGCTTGTGCTTCAGAAGTTGATCCTCCGATGTGTGGCGTTAAGATAACGTTATCAAACTTACATAATGGTGATACAAACGGATCGTTAATTGACGCTGGCTCTTCTGGGAATACGTCAATTGCCGCACCACGCAATGTGCCTGCTTCCAAACGGGCTACTAACGCATCAATATCAACTACCGTACCGCGAGCCGCATTAATTAATACCGAACCTTCTTTTAATTGAGCAATACGTTCTGCACTCATTAGGTTTTTGGTAGAATCGATCTCCGGAACGTGTAATGAAATCATATCGCAAGTTGAAAGTAGATGCTCCAACGTCGGAACTTGCTGTGCATTACCAAGCGGTAGTTTATTTTCAACATCGTAGAAATAAACTTGCATACCGATTGCTTCAGCAAGCACACTTAACTGCGAACCGATATGTCCATAACCTACAATACCTAGTTTTTTGCCACGCACTTCATTTGCACCGGCAGCAGATTTATTCCACACCCCACGATGCACTTCAGCATTGGCAGACGGTACTTTACGCATTAATAAAATCATTTCTGCAAGCACTAATTCTGCCACAGAGCGAGTATTTGAGAACGGTGCATTGAATACCGGAATACCTCGTCTTTTCGCCGCACTTAAATCAACTTGGTTTGTCCCGATACAGAAACAACCAATCGCAATTAATTTCGGAGCTTGAGCTAGCACCTCTTCTGTTAAAAAGGTACGTGAGCGAATACCAACAAAGTGTGCATCTTTAATTGCATCAATTAACTCTTGACCATCAAGTGCCTTCTTATGTACTTCAATATTGGTATAACCCGCCGCTAAGAGTACATCAATTGCATTTTGATGCACGCCTTCAAGTAGAAGAAATTTAATCTTTGATTTATCCAAAGAAATTTTAGCCATTTTTTGCTCCTAGTATTATGTGTTTGCGATAATAAATTATTCTAATATAACTGCACCTTCAGGTGTGCCAACAATGGTAACATTAGCATAACGCTGTGCGAAAATGCCATTTGTAACGACACCTGCAATATTATTGATTGTATGCTCCATTTTCAACGGTTCGATAATTTTAAAATTATGTACATCTAAAATCACGTTGCCATTATCGGTTACTACACCTTCACGATATTCCGGCGAACCGCCAAGTGCCACTAATTGACGAGCTACATAAGAGCGAGCCATTGGAATAACTTCTACCGGTAATGGGAAAGTTGAACCTAAAACGTCCACTTGTTTTGAGCTATCAACAATACAGATAAATTTTTTAGCCAAAGAACTGACAATTTTCTCACGAGTTAATGCTGCACCACCGCCTTTAATCATTGCTCCTTGAGGCGTGATTTCATCAGCCCCATCAATATAAACATCAAGCTCGCTAACTTCATTGGCACTAAAGACTTCAATGCCGATATCACGCAGGCGTTCTTCTGAGGCTTTTGATGCAGCAACTGCCCCTTTAATTTCTTCTTTTATTGAAGCGAGGGCATCAATAAAACAGTTTACTGTTGAGCCACTGCCCACGCCTACAATCGTATTCGGTTTTACAAATTTTAATGCAGCTTGAGCTGCAATTTTTTTCATTTCTTGTTGATCCATTTTTTGCTCCTTTTAAACAACAAGCGGTCATATTTTGCAAATTTTTTACAAAATATAACCGCTTGCGATTAATTACGTTTTACTGCTTCAACAATTTCTTCTGCACAGCTTTGTGCGAGTTGTCCATCTTCGCATTCAACCATTACACGAATTAATGGCTCAGTGCCTGATTTACGCAATAAAATACGCCCTTTACCTGCCAAACGTTTTTCTACTTCAGCAGCAACGGCTTTCACTTCATCACTTTCAAGTGGATTTGCCGCACCTTTCTCAAAACGAACATTCAGTAGAACTTGAGGGAATAACGGTACAGCTTTCGCTAAATCATTGAGACTTAATTTATGGCTTACCATTGCAGCTAATACTTGCAGAGAGGCAATTACGCCATCACCTGTTGTATTTTTATCTAACACGATGATATGCCCTGAGTTTTCGCCACCGAGTTTCCAGCCTTTTTCTTTAAGCTGTTCCAGCACATAGCGGTCGCCCACGTTAGCACGAGAGAACGGAATCGCAAGCTCTTTTAACGCTAATTCCAAGCTCATATTACTCATTAATGTACCAACTACGCCGCCTTGTAATTTGCCTGAACGCAAGGCTTCACGGGCTAAAATAAACAGGATTTGGTCACCATCTACTTTGTTACCTAAGTGATCAACCATAATTAAACGGTCGCCATCACCATCATAAGCCAAGCCAACATCAGCACCGGCTTCTACCACTACTTTTTGTAGTGCTTTAATATCCGTCGCACCACATTTTTCGTTGATGTTCAAACCGTCCGGTTTCGTACCAATTTCCAGCACTTCTGCCCCTAGCTCACGCATTACACTTGGGGCAATGTGATAAGTTGCACCATTGGCACAATCCACCACTATCTTATAACCTTCGAGGCTTAATTCAGATGGGAAAGTTCCTTTACAAAACTCAATATAACGCCCAGCTGCATCATTAATACGGCTTGCACGTCCTAAATTTGCCGAATCTACACAATCCATCGGCTGATCAAGCATTGCTTCAATCGCTTCTTCGATTTCATCAGGCAATTTTTCACCTACTGATGAGAAGAATTTAATCCCATTATCATAATATGGGTTGTGAGAGGCTGAAATCACAATACCTGCTTCAGCACGGAAAGTACGGGTTAAATAGGCTATCGCAGGGGTTGGCATCGGACCAACAAATACTGCCGATAAACCAGCTGCAGTTAAACCCGCTTCAAGTGCCGATTCCAACATATAACCTGAAATACGGGTATCTTTACCAATTAACACCTTTTTCGTGCCTTGTGTTGCCAGCACTTTACCGGCTGCCCAACCGAGCTTTAAGGCAAATTCAGGGGTAATTGGGAATTTACCTACTTCTCCACGCACACCGTCTGTACCGAAATATTTACGAGCCATTTTAATTCCTAACTTTTACTTCAAAAAATATTGATATGCAGGGCTATTGCTAACATTTTGGAAACGATAGCCAAGCTGTTCTAAATGTTGATTTAATTCTACTTCATCGCCTTGATTTAGTGCAAATGCAGCGAGAATATCACCATAATCTGCCCCGTGAGCACGGTAATGGAACAAAGAAATATCCCAATTTGTGAGCATTTGCAAGAATTTCAGTAACGCCCCTTTCTGTTCCGGGAATTCAAAACTATATAGCTGTTCATTTTTGATAGAAGCAGCTCTACCACCAACCATATAACGAATATGGGTTTTAGCAATATCATCATCAGACAGATCTGTTACATCATAGCCATTTTGCTGTAGCTCTTTAATGATTTCTAACTTCTCTGCCGAACCGGAAATTCTTACGCCAACAAATATGCACGCATTTTGATCATCGGAATGACGATAGTTAAACTCAGTTACCGCACGATTGCCTAAAATCTCACAGAAAGTTAGGAAACTGCCTTTCTGTTCAGGAATCGTTACCGCCAACAAGGCTTCACGTTTTTCGCCGATTTCACAACGCTCAGACACAAAACGCAACGTGTGGAAATTAACATTCGCCCCGGAAAGGATACAAGCTAAATTCTTTTCTTGTAATTGGTGCTGTTTCACATATTTCTTCAAACCAGCCAGTGAAGTTGCCCCCGATGGCTCTGAAATTGCCCGCACGTTTTCAAAAATCAACTTCATTGAAGCACAGATTTCATCATTATCCACCAATACAACATCATCAACATATTGCTGGCACAAGCGGAAGGTTTCATCGCCAATACGACGAACCGCAATACCATCGGCAAATAAGCCCACACGCTCTAAATCGGTTGGCTGACCGTTTTTCAAGGCGTGATATAAACAGGCTGAATCTTTTGACTCTACCCCAATCACTTTAATATTCGGTAAAACTTGCTTAATGAATACTGCGATGCCTGCAATTAATCCACCACCACCAACAGGAATGAAAATATAGTCTAAATCCGGCTTTTGCTGCACTAATTCCAAACCGATAGTGCCTTGCCCTGCAATTACTGCCTGGCTGTCAAACGGGTGAATAAAGGTCATACCCAATTCAGTTGAAAGCTCAATCGCTTTTGCTTTGGCTTCATCAAAATTTGCACCATAAAGCAACACTTCACCACCGTAACCACGCACCGCATCTACTTTAATTGCCGGGGTATTTTGTGGCATTACAATTAAGGCTCTTAAACCTAAATGTTTTGCTGAAAGTGCCACACCTTGAGCGTGATTACCTGCGGAAGCGGCAATCACACCGGCTTCTTTTTGTGCTTTAGATAGATTAGAAATCATTGCAAAAGCACCACGCAATTTAAAACTATGCACAGGCTGGCGATCTTCACGTTTAATAAACACATTATTGCCTAAACGTTCAGACAGTTTTTCCATTTTTTGCAGAGGGGTAACTTGGGCGAGATCATAAATGTTCGAGCTTAAAATCGAACGCAAATAATCTACAGATTCGTTTTGTTTGGTTTCACTCATCATTTGAAAGGTTATATTTTTATAAAGACATTGGTAAATTTTCTAAGAAATTGGACCGCTTACCATTAGCTTTAATCGGTATTTTAAAATAGATCTCCCTCCAGAAAGGAGGGAGAAATAAGAATTAGTGATGACCGCCGCAACCACAACCACCGTGATTATGGTGATGGTCGTGATCGTGTCCGCCACAGCAGCCTTCGTGATCGTGATGATGATCGTGTCCGCCACAACCACAACCGTGCTCGTGTCCACCGTGAACGTGTCCGTGTGCAATTTCTTCTGCGGTTGCTTCACGCACGCCAACTACTTCTACAGAGAATAATAACTCTTGACCGGCTAACATATGGTTGCCATCAACCACAACTTCATCGCCGTCCACTTCAGTAATCACAACAGGTAATGGACCTAAGTCTGTATCTGCAATAAAACGCATACCTACTTCTAGCTCATCTACGCCCATAAATACGTCTTTTGGCACACGTTGAACCATATTATCATTATATTCGCCATAACCTTCTTCCGGTTTTACACGTACTTCAAATACATCGCCAACCACTTTACCTTCAAGGGCTTTTTCTAAACCTTCCACTAAGTTGCTATGACCGTGCAAATACTCTAAGGGTTGATTTACCGGAGCTTCATCAACCAATACGCCGTCTTGGGTACGCACTTGGTAAGCAATGCTTGGTACTAAATCTTTTGTGATTTTCATATTGAATCCTTTATCCACGTTTAGTTAAAAATAACAAGCCATTGTAACGCTTTATTTTATATTTGCAATCTATCAGCGAATTTTAACCGCTTGTAATAGTTATTAATCGACAATATCAGGGGTTACAGCATCAACAACATCTACCGCCGTACCGACTACGCCACCCACAACCGAAGTAACTAAGCAACCACTTAACAGTACTGCTGCAAAAATCACACTACCTAATTTAATTAACATTTTCATTCTTAATCCTTCATATAAATAAAAAGCAGCCCTAACCAATAATGGCTAGGACTGCATAGAACTTTAGCTAAAATTATTTTTCATCAGCGATGAAACGGTAAGCTAATGCACCGATAATTGCACCTACGATCGGAGCAACCCAGAACAACCATAATTGTTCAATCGCCCAGCTTCCTTGAAATAACGCCACACCTGTTGAACGTGCAGGGTTTACAGAAGTGTTAGTTACCGGGATACTGATTAAGTGGATTAAGGTTAAACCTAAACCGATTGCAATCGGGGCAAAACCTGCCGGAGCACGTCTGTCTGTTGCCCCCATAATAATCATTAAGAAGAATGCCGTTAATACTACTTCAATTAGTAACGCTGCCATTAAGCTATAGCCGTGCGGAGAATGCTCACCATAGCCATTGCTTGCAAAACCAGCGGTAGCATCAAAAGTTGGGATACCTGAAGCGATAGTATATAGCACCGCACCGGCTGCAATTGCACCAATAACTTGAGCAACAATATAAGGCACTAGATCTTTCGCATTAAAACGACCACCCACTAATAAGCCAATTGACACCGCCGGGTTGAAATGACCGCCAGAAATATGCCCTACTGCATACGCCATTGTTAATACTGTTAAACCGAAGGCTAATGACACCCCTGTGTAGCCAATACCTAGCTCAGGGATCCCCGCCGCTAATACCGCACTACCACAACCACCAAACACTAACCAAAATGTACCGAAAAATTCAGCAAAATATTTTTTCATTTTTAATCCTTACCCATTAGGGTGAACAACACATAAGCGTTTTGCTTTCCAAAAATGCCAATAAATAACTAAATAAAAATATGAGTATTATGATAAACCATAAATACTCATATCAATGCTTAATAGTATAGACAGATTTATTCTTAAATTTAAAGTAAAAATACAAGTCTATACAAATCTATACAATTCTATTCAAAATCAACGCTGCCCGAAGCAACAGCCGAAATTGTCGTTTTACCTGCTTCTAACGGCATATCTGCTGATTTCCCCATTGCTGCTTGTTCTGCTGCATACATCGCACTTGCCATACGAGGAGAGCCATACTCATAACCGCCATCACTTGGTGTTTGCAGATTAACCATACTTAGTCGATATTTTTTCGCTCCTAAAGCTTTTTGAATAACTTCCGCTTTATCTTGGAATTTTTTAATGACTTCAAGTAGCATCTCTTCTTCCAATGATGCAACTTTCTCAGGCGATACACCAAAGTAAATAGATTGAATTGCCACGTCTTTACCTAAATTTTCTAACACCTCAGCCATAGCGTTGAAATCTTTACTTTTCAAGCTCACACTACCATAAGCTTGCCAACCGTCAATGTTCCCTTTGTTATTGTAATTGGCGTTATTGCTAATGCCTTCCGCTTGTACCTCAATAGCAGGGTGTTTTTTTGCCAGTTCCAGTACTTGATTCAAATTTTGCGAAACATTTTTTTTCAGTTCAGATAATGACTTCCCTGATTTTTGGCTATAAACCGTTGCCTGCATTAAATCTTGTTCAACGCTACGAGTTACTTTGGTTGAAAAACTAAAGTTTGAGGCTTGTTTTTTCTCTACCGAAACAACCGTACCGGCAGGTGCTGCCTCTGTGGTAGCCGTTTCAGCAAAAGCCGTTACCGTTGTTAGTGCAAGCGGTAGAATTGTGAGAAAATTTTTCAATTTCATAATCAGTCCTTAAAGGTATAAAATTCACTTATTAGATATTCCTACCTTCAGAAAGTTCATTTACTCAATCGAAAGGACGAGCACTTGCTCACCTTGTTCTATTTTCCAGCGAATATTATAGCCCGCAAGGTTCATACCATAAATTCTATCCGATACTTTCCCTTGTTGATAAGCAGGACGAGGATCTTGTGCAATCACATCACGAATAAAAGTAAGTGGCTGCTCAATGCCAAATTTTGCAAAGTTTTGGCAAAATTCCACCGCTTGTTGGGCTTCTTCACTAAATACAACAGATAGCTTCTGCTCCGGTTTTTCTTGTGCAAAGCCCGAAACTGCCTCAGGTTCGCTATCCGCATAGGCGATGTAAGGCTTAATATCCAAAATCGGCGTGCCGTTTACTAAATCCACACTGCCTAATTTCAGATAAACGTCGCCGTTCTCAACCACCACTTCTTCTAGTCTCACTTTCGACAAGCCTAATGGATTAGGGCGATGAGTCGCACGGCTGGCAAACACACCGATACGCTCATTCCCACCTAAACGAGGTGGTCTAACCGTAGCGTGCCAATCTCGCTCAGGAATATGATGAAACTGAAAAATCAGCCAAATATGGCTAAATTGTTCCAATCCTCGCACCGCATCGGGCGTGTTGTAAGGCTGAAGGAGATGCAAAATGCCTTTTCCTTCCGCCACCAAATTGGGCTGGCGAGGCACGGAAAATTTTTCATCGTAAGGGCTTTGCATAATACCGATTGGATTGATCTGGATCGGATTTAATTGTTTTGGGGTAGAAGTCATCGGGATTTTTTCTGATAAAATGACGGAGATTACTCATTATTTTAAACGAAATATTATTTATGAACAAAAATTCCCTTTTTTCGATTTGGTTTAGCACCGCTCGCCCCAAAACTTTGCCACTGGCGTTGGCATCAATTATTGTTGGCTCGGCACTGGCTCATTGGGCTGGAAAATTTGATTTTATTACGACATTATTGGCTTTTATTACGACTATCTTGCTACAAATTCTCTCTAACTTCGCTAACGATTACGGCGACCACGTGAAAGGTTCCGACACCAAAGAACGAATCGGACCGCTTCGAGCCATTCAGCAAGGAGCAATTAGTGGCGAGCAACTAAAAAAAGCGGTGATTATTTTAAGTCTGCTCTCTTTTATTTCAGGCGTAGCATTAAGTGCTTATGCCTTTGAGAGCATTCGAGACTTGTTCTTTTTTATTGGGCTGGGTGTGGTGTCCATTGTTGCTGCAATCACTTACACCGTCGGCAAAAAGGCTTACGGTTATTTAGGATTAGGCGATCTGTTTGTGCTGATTTTCTTTGGCTTTGTAGCGGTTATCGGCGTGTTTTACCTGCAAGCTCATAGTGTACCATCAATAATTTTACTACCTGCTTTCGGCTGTGGATTACTCTCGGTTGCGGTATTAAATATCAATAATTTGCGTGATATTAACCAAGACAGACAAGCCGGCAAAAATACACTTATTGTACGAATTGGCAGCCAAAACGGGCGAAAATACCACGTTGCGTTGTTGGTACTAGCGGTTATTTCTTATCTGATTTTTGCAATTTCGGAATTTGAACATTGGTACAGCTTCATCTTCTTGCTTGCTGTACCGCTGCTTGCAAAACACGCACGTTTTGTTTATCTACACCAGGATCCTAAAGAACTCTACCCAATTCTAGGGCAAATGGCAGGGTTGGCATTAATCACTAATTTGTTGTTTAGCTTGGGGATTTTGTTGGGGTAAGTTGCAAAATATCCACAAAAATAAACCGCTTGTAATAAAGGATTACAAGCGGTTGTTTTTTAACTTAAATTTACAATTAGTTCTCCAGTTCTTCTGCAAAGAACCCATCTTTTTCGCCACGTTGATAATCTGAATTAAGTAACTTATTGATACTATACCAATCCGCTTCAACCTCTATATCGCCTTCTGCGTAAGCACCCAATTCGTATGGAGGATAAACAAAGGCAATCCCTTCGGGGGTGAAATAGAATTGGTCAGAAATACGGAACTCTTTTTTATCTCCAAATCCATTATATTTACCATTTTCATCCACTCGCTCACGGCTGTAATTTTCCCAAAGGAGCTCTTTCAGTTGGGATTGATTTTTTGGGCTGATTAAATCATTTAAGCCAATGACTGCTTTTTTAGCTAAATCGACATTGATGTATTGCGTATGGTGCATTCCGTGAGCACCACCTGTGTAGCTATAATGTGTCATCAAAAAAGTAGCGATATTATTGCGTTGCCCCATAAAAGTACTATGAATATGCTCATCATAGCCAATTGTAGGCTCTGTTTTCGTACTTTCCAGTAAACCTTGATAAACCTCTTCACGGTGCTTTTTGAACTCTTCTTCGGTTGGATTTTTCAGCTTTCTACTCTCTTCTTCATTGTAGTCATAAGCCTGATTAATCAACAGTTGATTGAGCCAATCAAAATTTGTTTTTGGAAGCGTAACAATCGAACTCACCGTACTTTCTTCTATTGCAAATTCTTCTTTTGGATCAACTTTATGTTTAATCACATCTTTTTTATCGAAGATTTTCACAATCTCAACGTTTAATGCGGTGTTTTGTTGGGCTTTCTCTAGTTCTGCTTTTAATTTTTCATTCTCCGCTTTCACACCTGAAAGCTTAGCAACTTCTGCTTCTTTTTTTGCCAAGTCTGACTGAGCATTTTTTAATTCTGTGCCTAAGTGAACAATCTGTTTTTCGGCTTCCAGTACCGTTTGTGTCATTTTGCCGTCTTCACAACCCGCAATTACAAATACTGAGCTAATTAAAAGTGCTAATAGTGATTTTTTCATATCTATCCTTCTTGTAAAAAATTTAAGAAAAACAACCGCTTGTCATTCATCTTAAAACAAAAACCCCTGTACCACAAGGCACAGGGGAAATCATTAATCATCTAGGAAACTACGTAAGGTTTCTGAACGGCTCGGGTGGCGTAATTTACGCAACGCTTTTGCCTCAATCTGACGAATACGCTCACGGGTTACATCAAATTGTTTGCCCACTTCTTCAAGCGTATGGTCGGTGTTCATATCAATACCGAAACGCATACGCAATACTTTCGCTTCACGAGGTGTTAAACCTTCTAACACTTCGTTGGTTGCCATACGCAAGCTCTCAGCGGTTGCAGAATCCAATGGTAATTCAAGGCTTTCGTCTTGAATGAAATCGCCTAAATGTGAATCGTCATCATCGCCGATTGGGGTTTCCATTGAAATCGGCTCTTTGGCAATTTTCAATACTTTGCGGATTTTATCTTCCGGCATTCCCATACGTTCTGCCAACTCTTCCGGTGTGGCTTCACGCCCCATTTCCTGTAAGCATTGACGAGAAATACGGTTAAGTTTGTTGATGGTTTCAATCATATGCACCGGAATACGGATGGTACGAGCCTGATCGGCAATCGAACGGGTAATTGCCTGACGAATCCACCAGGTTGCATAGGTTGAGAACTTATAACCACGACGGTATTCAAATTTATCCACTGCTTTCATCAAACCGATATTCCCTTCTTGGATTAAATCCAAGAACTGTAAACCACGATTAGTGTATTTTTTTGCAATTGAGATAACCAAACGCAAGTTGGCTTCCACCATCTCTTTTTTCGCACGGCGAGCTTTTAGCTCACCATTAGAAATACGACCGCCAATCTCACGGATTTGAGCAATGGTTAAACCTGACGTTTGTTCTAAATTTTGTAAATTTGCGATATTAACACGAATGTTATCTACATAATTTGCAAGTTTTGGTGCAGCATTTTTCTTTGCATTAATCGCTTTTTCAATCCACGCTTCACTTAATTCGTGCCCTTGGAATGCTTTTAAGAAATCGGTCTTTTTCATACCGGAATATTCAACCGCATAACGCTGAATTTGGCGTTCTTCCGCACGCACTTGCTTCATTAGTTTTTGCATAGTGGCAACTAATAAATCAAACTGTTTCGGTACTAAACGGAACTCACGGAAAATATTCGATAAAATTTCGATCTGTTCTCTTGATTTTTTGTTAGTACGACCGTGTTTTTGAATACATAACAACACTTTCTCGTGTTGGCTGCGTAATGCTTCAAATTTTTCTCGTGCTAATTCAGGATCGATTGAGCTGTCATCGCTGCTGTCTGAGCTGCTATCACTTTCTTCGTCTTCATTTTCGTCATCTTCAACATCGGCTACCGTATCCGATTCTTCGTCATCATCAAGATCTACCTCTAATTCTTCCGTAACTTGCTCTGATGCATTCGGATCAACAAAGGCTGTAACTAAATCAGAAATACGCATTTCGCCCGATTCTACTTGGGTGTAACATTCTAAAAGTCCGACTAAAGCTTCCGGGTACTCTGCAATCGCACATTGCACTTCATTGATACCGTCTTCAATGCGTTTTGCAATATCGATCTCGCCTTCACGAGTTAAAAGCTCCACTGTACCCATTTCACGCATATACATACGCACCGGATCAGTAGTTCTGCCTAGCTCTGATTCTACGGTTGAAAGCACTTTCGTAGCTTCTTCTACCACATCTTCATCAGCGATATTTTCAGCAAGGAGTAAATCATCCGCATCAGGGGCAACCTCTAAGACTTGGATCCCCATATCGTTGATCATCTGAATAATATCTTCGATCTGCTCTGCATCTACTAACTCTTCAGGTAAATGATCGTGCACTTCAGAAAGCGTTAAATAACCTTGTTCACGCCCTTGTGTAATCAAAAGTTCTAACTGGGATTGCTGTTCTAATTGTTGATCTGCTTGATTTTCCATAGTTTATCCGTTTATTTTGCGAGCAAAAAATAGTAATGGATTATACCACTAAATTCAGCTTGGCTTGGTAAATTTGCAAAAAATTTATGAATTTTACTCACAATCCTTGTAAGGATTGTTCGCAGCTTCGCTGCCGTTGGCAAAGCCAACGTTTAAAAAGCAATGCTTTTTTTGACCGCTTGTTGTGGGCTCACTCAGTGTATTCCTACTATTGAAACATTAATAAAACGTACTCTTTTTTCTCATCGTCAGTTAAACCCACCGTTCGGTCTTTGGCAATTAACTCTTCTTTTCGTAATTCCACTAATTTAGCATAAAGAAAATCGAGCGTTTCAATAAAGGTGGTTTCAACATTTTCCGGCAACACTAAATGTTCCCAACTTGCGAGTGTTTCAACGATTTTATATTGGGGATGTTCTCGATAATGTTCAAGTACCCCCCCCATACTAATGCCGGCATTTTGCTGACAAATCGCTACAATATCCGTTAATAATTCAAAACCCGGCTCTTTTAAGGCTTTTAGAGAACTCACATCCGGCACAAATTTCACTAAATGTGGGTTTTGCAATAATAACGCTATCAGCAATCGCATTGGCGTTCGCTTGATTTTAACGGCTTGATGAGCCGCTCTCTCTTCTGCTTTTTTATTCGGTAATAATGTTTCTATCTGTGTTGGATCAAGAATGCCTAACTTCTGCCCTAAAATATTACGTAAATAAACACGCAACATTTCACCCGGAATGCGGTTAATCAGCGGTACGGCTAAAGCTGCCAGTTTGGATTTTCCTTCTTTTGAGGAAAGGTCCACATCAGCAAGTAAACTATCAAACAAGAAATCACTCAGAGATTTGGCATTCTCTGCCAAATATTGCTCAAAGCCGGCTTTACCTTGCGAGCGAATGAAAGTATCCGGATCTTCGCCATCAGGCAAGAAAATAAATTTGAGCTGACGACCGTCTTGCAAGTATGGTAGAGCATTTTCTAATGCTCGCCACGCTGCATCTCGTCCGGCTCTATCACCATCATAGCAACAGATAATCTGCTCAGTGCAGCGGAACATTTGCTGAATTTGCTCACCTGTAGTGGCTGTACCTAACGAAGCCACAGCATTATCTACTCCAAATTGAGCCAGAGCCACTACGTCCATATAGCCTTCCACTACAAAGAGATAATCGGGGTTTTCATCCACTTTGAGTGCTTGATATAAACCGTACAGCTCACTACCTTTATGGTAAATTACCGTTTCAGGCGAGTTCATATACTTCGCACCTTGCTCATCATTTGGCAACACTCGCCCCCCAAAGGCGATCACTCGTCCACGCTTATCCCGAATAGGGAACATTACCCGATTGCGAAATTTATCGTAAATTCGACCGCTATCATTTTTAGTTAAGATCCCCGTATCAAGCAATTTTTGTGTTTCTTCAGGCGATTGCCCAAAAGTGCGTAATGCCGCATCAAAGGCATTAGGAGCAAAACCAATTTCAAAACGTTCAATAATCTCCGCCGATAAACCACGCTGTTGCAAATAACTTTGTGGCTCAATTTGATGGGTAAGATTTTGCTGATAAAACTTCGCTACCGCCTCCATCAACTCATAGAGATTACGCTTGGTTTTAAAATTCGCTTGCGGTTTACCATCACGACTAATGATATTTTCTCTCGGCACTTCTAGCCCGTGCATAGCCGCAAGCTCTTCAATTGCCTCCGGAAATTCTAATTTGTCGTAATCCATCAAAAAAGTGATGACATTACCGTGAACGCCACAACCAAAGCAGTGATAAAACTGTTTCGATTGGCTTACCGAAAATGAAGGGGTTTTCTCGTGATGAAAAGGACAACAGGCTTGATAATCTCGTCCTGCTTTTTTGAGCTTGACCCGACTGTTGATGACCTCAACAATATCGGTACGAGCGATGAGATCATCAATAAACGAACGTGGAATTGTGCCTTTCATTGATTGCCTCCTGCTCTTTGAATGATACAAGCGGATAATTTATCGTAAAATTTTACCAAAAAATGACCGCTTGAAATAGAAACGTTAAAAACACCAAAACCGTGAGCCTAAAAGGAATCACGGTTTCGATATATTTTTGCTAATTAGCGAACTAATTAGTATAAACGTGTGTTGCGTGCGTTCTCACGGAAATTACGTTTAGCGTGGCGTTTAGCAAGTGATGCTTTTTCACGTTTACGAATTGTAGTTGGTTTTTCGTAGAATTCACGAGCACGAACTTCTGCTAAGATACCTGCTTTCTCGCAAGAGCGTTTGAAACGACGTAATGCAACGTCAAATGATTCATTTTCACGAACTTTAATTACTGGCATATGCCATCACCTCAGAAAAATAGATTAAATTATTAACCGCACACAATTTTGGCGGCATAGAATAAAAAAGGTAGTGCATTCTACCTCAACAAAAAAGCAAAGTAAAGAGCAGATTTTCTCCCCTAAATCCAGTTTGTACATACTAAATCGAATAGGGGAAATTTTTAGTTTTACGCAAAAATAGATAGATGCCGTAATGCCCTTAGTATAAAATAACAACAATTTTTTCCGTTTTTTAGGATAGTTTAATGCAGCTTAGCTTCAAAAAAATAGACAACTCACACATTGCCCTTTTCTGCAATGCTCTAGTCGCTACATTTTTTGTTACTGTTTTAGCCTTTAAAAAAGGCTATAGTTATGTGCCAATGACCTTAGGCGTTATAGCTACACTTAGCTTCTTATTTTATCACTTTAAATTAAAACAAAAGTGGTTGCTTGACAAAGAAGATAAATTTTTTGTTTTCTCACTTATTGCCTATTTCCTTACATTTGTAATGTCAGCAGTTTTTAATGGAGATGGTTTCCGTGAAATTGATAATCCAAGTAAAATATTGTTATTAATTCCGCTAATTTTTTTCTTTAAGCTTTACCCGATTAAGAAAGAGATTCTATTTCATTTCATTCCTATTGGAGCGTTAGTAGTTGGAATTTTAGCGATATATCAAAAATTTATACTTAATTTGCCGAAGCCATTTCCTGACACAATGCATATTCAGGCAGGTAATATCTCAATCTTATTAGCACTATTTAGCATCGCAATTGCATTTTACTGGTTTGCACAAAAGCAAACTAAAACTTGTATCCTCTATTTTGCCTGTTCTGCTTTTGCTCTGCTTGCTAGTATTCTAACAGGTGCAAGGGGTGGGTGGGTCGCATTTCCTATCTGTATTTTACTTATTCTATTTTTTAACTTTAAATATATTCGTAAACAAATTATTTATGTAATCATACTAATGCTAACCCTTCCTTTAGCATCATTTATTTATAAACCTGAATTTGGTATTCAGCAAAGATTGAATGAAGCAGAAACGGATATTACCCGCTATATTGAGCAAAAGGACAAAACAACCTCTTTAGGTGCTCGTTTTGATATGTGGGAAAATGCCGTAATCGCCATTTCTGAAAAACCTATATTAGGACACGGTAGTTCAGGTTATGAAAAATTTAAGGAGAAGCAAGTAGAAACTCAACAAATGGCTAAAACCACATTAAAATTCAATAGTCTACATAATCAATATTTAGAGTCTTTCGTAAAAAGAGGTATTTTAGGATTCGCTGCATTAATTGGCGTATTATTTATTCCACTGAGTATTTTTGTTAGACGATTAAATACCAATGATGCTGCGTTAAAATGTATAGCTGTTCTAGGAATAATACATATTATTGCTCATTCATTCTTTTTTTTGAGCCAGTCATTCTTGGCTCATAATTCAGGCTCAATATTTTATTTCTTTGTATTGATTTTGTTATATCATCTATTGAAACAAAAAGAAAATAACATATAAAATAAAAAGGCAGATCAAACATCTGCCTTTTTAATTGAATCATTATTTTCTAAATACCATTTAACTGTTTTACGCATACCAGTGTCAAAAGTTTCTATTGGTTGCCAACCTAACTCTTGTTTAATTTTTGAGGTATTAAGTGCATAACGGATATCGTGTCCTGGTCTATCTTCAACATAAGTAATCAAATCAGTATAATATTTTATATTATTAGGTTTATTAGGTGCGAGCTCCTCTAATAAACTACAAATTGCCCTTACTATCTCAATATTTGTTTTTTCTTGACGAGCACCAATATTATAAGTTTCCCCTACTTTACCTTTAGTTAAAACTTGATATAAAGCCCTAACGTGATCTTCTACGAAAATCCAATCACGAATTTGCAAGCCATTTCCATAGATAGGTAATTTTTTACCTTGCAAGGCATTTAAAATCATCAATGGAATTAATTTTTCAGGATATTGATAAGGTCCGAAATTATTTGAACACGTTGTAATAAGAGTTGGTAATCCATAAGTTCTATGCCAAGCACGAACTAAATGATCGGCAGAAGCTTTTGAGGCGGAGTAGGGACTACTTGGAGCATAAGGGGAATTCTCTGTAGATAGACTATCCGTTAATGCAAGATCTCCATATACTTCATCGGTTGAAATATGATGAAAGCGAAAAGTTGATTTTTGGGGCTCAGGTAAATCTAGCCAGTATTCTCTTGCAACTTCAAGCAAAGAATAAGTACCAACAATATTAGTTTGAATAAAATCAACTGCTCCAGAAATAGAACGATCTACATGGCTTTCCGCAGCTAAATGCATAACAGCATCGGGTTGATATTTGCAAAATATTTCCGAAATTTGACCGCTTGCACAGATATCTACCTGCTCAAAATGGTAACGCTCATCAGATGAAACACGAGATACTGAAGCTAAATTGCTCGCATAAGTTAATTTATCAATATTAATAACCGTGTGATCGGTTTCTTCAATCAGGTAGCGAACCAGTGCAGAACCGATAAAACCGGCTCCACCTGTAACGAGAATATTCATAATCAATAAGCTCCACTTCGCTTAATTACCACACTGATGGTTTTGCAAAGAATAACTAAATCATTCCAAAGAGACCAATTTTTAACATACCAAGCATCAAGATAGACTCTTTTTTGGTAATCTACATCATTTCTACCGCTTACCTGCCATAAACCTGTCATTCCAGGTTTTGCCATAAAATAGTAATCCACATCTTCATCATACCGAGATAGTTCTTCCGCAACAATAGGACGAGGACCGACTAAACTCATTTCTCCTTTTAAAACATTCCAGAGTTGAGGTAGCTCATCTAAACTACTACGACGGAGAAAATTTCCTAAAGGAGTAATTCTTGGATCATCTTTGAGTTTGAAATCTTTCTCCCACTCTGCTTTTGCAAGCGGTTCATTTTTGAATAAATTTTGCAAAATTTCGTCTGAATTTATAACCATTGTGCGAAATTTCAAACAGGAAAAAGGTTTACCATTCCGCCCTATTCTCTGATGACCATAAATTGCTTGACCACCGTCTTTCCTAATTTTCCAAGAAAGATATAAAAATAATGGGCTAAGAAATACTAAACCTAAAATAGATAAAACAATATCTGCTGTTCGTTTAATAAATCGAGATGTTCTTTTTGCTAAATTATTATTTATTCTTAACAACATTACATCATAACTAAATAGAAATGACATATCCGTGCTATATAATGGCAATCCTCTTAAACTTGGAATAACTGATACCGAACGATAACGATGTTTTGATAAATAACGAAGCCAATAATCTCGCTCCGTATTTTCGTGATCTTCTAGAGCAATAATAAATTGATCGTAAGGATTAGAAACTAATTCCCAAATCCCTCCTTCTGAAACATCCTTTAAAATTGGAATCCCTAATTCACTTAACTTATCAGATGGATGACTAGATAAAAAATACCTAATCTCCAACCCTAAATAAGGCTCACTTTTTAAGGCATAATAAGCGTCAATGGCATTTTCTCCACCACCAATAATTATTGTTTTTTTAGTGTAGATTTTAGCTTTAATTAACCCTTTTTTGAGCAAGATTCGCCCAATTGGAATAATAATAAATGCACAAGCCCAAGTAGTTAGCCATAAATAACGGGATAAATAAAGTTTAGAAAAAGCAATAATAGAAAGTTCAAAGATTGCTAAAATAGCTAAGGTGCGTAAAATTTCTTTTAACTCAAACCAAAAGGGTTTACGATATGTATAATGACGTAATCTTATCCAAAACCAGCCTATACCAATCATACTTAGTAAAATATGAATAGTAATTCGCTCTTGTAACTCATTTAATGGCAAATACTGGCTAATATCGGTTACAAAAAAATATAAAATAGACAGTCCCAAAATAGAGGATAATATAAAACTTAATAGATCAACCGACACTAAAATATATTTACTATCTAGTTTATTTTTCTTCATTATTTAAAAACTTCCGCTTTAGTAAATTCATTGCTTTTAATAAAAAATTTTCATTTTCTATATTAACCACATCAATCATTTTTATTTTAATATGATTATGCTCAATCCATATATTAAATAATCTTTCAGCAATAAACCCAAAAACTCTCTTTTGATAAATAGAATAGCTAGAGATATCAATTCTTTTCTCTAATTCAAACAAAATAGAAAATAGCCACTCACAATATTCTCCACATAATTCTGAACGCATTATAAACATATTAAATAAATGCAAAGAACTACTATCTAACACTTTATTACAAGCGGTTAAATATTCAGGATTTTTTTCAATTATAATTGAAACGGCTAAATCTAAATCATTAATATAGTGAGCATTTTTATAGTGAGAATAGACCGTTTCAATATAATATTTCCTTTTTTTAGGAACAAGACAATCTACCTGACTTAAATCTTCCTGAATATTTTTCTCACTCAATATATACATATTTTTTAGAAAAGGATATTCACCTTTAAAATAACGACGATAATGAACTAAGCCGACATAATCATTTTTCTCAAAAATGCCATTTTTCCAAGCCCAATAGAGAGCTGTGAGCTCACAAAAAGTAGGGTTTTTGCCTGAGATATTTTCACCCAAATCATCTCTCAGAATACCTAATTCTAAATTAGTATTAACACATCCTACTTGAATTGGAATATAGTACTCCACTCTAGGAAATTTATATTTTTTATGTGTCGCGACAAGAACTGTTAATCTTTTCATAAATATTTTATATGATGTGAAAAATCATCTCTTAAACCATGCCACATAGCTCTCCAGGTAAATATAAGCTCCTTTACACTTGGCTTGGTAAACATAAAAAACCAGGTAGTTTTAAGCCAAAATCCTATAATATGCCAGATTGTACCGTGAAGCTTAAATATATCAATAGCATTACGACAAAAACAATATAGTTTCAGATTAGAAGATGAATAATTAAATCTTAATTTACCAAAAAACATTTTAGTTGAGGATGAGCTATCTGCTGGATGATAGAATATTGCATCTATAACAGTTAAAATATTTGCACCTGATTTCGAAGCTCTAATTGTATACTCTTTATCATCCCCCCAAATAAAATATTTTTCCTTAATTAATCCAATATTTTTAACTAACTGCCTAGAAATTAGTGTTCCATTAAAAGGAAGTACTATGTCTCTGATAAAATTTTTCTGCTTAAACTTATCAGAAATAGAAGAATATGAATCAATAATTTGCAATGAATTCGGGATTCTTAGTGCAAAACTTAATTTATCTTGGCTGATCGGCTCTAAAACCATAGGTCCAATATAGCAATCTTCAGAAATATAATTAACTAAATTTTCTAAACAATTTTCAGAAGGATAACCATCATCATCCATTAGCCAAATATACTCAAAATTATTCTCGTAGGCATACTTAAGACCTTCATAAAAGCCCCCAGCTCCTCCTTTGTTGCAGGATAAGGTTAATAAAGTAAATTGTTCGCTGTTTATCCAACCATTTTCCTCCAGAAAATTGATTGTATCATCTGTACTAGCATTATTAACTACTACTATATGAGCAATTGGATAGGTTTGCTTTATTAGAAATTGCAAGCAGTTTAATAATAGCTCTTTACGATTGTAGGTAACAACAACTGCACAAACTTTTGGATTTGAATTCATTTCTTTTATGGCTATGTTTAATTTCTCCACATTATATATTAAAAAGTAATATAGCAATAGCCCAATTAAGTGGCTATATAGGAATTTATGGGATTAGAGAGGAATCAAGAACGCTAAATATGGATAGTAGATAAATAAAGCATACCTAAATCAAGTTTTGATACAAATGATGATATTTTTTAATACTATTTGGGTCTGCTAAACCGTTCGCTATCACACCCCAAAACTCCTACAATCATAAGCTAGATCACTAAAAGGCTTTATTTCCTCATAATTAATACTTAGAGGTAAATATTCTTTTCCAGCCCTAGATTCTCTATAAAAATCTATATAATCTGTATTTGTAATGACAGGAGAATTATGTAATTTCACATTATTTATATAATTATAAGTTGAGCTAATAGACAATATGAAACTCAAACATAATATTACAAAACGGAATCTAAATTTATCTCTAGCCAATAAGGCAAGATTCCAAGCTAGAAAGATAGAATGACAGATCATCTTGCCAATAAATACCCTCTACTCTTGATGAGAATGCTATAGGTATGTATTAAGGCCACAATTAAAGATAAAATTAAATAGATTGTGATTTGTGATTTGTGATTTGTGATTTGTGATTTGTGATTTGTGATTTGTGATTTGTGATTTGTGATTTGTGATTTGTGATTTGTGATTTGTGATTTGTGATTTGTGATTCTATCATAATAACTCCCTAAATAATAGCTTGCACCTTAATATAATCTAAGGTGCAAACTCTCTACTTAAAATTAAGAATCTCTTCGTTTCAAAAACAGCATTAATCCTAATATAGTTAAAAAGCCTAGCATTGATATCCACAATGTATATTTCCAACTGCTTGGGAAGTATGATATTTTAAGGATTCCATCATTTATATTCGGTGGTAAAAATATTTTTACTACTCCATCTTGAGGTACAATATCTAGATTTATACCATCTAATGTTGCAACATAGCCATTCCAGAATACTCTACTTAAAATGATAAAAGACTCTCTATCTGTTGATATTCTATATTTTTCTATATTATATCCATCCTCAAGTATATCAATGTTACTTATACCCTGAGATATATAAGAAATACTTGCTCTAGGATAAAACGAATTATTAATGTAATATTCTACATTCTGGTTTAGAACAGGTTTATTTTCGAAACCACAGGATAATAAATTAGAGCGAATATTTTCATTCATCTGGTCTTTATTAATAACTAATGTATCAATATTAAACAAAGAAAATTTGCATACATCATTAAATCTTTCTGCCAAATTATCAACTGTCTTTTCTGGATTAAAATATGCTTGAGATGAATGCGTATCTAAAACATTAGAAATTAGTTTATTACCGACAGGAGATGCACCATTAATAGCCTTTAAACCAAATAATAAAAATTGAGCCCCATTTAAATCCTCAACATGATCCTTAGGCTGTCTACCATTTGTCAGAGAAAGCAAATAACCTTTTGCGTAATTATTTTCTAAATTCAATTCATCTTTTAACCAAGGCATTGCAACATAACCTAAAATATTTGGTTTCACCGCAAGCATTAGGCTAAAACAAAAAATGGTATAAATAGAAGCAGGTAGTAATTTAATATTTTTCTGAGTCAGAACTACTTTTAAATAAAATAAAGTTGAAAATATAAAAGCAATTTGGACTATAAATATAAACATAAAATTACTTTCTTGAGCAAAAAGACTTAATATTGAAGATAGTAATACTATCCCTATAAACAA
This sequence comes from Mannheimia indoligenes, assembly GCF_036880405.1. Lineage (NCBI taxonomy): Bacteria > Pseudomonadati > Pseudomonadota > Gammaproteobacteria > Pasteurellales > Pasteurellaceae > Mannheimia > Mannheimia indoligenes. The sequence goes on along the minus strand of NZ_JBAJJM010000004.1, from coordinate 65,697 downwards.
TAAGACTCTTTTTTTACTAATAGTAAAGCCTTTAGACAATACAAGAAGCGAAAATAAAATTAATAGCTCTGCAAAATAAGGGGTAAATCTAAACGACCAACGCAATGGCCCCATATGTGTAGGAGTCTGATTTAAGATAAAGAATAATAATGTCATCAATGAAATGATAATAACATTTCTATCCCTAAAGATGGTAGATAAATTAGAAAAGCATAGAGCAAACAAAATATAAATCGAAGAATACCCCATAGGAATATGAGTTATCATATATCCTTGGAATCTATGCATAAAATGATAATAAACAGGATTAAATGTAAAAACTATCTGATTTAATGTTGTTGATAGAAAATTACCATTGTTATTTGTACTTGATGCTCTAGTAATTAAATCTGATGATGACAGATATTCAGAATAAAGTGGAAATACAATAGCAATTATACTAATAGATAAAACTATAAAATATAATAAAGTCTTATATTTTTTGTCCCATAAAAGCTCTAAACAAAAAATAATTGCTATAATAGCATAGGCAATTGCAGAATGAGGCCACCCTGACGCAAGAATACAATAAACAGAAATAATGTTCATTACCACATTAAATATAGAAAAATTATTTCTAAGATGAAGTATACTAGCTAATGCAGCAACAAACCAAGCCTGCCCTATAGCACCATTCCACCATGATTCTAAATAAAAGTAGAGAAAAATAGGACTGATGCAGAACAGTAAAGCAATAATTAATCCTTGAGATTTATTTAATCTTAATGCTTCTGCAATTTTCATTGCTGAAAATGACATAATAATTAAATTTATTGCCGCAGAAATATTTGCCACTAGAGTTAGTGAGTGTATTTTTACAGATAATATTGCAAGCAAAATATTCTGAGGCAAAAAAATAGCTCGATGAATATCGATCAATGTATTAGAGCCAAAAAATGTATTTTCAAGAATGAATGGGATCTCACCATTGAGCCATATTCTCCCAATCTCTCGCATAAAAGGCAAAAATTCGTTCTGAGCATCATCAACAAAAAAGAATGAAGGCTCAATTTTCACACCAATAGCGATAATACCACAAGCAATTAGAATAGAATAAAAAAAATCAACCAGATAATTTTTCATTTAAATTATTCACCTTTTATTTTTTAATATATATTTTGGTCTATTTTTACTCTCTATATAAATGCGACCAATATATTCACCTAAAACACCTATTCCAACTAGTTGAACACCACCCAAAAATAGAATGGCAACCATTAGAGAAGGATATCCAGGTATAGGGTTTCCAAAGAAAAGCTTCCCAATAATCAAAATTGAAGCATATATAAAACTAATTATTGCAACTCCGCCACCAAGGTAAGTCCAAAGTTTTAAAGGTGCAGAGCTAAAAGAGGTTATTCCCTCTAAGGCTAAATTCCAAAGCTTCCAACCATTAAATTTTGTTTTTCCGGCAACTCTTTCTTCTCTTGTATACTCAACAATTGCAGTATCAAAACCAACCCAGCTTAGAACACCTTTCATAAATAAGTTCTTTTCCGGTAAACGCTTAATTGCTTCAACAACATTACGAGACATCAACCGGAAATCACCTACATTTTCTTCAATTTTAGTTTTAGATATTTTATTATGGAATTTATAAAACCAAACTGCTGTCTTTCTTTTCAGCACTGTATCTGAAGTTCTATCAGCTCGTTTAGCAAGAACAACTTCATACCCCTCATTATATTTTTCTATCAATTGAGGAATTACTTCAATAGGATCCTGTAAATCAACATCAATGGGAATAACAACATCACCAGTAGAATGTTCTAAACCAGCAAAAAGAGCAGGTTCTTTACCAAAATTACGTGAAAAATGTAATACAGAAATCGAACTATCATCCTTTTCTAATTTATTTAGAATTGATTCGGTACTATCTGAGGAACCATCATTAATAAACAGAATTTCCATATCAAATGGTTCAAAATACTTAAAATTTTTAACTTTTTCTACAAAGATAGGAATAGTATCTTCTTCATTAAATACCGGTACAACTAATGATACTTTCATATTTTACCTTTTAAAAACAATATATTTAGAATATAAAAAACCACAAATTAAACTTATACCAGAGAATATGATCAATGTGGCTAGTGCCGGTAGCGATAATCGATCTGCTGCATATCCTACAATATAACTTAATAGTCCCATAAAAGAGGTATAGCTCAACAACTTACCGACTGAACCACTTTGATTAAAAGTAAACTTCGCATTCATAAAAAATGAAAAAACAACAGCTATAAAAAAACCGATAAGATTACTGATAGATTGAGAAAAACCTAATATAGAATAACAGATTAAAAAAGCAGCCCAATGAATTAAAGTATTTAGAATACCTATTGAAAAATATTTAGAAAATTGTTTTATCATACACTCACTTTATCAAAATAAACCCCTCATATATCAAATATACAAGCGGTTTATTTTTCATAAAAACTTACAATTATACGTCCATATTTACATAGAATGGCTTGAAATCTTTATTACTCTTCAATGCAACTTTGATTTCATCGGCTGTTTCTAATGCTTCTTTAATTGTTACATCCATATCAAGATAACGATAAGTGCCTAGACGACCAACGAAGGTAACTTGTGCTTCCTTATTTGCTTTTTCAACATATTGGCGTAACAGAGCTTTATCTTTTACTAAACGAATTGGATAGTATGGAATATCTTTTTCTTCGCATAAGCGGCTATATTCACGATAACAAATTGTTTTTTCGTGCTGCTCCCAAGGGGCAAAATGCTTATGCTCGGAAATACGAGTATAAGGTACTTCTTCATCACCATAATTTATAACCGCATTGCCTTGATAATCTCCCTCTGAACGGAAAGCTTCAAAGTCCAAAGTACGATAACCTAAACGACCTAATTCAAAACCAAAGTAAGCATCTAGCGGACCAGACCAGAAAATATGATCAAATTCTGCTTTCATTGACTCATTGAATGGTGTATTCAAACGAATTTCAATATTTTGATGATTTAAGATATTTTCCACAATGACCGTATAACCATCTTTGGGCATACCTTGGAATTTATGAGCAAAGTAGTTGTCGTCATAATTAAAACGTACTGGTAGGCGTTTTAAAATACTTGCAGGTAGCTCTTTTGGTTCTACACCCCATTGCTTTTTAGTATAGCCATAGAAAAAAGCTTTATATAAATCACGACCAACAAAACGCATAGCCTGTTCTTCAAAAGTTTGTGGTTCGGTAATTGATAAATCTGCCTGACTTTCAATTAATGCTTTCGCTTCACTTGGCGAACAGGTTTTGCCAAAGAACTGGTTAATAGTATGTAAGTTAATTGGTAGTGAATAAACAGCCCCTTGGCTAATTGTTTTCACACGATTCACGAATGGCATCCATTCCCCAAATTGGTTTACATAATTCCAGACTCGCTCATTATCTGTATGGAAAATATGTGGTCCATAAATATGTACCATTACGTTTGTTTCTGCATCACGCTCAGAGTGGCAGTTACCTGCCAAGTGATTACGTTGATCGATAACTGTTACTTGATAGCCTTGCTCGGCTAGTTCACGGGCAATCACAGCATTTGAGAAACCTGCACCGACTAAAAGAAATTTTTTCATAAATTTTCCTTATTTATTGATCTTGTTTAAATTGTTTTTTCCAAAATGAAGCACTTGTTAATTTATCGTAAGAGTTTGTATATTCATTTTTTAGTGAATCATAGTTTTTATATAATGTATAAGTCGCTTTTAAATATCGCTTAAATAATCTAAAAAACTCTGACTTGTTTTCCTCTACAATATATCCTTTATAAGTTGGCCAATGAATATACAGCACTCTCTTATATCGGAATGTTTCAATTAAATTCCCTCCAAATCCTTTATTTTGCCATACAGTACCAGATTTGAAGAAAGCATTTGGAATTAAATGTCCATTTAGTGTTAATAGGCGGAAAAATCTCCCCACCTTACCTTCTCTCGCATCACCTTGAACTGCTTGTGATGCCACATTAAGCGGGATATCAATTACTTTTTCATTAGAAACCAATTTCTGAATCTCTGGGCGTTTTTGTAACATATTTACATTATTCTCCCAAAATTCCGGACCTTTACTTACATCCTCCATAGCTTGGATAGCAGCCTCTGCTGTTTCATACTGGTAAGCGAATAGATTTTTTAATGCCATTCTTGCTGTCGTTTTCAAGATATCAAATTTAGACCCCCTTACTAATCCATGAAATTGGTGCATTAAATGATAACGGGAGTCTAAATAATGTGGTAATGGTCCATTCTTTAAAGTAAAGTCTTCTTGCCAAGATGAAATACCATTTAAGGTAATAATATGGAATTTATGTAATAAACTAAACCCAGAATCATCTCCACGAACAAAATATGGGAAAGCATAATGATTAATGTTCTCTATCGGAAAGGCAAAAAACCACCAACCACCATAATCTATTTGCTCTTCTAGCTCATTAATTAATAATTGATTAATATCTCTCAGATCAAAGTTACCTTTATTAGGACGACAAACTCCATCAAAACGAGCTCCATTTTCAAACTGTCGAAACATTTCCGCTTCCCGTAGCATAGCTCCCGCAATTGCAGTATTACGATCTTTCGCAAACTCCAGCAAAGCTAATGTACGCTTTATACCTTCTACTTCACAAGAGGCATCATCATCCATAAATAAACAATGAGTATAAGAGCCTTGCTCTTTCAAATTCATCAATCCACGAGTAAATCCACCCGCACCACCTAAGTTTTCATTTGGAATAATAGTTACATTCTCAATATGAGGTAGGTTCTGGCTATTATCTACAATATAAAGAGATACTTTATCCTTAAATTCATCTTTGGCTAATAATTGGCTATTTAAACGCTCTACTGCAGGAAGCACAAAATTCTGACGATTGAAATGCGTAATTACAATACCTAGTTTTACTCTATTCAATGTGTCAATATTTGTTGAATAATTAAAGCTTGAAATTTCTGAGCTGGAAATTGCTTCAATATCAAATGACAACATTCCATCTTCAAGCGTACTCCAAAATTTCAAAGGGATACTTGATGTACTTAATTGCTCATTTGTTAGATATTGCTCATCTAAGATCCGATCACTAAAATGCAAACGGCGTAAACGCCAAACTAATTTTATACTACCTTTGAAAGTAATTGAGAAATGTAAGCTAGAAATATTTGTATGGCGTTTCCACTTTCCAATACTCAAGCTGTTAAAATAAGTATCTGTTGTAACTCGCCCTTTCCTCTTAATTTTTAAATTTGAATTCGCCATATCTAAATCTACAAATTCATTATGGCGAAAATATAAATCAATTTGTGAGCATAGTGAAAATGTTGGAAACACGCTATTTTGAATAATATTTGACATAATTTACCTATAATCCATCAAAAATAATTTACTTGTTCATATATAGTGGTACGACATCATCAGTCTTACCACTAGCTCTGATAATACCTTTATCAATCCATATTGCATTTTTGCAAAGTTCTCTTACCTGATTAATAGAATGTGATACAAATAATAGAGTAGCACCTTCATTAATCATTTTTTCCATCTTCTTTTGAGACTTTTCTTGAAAAGCCGCATCACCAACAGATAATGCTTCATCTACAATTAGAATATCAGGTTTTACAATAGTAGCGATTGAAAATCCGAGTCTTGCAGACATTCCCGATGAAAAATTCTTTACAGGCACATCAACAAAATCATAGAGCTCCGCAAAATCAATAATCTCATCAAAATGCTTTTGCATAAAAGACTTTTTATAGCCTAATAATGCACCATTTAAGAAAATATTTTCCCTTGCTGTAAGTTGCCCATCTAATCCAGCACCTAGTTCAATAAGGGGAGCAATACTACCAGCAACTTCCACACTACCTTTGTAGGGTTTTAAAATCCCACAAATTAATTTTAATAGTGTCGATTTACCCGAACCATTAGTCCCAACTAAAGCCCAAGAGTCCCCTCTCTTAACCTCAAAGCTAATATCTTTTAAAGCTAAAAACTCTTGAAACATTAATTCACCTTTTAGCATTTTAATAACATATTCTTTTAGCCCATTATGATTCTCTGTTGCCTTATTAAACCGAACTGTAGCATTAGTAACTTCAATAATATTTTCTGAATTTCTCATATATATAAAATAAACTCATCTTGTTTTTTGTTAAAATACCAAGTCCCAATAATAAGAACTAGAACAGCTAATGCCAACCCCATAAAAACAGAATAAGGATCAGGCAATTTCGCGTATACAACAATATCCCTAAATTGTTCTAAATACCAATACATTGGGTTTGCAGATTTATATAAAATCTGATATTCCTCAGGAATAATACTTATAGGATAAAATATTGGGGTCAAATAAAACCACATTGATACAAAAACCCCCCATAAATACTGAACATCTCTAAAAAATACAGAGAATGCTGATAAGAACATACTTAGCCCTAAGCTAAAAATAAAAACTTGAAGCAGGACGATAGGAATTAATAATAGATACCAAGAAAACCCACTTCCAGTAATCATCATCACTAAAAGTAGAGCTCCCAATGAAAAAAGGGTATTTACTAATGAACTACCTGCTTTAGAAAAAGTAAAAATATACTTAGGAACATATGTTTTCTTAATTAAGTGAGCATTACTAATTATTGCACCTACAGACATATTAGTAGCTTCTGTCATTAAAGAAAATATAATCTGACCAGAAATAATATATAAAGGGTAATTTGGGATATCAAATCTACTAAATAAATTAGAAAATATTGTAACCAACACTATCATCATTATTAAAGGATTTAAAACACTCCAGAGATAACCCAAATAACTTCTCCGATATTTCAGCTTAATATCTCTAATAACAAGTTGTTTTAACAACTCATCAAATGCAAAAAATCGATTTAATTTATCTATAAATTTACTAATCATATTATCTACAAGTTCTAGGTCTAGGTTTATTCAAATGAACAGCATCATATACATCGTAAATAAGATGCTCGTAAAGTTTTATATGTTTACTATATCTTCTAGGTAACATATTAGGAACCTTCTTAATTTTATTATAGACGACATCCTGTATTTTAACGAAATCAATATGATGATCTGGACGTTCTCTAACATATTTATTATCGCAAACAGGATCATCAATAGATTTTACTAAATCAGGCAAACAATTTACTACCGGCATCTGAGATGCCAAAGTAATAGCAAAATCCCATAACATTTTAGATCTCATTTTAACTGGCAACTGATTAAATCTAAAATATTCTTTATAATATTCTGGCGTCAACTCAATTGTAGGTGCAGAAAAAACAGCATAAATGTTACTAATACCAAACTCATCGTATAAATATTTTCTAAATTTAAGTATTCCATCAACCATCTCTTTTATAAAGAGATCCGTATGATAAAATCCCGATGTTTCAGCTTTAAAAGCTAAGTTAAAATCTATATCTACAGAACCAAAATGCAATAAAATAATACTATCAGACGATATATTTTCTAAATATACTCTATATGGCTTAATATGCTTCTCTGTGTTCTTTAGACCTCTTGTAGACCAACCGGATGCCCAAAAGGGAAAATAATCAGGATTATCGCCAAAAATATAATCAAAAACCTCACTAGATGAAGAACCAAATACAACAACTTTAAGTTTTTCATCCTGTGGAAAAGCGTGCTGCTTGACAGGAATGCTATCTGAATCTAAAACTCTAAAAGAGTGTGATAAACTCTGCTCGAGACAAATACATTTATCAATTATAGACAAGCGACCATCAAGATCTACAATACAATGTGATTCTAACCCCACATTGCTACAGTATAAGATTACAGAATCATCACTATCTTCCACATAAAAAGAAGAGTCAAATAAAAAAATCTCATCATTACTTAAACAGTGGTTCTCAATATCACCATTTCTATGGCGAGCATAATTCCCTGTCATCACATTCTTTAAGGAAATTGTATCTACTCCTATGTTTCCAGAAGTAATTTCATACAGAATTCCACCTAGATACACAAACTTCCCAATTAAAGTACTTTCTACAGTTTTCATAATCATCTTTCCTATGAAGTTATTATACTAGATTTTAATAAAAAGCACTTTACTTTTAACATACTTTACTTATTGCTATAAATCATTGATTGTTAGATAATACCTAAATATACAAAACCTTGATCTAAAACAAAAAATGAGCGATATCCAAATTCCTTTAATCTTTACTGACGCAGCAGCTCGTAAAGTGAAAGCCTTAATTGAAGGCGAAGATAACCCAAATCTTCGCTTGCGTGTTTATATTACGGGTGGGGGCTGTAGTGGGTTTCAGTATGGGTTTACCTTTGATGATCAGGTAAATGACGGTGATCTCACTATTGAAAACCAGAATGTAGGCTTGGTGGTTGATCCTATGAGCTTGCAATATCTAATCGGTGGTACGGTAGATTATACCGAAGGGTTAGATGGTTCTCGCTTTGTGGTTACTAATCCAAATGCGAGTTCAACTTGTGGTTGCGGCTCTTCTTTTAGTATCTAGTAAAAAAACCGCTAAATTTGACCGCTTGTATCAAACGAAAACCGCCTAAATAGCAATTATTTAGGCTGTTTTTTGTTGTTTTGACATTGGCAACAACAAGGCGGAACAGGATCTTCTCCTCCTTCACTCATTGGGTTACAACGTAAAATCCGTTTAAAAGCGAGATACCCTCCTTTGATTGCTCCGTGAATTTTAATTGCTTCAACGGCATAAGTTGAGCAAGTCGGATAAAATCGGCAGCGAGGTCCAATCAATGGGCTAATTGCATAGCGATAGAAATAGATAGGCAGCAAGAGTAATCTTGCCAATAAACTGATGCGTTTTGGCTCGCTTATTGATTGCTCTGAGCAGGCTTTTTGCTCAGGCGGATGTGCCTTGCCCATAGTTTTTCCAGTGTCTCAAAAAGCGTTGCGTTGTCTAATTTGCCAATTCCACCTTTTGCCACAAATACAAAATCAAAATTGGGTAATTCGTGCTGTTTTAAGCGAAAACTTTCTCTTACAATGCGTTTAATACGATTGCGATCGTGAGCTCGTTTTAGATGTTTTTTAGCAACAGTTAAACCTAGACGAGGATTATCTAATGTATTCTCTCTCGCAAGAAGGGTCATTTGAGGGGTACTGGCTCGAAGAGGTTCTTCAAACACCGCTTTAAATTGAACGGGAGCTAACAAACGCAGCTCCCGAGAAAAATTTAGCTTCTTCACACTTAATTAGAAAGGTGTTTTGGCTGAGTTCTGCAATTATGCAGATAAAGATTTACGACCTTTAGCACGACGACGTGCTAATACTTGACGACCGTTTTTAGTAGCCATACGAGCACGGAAACCGTGTGTACGAGCACGTTTTAATACTGATGGTTGAAATGTACGTTTCATTGCTTATCTACCTAAATATTTAAAAAGTTGGCATACAAAATGTTTCTGCCAAACAAGGACCATAAAAAAGAGTTGCAATTCTACAGGCAAACAAAACAAAAAGCAAGAATCAATCTAAGTACAAATCAGATTGTTTGCAAAGTTTTTGAAAAATACGACCGCTTGTAATAATCGCAGAAATTTATATTACTTTATGGCATAATCGCTTCATACTCATTTAGTTATAAATTTTGGGAATATACTATGAACCAGCAAAAAATCGGTATTTTGTTAGCCAATTTAGGCACGCCAGATGAGCCTACAGCCCCTGCCGTTAAGCGTTATTTAAAGCAATTTTTAAGCGACCCTCGTGTTATCGACTTACCTAAAGTGAAATGGCAGGCGATTTTGAATTTTATAGTGTTACCAAAACGCTCGCCAAAAGTTGCAAAATTATACCAATCGGTTTGGAGTGAAGAAGGCTCGCCGTTATTGGTTATTTCTCGTGAGCAACAACGTTCCGTTCAACGTTATTTTGATGCAAAAGGTAAAAATGTAGTGGTGGAATTGGGGATGTCTTACGGTAATCCAAGCATCGAAAGTGCGACAGACAACCTAATCAAACAAGGCGTTGAGCGAATTATCGTGCTTCCTCTTTATCCACAATATAGCAGCACGACAACTGCGTCGGTATTTGATGCTTTCGCAAACGGTTTAAAAGCCCAGCGTAAGATTGTGCCGTTTGATTTTATTCATAGCTATCATAACGATCCGCTTTATATTCAAGCATTGGCTAACTCTATTGATGTGAAACAAGATGAGCTGTTACTTTTCTCCTTTCACGGTATTCCAAAACGTTATGAAGATGAAGGTGATTTTTACTCAAGACATTGCTATGAAACCGCTGAATTAGTGGCAGAAAAATTAGGTTTACCAAAGCATAAATGGCTTTTATCTTTCCAATCACGTTTTGGCGATGAAGAATGGTTACAGCCTTACACCGATGAAACGCTTGAAGGCTTTCCAAAAAAAGGGGTGAAAAAAGTCGCCGTAGTTTGTCCTGGCTTTTCGGCGGACTGTTTAGAAACCTTGGAAGAAATTGCAGAAGAAAACCGTGAGAACTTTGAACACGCGGGTGGAGAATCTTATCGTTATATTCCTGCATTAAATGCAAACGGTGATCACATTAGAGCTTTAGTGAAATTGATTGAAGCAAAAATGTAAGAAATAAAATACAAGCGGTTAAATTTTATGAAAATTTAACCGCTTGTTACTTAACTTATTACCTATTTACGAGCAACTTTTACCACACCATTAATGCTGGAAAGTTTGCGTAAAATCGCCTCAAAATGAGCTTTGTCGATAACGGAGATTTGGAATATCACTTGATAGACATTGCCCTCTCTTGCTTCACTATGAATGCTGCCGATATTACTGTCCATCTTCGCAAAAGTTGAAGTAATGGCTGCCAACACACCCGGTTCATTCATAATATCTAACACGATTTCAGTTTCAAACTTGATGGCTTTCTCTTTCGCAACTTCCCACATTACAGGAAGATAATGGCTTTGATCGATAGCGTAATCTTTCACATTTGCACAACAAGTATTATGAATAACCAAGCCTTTTCCTGAACTAACGTAAGCGATAATGTCATCACCCGGTATCGGTAAACAGCATTTCGCAAAACTGATAAGATGATTTTCAATACCTTCAATTTTTATTGGTTGATTATTTTCCGGGTTACCATCAGTATCAATTTGTAATGTTTCACCCGATAAGCGTTGGGCGATCACGCTGCTCATCTGATTACCTAGCCCGATTTCAGACAACAAATCATCAAAGGTGGCTAAACGCAACTCATCTAATACAGGCTGAATGATTTCTGGCTTGAGTTCATCAATAGAATTCAAATTCATCACACGAATTAACTGGCGTTTACCTAATTCAATGGCTTCATCGTGTTCTTGATTTTTAAGGAACTGTCGAATTTTTGCACGAGCCTTACCCGTTACGACAAAGTTCAGCCAAGAAGCTTTCGGTCGTTTGCCCTGCTCGGTAATAATTTCAATCGTCTGTCCTGTTCGTAAAGGCTCAGTAAGTGGATATGGATTGCGATCTACAAGTGCACCAACACAACGATCACCAATACCTGAGTGAACGGCGTAGGCAAAATCAATCGCTGTTGCATTCGCAGGCAGTTCCACAATACGCCCTTTCGGGGTAAAGACGAAAATATCATCCGAGAAAAGATCAGATTTCACGCTATCAATAAACTCTGCTGAGTTGCCCGCACTGTTTTGCAATTCAACAATACTTTGTAACCACTGCTGTGCTTTCAACTGCATAGTAGTATTGTGCGGACTTTCGCCCTCTTTATAACGCCAGTGAGCGGTAACCCCCATATCCGCCATTTTATCCATATCTTCGGTACGAATTTGTACCTCAACCGGTACACCGTGCGGACCAATCATTGAAGTATGTAACGATTGATAACCATTTGGCTTCGGTACTGCAATATAATCTTTCACACGCTTCGGGCGAGGTTTATACAATGCGTGCATCTGCCCCAATACGCGGTAGCAATTATCCACATTTCCTACTACCACACGGAAAGCGTAAATATCTAAAATGGAATGAAAATGCTGATCTTTCTGACGCATTTTTTGATAAATCGAATAGAGATGCTTTTCACGCCCATAAACTCGAGCTTCAATTTTTACATCCTCTAAACGCCCTTTAATATCATCTGCAATGCGTTGAATAAGCTCTTTACGATGACCTCTGGCACTCGCAATTGCCATTTTTAATACACGATAACGTTGCGGGTGCATTGCCTCAAAGCCGAGATCTTCTAGCTCGTTTTTAATATGCTCAATACCTAAACGATGGGCTAACGGACTATAAATTTCCAATGTTTCTTTTGCAATACGGCGGCGTTTGTCGGGGCGAAGTGAACCTAAGGTTCGCATATTGTGAGTACGGTCGGCGAGTTTTATCAAAACAACACGAATATCTTTCGTCATCGCCAAAATCATTTTGCGGAAATTTGCCACTTCCGCTTCTTGACGGGTGCGGAATTTTAACTTATCAAGCTTAGAAACGCCCTGCACAATATCGGCAACGCTCTGCCCAAATTCAGCGGCAAGTTCTTCTTCGGTGTAAGGTGTATCTTCAATCACATCGTGTAGGAGGGCAGCAATCACGGCTTCGTGATCTAATTTCATCTCAGCAATGATAGAAGCCACCGCAACAGGGTGGGTGATGTAAGGCTCTCCGCTTGAGCGTGTTTGCCCCTCGTGAGCATCGCGTGCAATCACATAAGCACGTTTAACACGTTCGATTTGCTCACTCGGCAAATAGCCCTGAATAATTCGATCTAAAGGTTCAAAAAGATACACGTTATACCTCAACAGAAATAAAAATGGACAACGAATTTGCAAATTTTAAGGAAAATCCTACCGCTTGCAGACCCAATTGCCCATTCTCTCTTGACGAAAAATAAAATTACGCTTCGTTGCTCATTTCAGTTAAAAACGAAATCGCTTCTTGCTCTGCCGCTTCTTGTTTAATAGACTCGTGGTTTTCTAACTGATCCATAATATCAGTGGTAATTAAACCTTCTTCAATTTCACGCAATGCGATAACGGTTGGTTTATCATTTTCTTCAGGCACAAGTGGCTCACGCGTGTGAAGTTGTAATTGTCTTGCACGACGTGCAGCAATTAAGATTAAATCAAAACGGTTGCCAATTTTCTCCGCTGCTTCTTGTACGGTTACACGAGCCATAAATTTACTCCAAAGATATATTCATTTTTATTCATAAAAAGATTGCAGATTATACAGAAATTAGGTAGGTTCTGCAATTATGGTTAGGGGAATTTAGGGAATTATTTAACTTTCGTTAAAACCGCCAACAATTCTTTCTCAACCTCTTTCCCTAATTTACCCATTCGGAAATCAGCAATTAATTGATCGGATTGCTCTGGCTGCTCTTCAATTTTATCTTTTAAAAATTGAGGAAATTCCGATAATACCATCTCAATCTTGCTGCTACTCACATCAAAAATCGTGGGAATTTTTTGCTCAGAAATGACCGCTTGTAGCTGTTCATCGTGCTTAAATTGTTTTGCTTCTTGGGCTTCTTTACAAGCAATATACTCAACCTTGATGTTGAGATTAAGTTTTGCCATTCGTTGAAAATAAGCGACTACTTCGACACAATCGGGGCAATGCGGTTCTGCTATCACAAGCCAATCGCCTTGCACGCCAATGGATTTCAGCTTCTCTTCGGTTTCCGGCTCTAGTTTTACCTCAATATAAACTTCTAACTGATTTTCACGATCTTCATCGCTATTAAATTCTAAATATTCGTAAAAATGTGCCATAACTTTCCTTTTAAATTGATTTCCGCCATAAAATTTCACAATCCACTTTCACACTTTCCACTTTCTTTTGAGCTAATCTTTGCTGAATTAAGTTAAATGTTTGCTCAGCGATCTGCTGATGATCTTGCTTTATCGAGTGAATATGAAACGGCAACGCATTCAATAAATGATGATCGTCAAAAGTAGCTAAATGGAGTTCTTGGGTTAAGAGTTTATCCATTTGTCGATGCTCGGTTAAATAACGCATCACCCCCTCAAGCAAGGTAAAAGAGGCGGTAAATACTGCTTCAGGCAGTCGTCCTAACTTTTCTACAATCTGCGAAAACATCTGATAACCCGATTCAGGCTGATAATCTTTGTGCAGCAGCCAATTTTCATCAAAGTCCAAATGCGACTGCATCAATCCTTCACGAAAGCCTTTCAAACGATTTTGGCTCGGTGAGAACGAGAGCTGACCGCCCAAATAGAAAAATTCAGTTGGCTGATAAGCTCTGACCATATTTTCCACCAACATACTGATTGTTTCGGTATCATTACTGGTTATAGATGGCACATCTAGCCCGGAAATATAACGGTCTAGCTGTAACATTGGGGTATATTGAGTAATACTTTTATAGTAGCTCGGCTCGTGGTGAGTAGGTGCGGTAATGAGCAAATCTACCTGCCTATCCAACAAACGTTCTATCGCTTTTTTCTCACCTTCAAAGCTGTCGTCAGAGCAAGCAATTACAAGCTGTAGCCCGTTATCACGGCATAATTTTTCCAGCGTTTTGGACGTTAAAGCAAAGCCGTAGTTGGTTAAATCAGGAATGACCAAACCAATAACATTCGTGCGTTGAGCTTGTAAGGACTTTGCATACACATTGGCTCGATAGCCGTGTTTTTTGGCGATCTCTTTTACTTTTTGGCAAGTTTCAGGTTTAATTCTAAAATCATTGCCCCGCCCGTTTAAAATCATACTCGCGGTGGTTTTAGACACACCGCTTAGCTCTGCAATATCGCTTAGCGTTAAGCGTTTTTTCACACTTTCTCCTCTTTATCATTTTGGGGCTTTCCCGCCCACTTTGTTTTATTCTACGCTAATTGGTATTACTTTTGCTACTCTCGCTTGGAGAGGGCGAGAGCTTTTCACGCTATTTTCACGGTTAGCGATAAAGAAACGAGAGGTCAGCACTTTTTCGCCACCATTGAGGAAAATTTCCACTACAGAGCGGTCAAAGAAAATATCCAGCGTATCTAATTTTTCGATTTTACAATGACGAACCGTACCAAACTTTTCCATTAACTCTGTTTGCTCACTTTGGCTACGATCTAAGCTAAATACACCGTTTTCAAAACGGATTGTGAGCTTTTGCCCTTGTTCATTGCTGAAAAAATCTAATACAAGCGGTTGATTTTCTACCGAAATTTGCAAATAAGCAGTATCTAAATCATCAATTGCAACATTTTCTGACATTTCGACCGCTTGTTGCTCGCCTAAATTCACAATGGGTTGTTGCACCACTTTACCGTTTTGTAAGGAAAGTTTGCGAGGCATTGTCAGCATTGAATGCCATTGGTATTTGTCGGTTGGATAAGTGAGATCCGGTAAGCCTACCCAGCCAAACATAATGCGATCCGAATTTTCCACCGTTTGTGGTGCATAAAAATCGAAGCCGTAATCTAATTCTTCAATATGCTCGGCATTAAAACTATTACCATTTAACTGCCCCACCGCATAAGTGGCGTGATAGTTATTTTGAAATTGATGGCTTTCACGCAATTTACCCTGTGGCGACCAAACAAACAGATCTTTTCCACTAAGCCTAAATAGATCCGGGCATTCCCACATAAACACATTGCTATTATCAAAACCATTCACATCAAGTTCGGCAACTAAACGAGGTGTGTCATTTAGATCATTCATTTCATAAATTAACGCCGTACCGGTTAAATTCTCACGTTGAGCTCCAAGTACAAAACGAATTTTTCCTTCCGCCGTAATGTAAGGTTTCGGATCACGCACGTGTTCGGTATAACCTGTAGGAGCTTGGTCAATAATGCAACGTTTTTCAAGCAATTTGCCTGAAGTATCAAAAATCGCAATATTTTGATGTGGAACTCGAGCGTTATCAGAAGGGCGGCGGGTGTTACCCGTATAGAAAGCCACGATTTTGCCTTGCCATAAAATCGCTCCACCGGAATAGCAACCGTGTGATTCAAACAATTCATCGGGGATTAATAACTCCCCTTTTTCAAAGGTTTGAAAATCTTCGGTCATAAAATGTTGCCAATGCTTCATTCCGTGCAATGCACCGTAAGGAAACCATTGAGCAAAGATGTGGTAGTTCTTGCCATCAAAAAGTAAACCGTTTGGATCATTGAATAAGCCTGTTTCAGGGGCAAGATGGTAAGTTGGGTAGAAATTAAGATCAGAAAGTACGGTTTGGCGAAGAGTATTTAATTCGCCTTCGCTTTGAGCGTGTAGGCTTTTGTATTTTCCGTTATTGAAAATGTGCATAGGGATTTCCTGTTTAGTTACCCTCTCCCCTTGTGGGAGAGGGACCGATTTTTCTTCGTTCAGAAGAAAAATCAGGGAGAGGGGAAAATAAAACTATTCTGCCCAAAATGCGTCCAACTCTGCTTTATTCGGCAGAGCCGACATCGCCCCTTTTGCGGTGGTGGCTAACGCACCGGAGGCATTTGCTTTGCGGATAACCTCAACTAGAGCGGTTTCATCTTTCCAATCCGGCGTGTTGGCTAAACCGGCTAATAATCCGCTGACAAAAGCATCGCCAGCCCCTGTGGTATCAACAGGTTTTAATGCTTTACCCGCCACAATTTGGCTCTTACCGCTGAAGTGGTAAATTGCCCCATCTTTGCCTAAGGTGATGATAATTAATTTTTCAGGATATTGTGCCGTAATTGCTTTGGTCGCCTCTTCTAAAGAATCGGTATCGGTGAGTAATGTCAGTTCTTCTTCCGAAAATTTGAGAATATCTGCCATTGAAACCACTGAATTGACTACCGATTTCATTTCATCAAGGCTTTTCCAGAGGGATTCACGCAAATTTGGATCAAATGAAACATAACCACCTGCTTGTTTTACTCGGCAAATCGCTTCAATGGTAGTAGAGCGTGATGGGTCATTAATTAAGGCAATTGAGCAACAATGTAAGAAATCACCTTGACTAAATTCAGGTAAATCGCCAATTTCTAAAAATTGGTCTGCACTTGGATTAACCATAAAGGTAAAACTGCGTTCGCCATTATCTAAGCCAACTACAACCGTTGAAGTGCGGTGATTGTCATCTAAAATCATATTCTCGACAGAAACATTTTCAGCTTGTAGCACCTCACGCATAAATTTACCAAGCGGATCGTTACCCACTCGCCCGATAAAACCTGCTTCAACGCCTAAACGAGAAACACCTACCGCCACATTTGCCGGTGCACCACCTGCACATTTTAAATAGTGATTTTCGCCATCTGGAATTAAATCTACAACGGCATCGCCTGTTACCCAAATCTTGCTCATAATTTTTTCTCTTTATATCATTCAACTTTTAGCTAAAACGATTTAGCTATGAATTATTATAAATTGTAAGCGGTTCAATTTCACTTACTTTTTGCATTTTAAGATGCCTTAAATTGCAAAAAAATCTAAAAAAATAACCGCTTGTATTATAGCTACAAGCGGTCATAAAACGTAATTTTTTTACAGATTGACAACGTATTTGCCAACACCTAACTCGTCTTCTTTACGAGTGCGAGCAATCACGCTTTCAGCTGATTCCACTACGCGTAATCCCATTTCCTCTTCCGTGCGGATTACCTCGCCACGCAGGGAGTTAGTATAAACATCGGTGATTTTCACATCTACAAATTTGCCAATCATATCCGGCGTACCCACAAAATTCACCACACGGTTGGTTTCTGTACGTCCTGTGAGTTCCATTAAATCTTTTTTCGATGGACCTTCTACCAAAATACGTTGCTCAGTTCCAAGCATTGAACGGCTAAACTGCATTGCTTGATGGTTAATACGTTGTTGTAGACGTGATAAACGCTCTTTTTTCTCCTCTTCTGAGACATTATCAGGCAGATCTGCCGCCGGTGTACCCGGACGAGCCGAATAGATAAAGCTAAAGCTCATATCAAAGTTTACTTGCTCAATGATTTTCATTGTTTGCTCAAAATCTTCTGCCGTTTCACCCGGGAAGCCGACAATAAAGTCTGAGCTGATTTGGATTTCAGGACGAACTTCACGCAATTTGCGAATAATCGCTTTATACTCTAATGCAGTGTGATTACGTTTCATCATCGTCAGCACTCGGTCTGAGCCACTTTGAATCGGTAAGTGTAAGAAACTGACTAATTCAGGCGTATCACGGTAAACCTCAATAATATCATCACTAAATTCAATCGGGTGGCTGGTGGTATAACGCAAGCGGTCAATACCATCAATCGCCGCCACTAAACGTAGCAATTCTGCAAAAGTACAAATACCACCATCGAAAGTCTCACCACGATAAGCATTTACGTTTTGACCGAGTAAATTTACTTCACGCACACCTTGAGCAGCAAGTTGTGCAATTTCAAATAATACATCATCTACCGGACGTGAAACCTCTTCACCACGTGTGTAAGGCACAACGCAGAATGAGCAGTATTTGTTACAACCTTCCATAATTGACACGAAAGCAGTTGGACCTTCCGCTTTGGGCTCTGGCAAGCGGTCAAATTTCTCAATTTCCGGGAAAGAAATATCCACAATTGAGCTTTTACCGCCACGAATTTGGTTAATCATTTCAGGTAAACGGTGTAGGGTTTGTGGTCCGAATACAATATCAACATAAGGAGCACGATCACGAATATGCTCTCCTTCTTGCGAAGCAACACAACCACCCACACCAATGATTAGGTTTGGTTTGTCTTTTTTCCAGTTTTTCCAACGACCAAGCTGAGAGAATACTTTTTCTTGTGCTTTTTCACGAATAGAACAAGTATTCAGTAATAAAACATCTGCATCTTCCGGATTTTCAGTTAGCTCAAAACCGTGTGTAGAGTTGAGTAAATCCGCCATTTTAGACGAGTCGTACTCGTTCATTTGGCAGCCCCAAGTGGTAATATGTAATTTAGCCATAGTTAAAAAATAATAGATATATCAATTAGTTAGAAAAGAAAAGCGTAAAGTAATTTATTGTTTTGTACTCAAAATAAACCCTTTACGCAAAATTTGTGGCATATTTTACCCTGTAGCCTATTTTTTATCTAGAAATAATCTGCATAAATCTGATATTCAGCAAATAAAAAAGCCACGATTTTTTAATATCGTGGCTCTATTCATTATTTTAGCATTATTTTGTTAAGGTTAAAACAACGCTTTCGCCTGCAACAACTTGACCGTTTAATTTAGATAAGTTGCTGATTTCATCCATATTTGAAATCACGATCGGTGTTAAAACAGATTTTGCTTTACCTTCAAGTAAGGCTAAATCAAATTTAATGATTGGGTCGCCTACTTTTACAGTTTGACCTTCTTGAGCTAAACGAGAGAAGCCTTCGCCTTTTAGTTCAACGGTATCAATACCAAAGTGAACGAATAACTCAACGCCTTCTTCTGATTCAATAGAAAATGCGTGGTTAGTTTCAAAAATCTTACCAATTGTACCATTTACCGGTGCAACAATCGTATCACCAGCAGGACGAATTGCCACACCGTCGCCTACGATTTTCTCAGAAAAAACTACATCCGGTACATCTTCGATATTGACAATTTCACCGGTTAATGGTGAATAAATTTTGATTTCTTGGCTCTCTTTTTGTTTTGAACCGAATAATTTATCAAATAAACCCATCTTAAAATCTCCCTCAGATATTACAGAATTCCCGTATATTTTATACGAGAATTTTGTATTTGTATGCTAAATAATTGAAATTAGTTTAATTTTTGATAAAACGCATCAACTAAACGTTCAATATCCGCAGCCGTTGGCTGAGCAAGGGCTTCATCAGCGAGTGCTTTTGCATCGGCAAAATTAATTGAACGAATGAGTTTCTTAACGTGCGGCACAGAAATACCGCTCATACTGAACTCATCTAAGCCCATACCAAGCAATAATGCCGTTGCACGTACATCGCCAGCCAGCTCGCCGCACATACCTGTCCATTTACCTTCTGCGTGTGAAGCATCAATCACTTGCTTGATTAAGTTTAATACTGATGGGCTTAATGGATTATATAAGTGAGCGATAATCTCATTACCGCGATCTACCGCAAGCGTATATTGAGTTAAATCGTTTGTACCGATACTAAAGAAATCAGCTTCTTTCGCCAGGTGGCGAGCATTTACCGCAGCTGATGGCGTTTCCACCATAATACCGAGTTTTAAATTTTCATCGAATGAATGACCTTCATTACGTAATTGATCTTTTAACTCTTCAACGATTGATTTTAATAAGCGGATTTCCTCTACCGAAATAATCATTGGGAACATTACCGCTAAATTACCAAAGGCAGAGGCACGCAATACCGCACGTAATTGAGTATCTAAAATTTCACGACGGGTAAAACCAATACGCACAGCACGCCAGCCTAAGAACGGGTTCATTTCTTTTGGTAAATCAAGGTACGGTAATTCTTTATCGCCACCAATATCCATAGTACGAAGAATCACCATCTTATCGCCCATCGCTTCTACAATTTCTTTGTAAGCTTGGAATTGCTCTTCTTCACCCGGCAGTTGAGCACGATCCATAAATAAAAATTCAGTACGGTATAAACCTACCGCTTCGCCACCGTTACGCAATACACCATCTACATCACGGATTGTACCGATGTTACCCGCCACATCAACTTTATGACCGTCTAATGTTTGAGCCGGTAATTCTTTTAATTTAGCTAACTCTTCTTTTTCAGCCTTTAATTTCTCTTGTAAGGCTTTAAATTCTGCAATTTTTTCTTCTGATGGGTTTAAATGGAGTTCGTTGTTAATCGCATCTAAAATTAAGAAATCACCGGTTTTGACTAAAGAAGTAACATTATTCGTACCCACAATGGCAGGAAGCTCTAATGAACGAGCCATAATCGAAGTATGAGAGGTACGACCGCCAATATCCGTAATAAAGCCTAATACTTTATCTAAATTTAATTGTGCCGTTTCAGAAGGGGTTAAATCGTAAGCCACTAAAATAACTTCATCTTGTATATCGCCTAAATCTACAATATTCATATTTAAAATATTACGCACTAAACGATTGCCGATATCACGAATATCACCCGCACGCTCTTTTAAATATTCATCATCAATTTCCGCAAGCATTGCCGCTTGCATTTCAATCACTTTACTTGCTGCAACATCAGCTGTAACAAGATTATCACTCAGGTAACCCAGAATTTCTTCTTCAAGCTCTTCATCTTCTAAGATCATTAAATGACCTTCAAAAATCGCTTCTTTTTCCTCACCCAACGTTCGGCGGGCTTTCTCTTTAATCGCTGTTAATTGTGCTGCTGCTTTTTCACGTCCTTCAAAGAATTTCGCTTTTTCAGTCTCAACTTCGCTTTCATCAATTTTGCGAGTATTTAATACAATTGGCTCTTCTTTTAAAACCAATGCTTTTCCAAATACTGCACCGGGGGAAGCTGCGATACCTGTAATCATAATCGTGTCCTTATGTAAGACGATAAATCGTCTGGTGTTGCATAGCAAAACACTTTATTGCAGCGTTTCGCTGCAATAAAGTGGTATAAATTTTAATCCGAGAGTAAAAAAATTATTCTAAAGTAGGAATCAAATCAACTAAGAAATCAACTGCTTTTTGCTCATCTTCGCCTTCAGCAGAAATAGTGATTGTAGTACCTTGAGTTAAACCCAATGTTTGTAATTTAAATAAGCTCTTTGCACTTGCACTTTTACCGCCGGAAGCAACGGTAATATCAGATGCAAAGCCTTTAGCTGCTTTAACAAATTCAGCTGCCGGACGAGTGTGTAAACCATTCGGAGCTGTGATAACAACATCTTTTGAGTACATAATGTATTCCTCTTATAAATTGAAAGTTAAAAAAAAATGTTTTAATCAAATCGATTTCGCTCGCAACTTTACTACAAATTCAAATTAAACACACGCTAAAAAAATGAAAAACTTGTTGCGTTAACCTAAAAAATTGCTATTTTTTTGAGCTAATTTAAAAATCATTTGTCAAATATCAAGATTCTAGCATACTGCCAAATGGAAATGTTACAATAATTTCCACACGACTTTTCCTTAATTTTCAACATTGGAGCAATATGCTTGGCAAATTAACCAAAACAACAGCGTGGTTTATCTACTTTGGCATTATTGCACTTTATGGCTTTAGCTTATGGGCATTGTTCGGATATCAACAAAACAACACTTTGATTTCCGGTACTGATGTACTGCAAATTCTCGCTTATAGTTCGCTTCAAGCTATCCTTTCTGCCGTCATTTCACTTATTTTAGGCGGTCTTTTAGCACGATCTTTTTTCTATTTAGACTTTAAAGGCAAGCAATTACTTTATAAAACCATCTCTTTTGTTTGGGCATTACCTTCACTCGTCATTATCTTTGCGGTCATTGGTGTATTTGGCAATTCAGGCTGGCTGGCACAATTTTTTCACTCTATAGGCTTGGAATGGCAATTTAATTTATATGGTTTACACGGCATTATTATTGCTCACAGCTTATTCAACATTCCTTTTGTGATGAAATATTACATCAGCGGATTAAACCTTATCCCAAGTAGCCGTTTTCAACTTGCCTCTCAATTAAATGTAAAGGGCTGGAATTTCATCAATATTGTAGAAATACCTGTTATCAAAACGCTGTTTCCTTATATTTTTATGACAGTATTTCTCGTTTGCTTTACCAGCTTTCCGATAGTATTAATGCTCGGTGGCAGCCCGAAATACAGCACGCTTGAAGTGGCTATTTATCAAGCGGTTACTTTTGAGTTTGATTTTGCAAAAGCGATTATCTTAATCGCGGTACAATTTGTTGTAGGTATCGGCTTACAATTTGTGATGAGCCGAATTTCTACTTCAGCATTGAAGCAACTGAAACAACAACCTAACCGAGTAGAGATTTGGAAGCCAAAGCCCACTGGTGTAGCAAAATTGCTTTTACAAGCGGTCATTTTTTTGCAAAGTTTTGCAATAATTCTACCGCTTGTAAGCGTGGTTTGGGCTGGCATTAGTGTGTCAAAATTCAGTGAGCGATTGCTCAATCCGGCATTATGGAAAGCGGCACAGTTCTCTTTGGTTTTAAGCCTGATTGCCTCTTTTGTGGTAATTGGAATAAGTTATCTTATTGCCTTAGAAGCTCGCCAACTGCTCTATAAAAAAGCCAAACTCGCTCACAGTATTTTAGGCAGTGTAGCGATTTATCCGTTAGTGCTACCAATCTTTTTGTTATCCGTTGGTTTATTTATTTTACTGATGAACCAAAACCTCTCCACATCGGAACTACTGGTTTTAGTTGGTATATGCAATGGCTTAACGTTGCTCCCTTTTATCTACCCGATGCTCTTTTCTGCGATGTGGAATAGTTTAACAAGCCACGATAAACTGGCTCACAGCTTAGGGCTAACAGGCTTTCAACGCTGGTGGATTGTGGAAAAAACACAGCTAATTCGACCGCTTGCAACCGCCTTTGCATTAGCATTCTCTTCAAGTTTAGGCAGTTTCACCGTGATTGCCTTTTTTGGCAATCGTGATTTTAGTTCGCTACCCTACTTGCTCTATCAACAACTCGGAAACTACAGAACCGAAGATGCCGCCGTTACTGCATTAATGCTAATGTTATTCGCCTTGCTGCCGTTTTTATGTATAAAGGACAAAATATGATAGAACTTGATCTTCACTTTACTTATGAACAGATGAAAATGCACTTTCAACTTTCCGCTCATAAAGGCGAACGCATTGCGGTAGTTGGTGAAAGCGGTGCGGGCAAAAGTACATTGCTCAACCTAATTGCCGGATTTGAAAAAGTTGAAAAAGGCGAATTGTTCTTAAATCAAGAAAATCATACTCACACCGAAGTAGCACAACGCCCTGTTTCTATGTTATTCCAAGACAACAATATTTTTCCGCATTTAACAGTGGAACAAAATATTGGGTTAGCCCTTGTGCCAAGCCTCTCACTTAATGAAGAGCAGAAATTGCAAGTCAAACAAATTGCCCGTCAAATGGGGCTTGAGGAATTTTTACACCGACAAGCTGATCAACTTTCAGGCGGACAAAAGCAACGTGTTGCACTTGCTCGCACACTCTTGCGTGATAAACCGATTTTATTGTTGGATGAACCTTTTTCTGCCCTCGATCCAAAACGCAGAGAGGAATTACAACAAATCGTACTAGATATTTGCCAAAGCCGAAATTTAACTTTGCTGATGGTAACTCACCAATTAGAAGAAAGTTTGTTTTTGTTTAATCGGGTGATTACAGTTTCAAATGGGAACATTATTTCTGATCTCTCCCCTATTTAGCAAAAATGTGATCTTAATCACAAATTTAGAAAAATTTTCAATCTTTCCTTTTTTAGCTAAACCGTTTTAGTTAAAATATCGGTGTTCAATTACACAAAAGGTACTAACTATGAATTATGCAAAAATTGCCGAGCAAACGATTGCAAAATTAGGCGGAAAAGAAAACATTACAGCTCTTGCCCACTGTGCAACCCGTTTACGTTTAACTATTTCTGATGAATCAAAAATTGATAAAGAAGGCATTGAAAATATCGAAGGCGTAAAAGGTCAATTCTCTACTTCAGGTCAATACCAAATTATTTTTGGTTCAGGCACAGTAAATGAAGTACACGCTCAAATGCAAAAACAGATGGGCGGTTCAGATATGAGTACCTCTGATGTTGCGGCTGCTGCAGCGGCAAATCAGCCGTTGTTACAACGCTTAGTGAAAGGCTTAGCGGATATTTTCGTGCCAATCATTCCGGCAATTGTAGCGGGCGGTTTGTTAATGGGTATTCACTCAATGCTTACTGCGGTTGGCTTCTTCTGGGAAGGTGAATCTGTAGTAAGTCGCTATCCTGCTATCGCAGATTTAGTGGATTTCATTAACACCGTTGCCAATGCACCATTCGTATTCTTACCTGTACTTCTTGGTTTCTCCGCAACTCGCAAATTCGGTGGCAACCCATTCTTAGGGGCTGCTCTTGGTATGTTATTAGTTCACCCGGCACTTGCGGACGGTTGGAACTATGCAAAAACCTTAATGGAAGGAAAAATCACATATTGGAATGTATTTGGTTTAGAAATCGAAAAAGTCGGCTATCAAGGCACTGTTATTCCAACGATTATTTCTGCGTGGGTATTAGCAACCCTTGAAAAAACCTTCCGTAAATTTGTGCCGAGTTATTTAGATAACCTTGTTACGCCAATGATGTCATTATTCATCGCAGGTATTTTAGCATTTACGGTAATTGGTCCATTCGGACGTGAAGCAGGTTCAGCAATCTCAGCAGGTTTAACTTGGTTATATGACAGCTTAGGCTTTATCGGTGGAGCAATTTTCGGAACATTCTATGCTCCGATCGTAATTACCGGTATGCACCAAACCTTTATTGCGGTAGAAACGCAATTATTAGCTGAAGTGGCACAAACCGGTGGTACATTCATCTTCCCAATTGCAGCAATGTCTAACATTGCACAAGGTGCGGCTTGTTTAGGTGTGGCGTTCGCAATGAAAGATGCTAAAGTGCGTGGCTTAGCTGTTCCGTCCGGTATTTCAGCATTATTAGGCATTACCGAACCTGCAATGTTCGGGGTGAACCTGCGTTATCGCCAAGCGTTCATTGCGGCAATGATCGGCTCAGGTTTAGCAAGTGCATTTATCGCATTCTTTAATGTAAAAGCCATTGCTTTAGGTGCGGCAGGTTTCTTAGGTATTCCATCAATCAAACCGGACAGCCTTGCAATGTACTCTGTAGGTATGGTGATTTCATTTGTTGTCGCATTCACTATTTCAGCTGTGTGGGTAAAACGAGCACAAGCGAAAGCAAAATAACGATAACTAGCTGATAATAAAAGGGATTAAGTTAAAACTTAATCCCTCTTGCTATTACAAGCGGTCATTATTTCTCAAAATTTTACACATTTTGCATCACACGACTAATTCGCCCGGCTTGAATTTCTTCATCACGAATTGTTAGCACTTCACAACCGTCTTTAGTTACCACAATTTGATGTTCGTATTGAGCAGAATGACTGCGGTCTTTGGTTTTTACTGTCCAACCATCGCCCATTAAACGGATCTCTTTTTTCCCTGAATTGACCATTGGCTCAATGGTAAAAACCATTCCCTCTTTTAACACAACACCGCCATCGTCTGCTGCATAATGCACGACTTGCGGCTCGCAATGGAACTCGGTGCCGATACCGTGTCCGCAATATTCACGCACAACAGAGAAGCCCTCTTTTTCCACATACTTTTGAATTGCGGTGCCGATCTCTTTTAAGCGGATACCTGCTTTTACCGTACGAATGCCGATGTAAAGGGATTCTTGAGTAACTTCCATTAAGCGTTTATCACGCACACTTGGCTCGCCTACCACATACATCATTGAATTGTCGCCATAGTAGCCATCTTTAATTACCGTTACATCAATATTTAGAATATCGCCTTTTTTCAGTTTTTTATCATCACTCGGAATACCGTGGCAAACCACTTCATTTAGCGAGATACATACGGATTTTGGAAAACCGTGATAACCAAGACTCGCAGAAGTTGCCCCATTCGCTAAAATATAGTCGTGGCAAATTTTATCTAATTCACCTGTACTCACGCCTTCTTTAACATACGGCGTGATCATCACCAGCACATCTGAGGCTAATTTGCAGGCTTCACGTAATTTTTGGATTTCTTCTTCATTTCTTAATGGAATATTGCTCATTGTTTTGTTCTCTAAATATAAAAAATTATGGGGATTATACCTTTTTTCGACATAATCCCCAAACCCTCACAGAATAATTTCTATTTCAAATCTAATTTTTTCATAATGAAATTTAATACAACACCATAAAGCGGCAAGAACAGTAATAAACTCACAAAAAGTTTAAACGCGTAATCTACCGACCCGATGGTAAACCAATGTTCCGCCATATATTCATCACTACTTTTATAGAACGCCACTGCGAAAAAGACGAAAGTGTCGATTAATGTGCCGAAAATGGTCGAACACATTGGAGCAAGCCACCAGCTTTTGCCTTGACGTAAACGGTTGAATACAAAAATATCCAGAAATTGTCCAACCACATAGCCACTAAAACTAGCTAATGCAATTCGGAAAACAAAAAGATTAAATTCAGATAAAGCAGCAAAGCCTTGAAATTCGGTTTCAAAGAACAACACTGAAATGATGTAACTAATAAGCAACGCAGGCAACATTACGAGAAAAATAATTTTTCGAGCCAGCTCAGCCCCAAACACTCGCACAGTTAAATCGGTAGCTAAGAAAATAAACGGGAAAGTGAAAGTTCCCCAAGTAGTCGGAATCACCCAATCAGTAAATGGCACTTTTATTTCAAACGTAATCTGCACTAAATAGTTACTGATGGTAATAATAAAAATGTGGAAAAGGGAAAGTAAAATCAGCGAACGAAATTTGCTTTCGTCCGAAAAATAAGTATTAAGATTCATATTGTATCCTTTTTAGTTAAACAACAACTTGAGGTAAGGGAACTCAAGGGGGCGTAATCATAACGTTTTTTAAGGAAAATGCAAGCGGTTCTTTTTTGCAAATTATTTACTAATAGAAAATAATTAATCCATAAAATAACCCTTTATCTATTTTTACAACAGAGTAAACTGTGCACAACAAAACACACAAATAAGGAATATATTATGTTACAACTTAGAAAAGCAAACGAACGTGGCAATGGATCTTTCGACTGGCTTGAGAGCTATCACACTTTTTCATTCGCCAATTATTACGACCCAAAACATATCCATTTTTCCCATTTACGCGTGATTAACGAGGACTTCATCGCACCAAATTACGGTTTTGGCAAGCACCCACACGATAATATGGAAATCTTAACTTATGTATTAAGTGGGCGTGTCGCTCACGAAGACAGTATGGGCAATAAAACTGAAGTGAAAGCGGGAGAATTTCAGATTATGTCGGCAGGTACAGGGATTTTCCATTCTGAAGTAAACCCATCTTCGGAAGAAACTCTGCACCTTTACCAAATTTGGATTATCCCAAATCAAAAAGATGTTACACCACGCTACAGCCAAGACAAATTTGCACCGAAAGAGGGGGCAAGCTTAATTCTTTCACCAAACGCAGAAGATGGCTCATTCAAAATTTATCAAGATATGAAATTGTGGCGTTACCAATACCCAACAACAAAAACAGAGCAAGTTACGCTTAACCGCAACCGCAGCTATTGGTTACAAGTAGTAAGAGGAAATTTAACTGTAAATGGCGTTGAGCTAACCACAAGCGATGCCTTAGGCATTCGCCAAGAAGATTTGTTAGAAATTAACGCTCAAGATGACGTAGAATTTTTACTGTTTGACTTAGTATAAATAACGAGTGTAAATAAGATACAAGCGGTTAAATTTGTAAATTTTTTTGCAAATCTAACCGCTTGTCGTTCATCAATTATTTTGATTGTGCATCTTCATATAACCACTTCGCCACACGTTTCGCGAAATAGGTTAAAATACCGTCTGCTCCTGCTCGTTTGAAGCAGAGCAAGCCTTCCATAATGCACTCACGCTCTTTTAGCCAACCATTTTGAATTGCTGCCATATGCATCGCATATTCACCGGAAACTTGGTAGGCAAAGGTTGGCACACCAAAGTTTTCTTTTACACGCCACACCATATCCAAATAAGGCATACCCGGTTTTACCATTACCATATCCGCACCTTCTTGAATATCCATTGCGACTTCGTGTAAACCCTCGTTACCATTCGCAGGATCAACTTGATAAGTGTATTTATTGCCGCCTTTTAAATTGCCGGCAGAACCTACCGCATCACGGAATGGACCATAGTAGTTTGAGGCATATTTTGCGGAATACGCCATAATTTGGGTGTTGATAAAACCGTTAGCCTCTAACGCCTCACGGATTTCGCCGATGCGTCCGTCCATCATATCACTTGGAGCAACAATATCTGCTCCTGCTTCTGCGTGTGATAACGCCTGTTTTACCAGCACTTCAGTGGTAATATCGTTTAATACATAACCCGTTTCATCAATGATACCGTCTTGCCCGTGCGTGGTAAATGGATCTAAGGCGACATCAGTAATCACACCTAACTCTGGAAATTTTGCTTTTAATGCACGTACTGCACGCTGAGCTAAGCCTTCAGGGTTATAAGCCTCTTCTGCCATTAGCGATTTTTTCGCATCGCCCACCACAGGGAAAAGAGCCACAGCAGGTACACCATATTTCACAAGCTCTGCTGCCTCAACTAAAAGTTGGTCTATAGTTAAACGCTCTACACCCGGCATTGAAGGCACTTGCACACGCTGATTTTCACCTTCAATCACAAACACAGGATAGATTAAATCATTTGCGGTTAATTGGTTTTCTGCCACTAAACGGCGGCTAAAATCGTGTCTGCGTAAACGACGCATACGGCGTAGAGGGAATTGAGATTGAATTACTTGCATTTTAAATTTCCTAAAAAGAATAAAGGCACAGCCACAGGTGCTATGCCTTTTTTAACAAAATTATTACTGTGCAACCTGCTCTGATGCGTCATCATCGTCTTTCGGACGATAGAATTTGGCACACAACACACCGACTTCAAACAACAAACACATTGGGATTGCTAATAAGGTTTGAGAGAAAATATCGGGTGGCGTGAGAAACATACCAATTACAAAAGCAGCCACGATAATATACGGGCGTTTTTCTCTTAAATCTTCAGGTGTAGTTACACCCGCCCAGCATAATAAAATGATTGCCACAGGCACTTCAAAACAGATACCAAATGCCATAAAGATGGTTAAAACGAAATCTAGATAGCTACTGATATCGGTTGCCATTGTTACCCCTTCAGGGGCAGTTGAGGTTAAGAAGCCGAAAACTAATGGGAATACCACATAATAAGCAAAAGCCACACCGCAGTAGAACAACAAGGTGCTTGAAACCAATAGTGGGTAAACTAAGCGTTTTTCCTGCTTATACAACGCAGGGGCAACGAAAGCCCAAACTTGGTATAAAATAAAAGGCACAGACAAAAACACCGACACAACAATAGTCAATTTAATTGGTGTAAAAAACGGCGTTGCAACATTGGTTGCAATCATCGTTGCACCTTCAGGCAGGTTCTCTGTTAAAGGGGTTGCCAATAGGGTATAAATATCGTTTGCCCAATAAACTAAGCAACAAAAAACGACTAAAATACAAATAAAACAACGTAATAATCGGTTTCTGAGTTCAATCAAATGCGAAATCAGCGGTTGAGATTCATCAACTTCTGCCATACTCTGCCTCCGATTTCTTCGCTGTTTCCGTTGTAGCTGTAGCCGGAGTTGCTAAATCGTCATCTGGTGGGTAGTAAGCCGACATATCCACCAGTGCTTCTTCCATTTCAGCTAATTCTGCAATTTCATCCGGCGATAATTCGCTGTCTGCTTTAGAAGCAGGTAATTGCTCAGATAAATCATCAACTGCAAGCGGTTGATTTTCTACTGTTTTTTGCAACTCTTGAGCTTCTAGCTCTTGGCTTTCCTGCTCAATTTTCTGTTGAATTTCTGCCACCTGCTCATCGCTCAGTTTTGGTACTGTTGCCGATGTTGCAGCATTATTATCAAACTCATTTTTTGCAGAATTAATCGAATCTTGCAACTGAGTCGCCGAGTTTTTCAAATCTTCTACGGTTTTACTCAATTCAGGCGAAAGGGAACTCAAATTAAGCTCTTCCGCCTTTTTAATGCTGTCTTTTAATTCCTGCAATTTAAGTTCTTGAGCTAATTCATTTTGCACGTTTGCGGCTAAACCTCGAATTGTACCCACCCAGCCCATCACGGTTCTAATCGCAATCGGCATACGTTTTGGACCTAGCACCACTAAGCCCACAATCATAATCAGTACTAATTCAGAAAAACCTACATCAAACACGAATTAAACCTGCTCTTTATCTTTTACAACGGTTTGTTGTTGCTCTGTTGAAACTCTTTCTTTCACTTCAACTTTTTCAACGTTATCAAATCCTGCGTCTTTTTTCTCATCAGACATTGCTTTTTTGAAGCCTTTTACTGATTCACCTAAGTCAGAACCTAAAGTACGTAATTTCTTTGTACCGAAAAGTAACACGATGATTGCAACCACAATCAGAAGTTGCCAAATACTAATACCACCCATAAAAACTCCTTTCATTTAATTGGGAATAAATAAAGTAAAACTCCATTCATTATATGTTACTTTGACATATAAAAAAGGGATTTTGCAAAAAATTTATAAAAAACGACCGCTTATTTGCGTTGGCTCAAAATCAACGCCAGCGGAAATATGGTTAATAATGACACACTCAGCCACAGAGGCAAAGATTCAAATTTCCAAAATGTGCCGAGGATCACAATTAGCGAAATCGACAGCGTAATAAAACGGCTATTTTTGCTTGAATTTTGGTCTTTTAAACTCTCATTAATTTCCGCCAATCTAAAGTTGATCTGTTTCTGTTGCTGCAAGGCTTTAAACATCGCCTCAGGAAATTCGGCAAAATGTTCACGATATTGCGGCAAACGCTGCTTAATATCCCGAATCATCGCTTTTACGCCCACCTGCTCATTCAGCCAATTTTGTAAAAACGGTTTTGCCGTTTGCCATAAATCAAGCTGTGGATAAACCTGTCTACCCAAGCCTTCAATATAAAGTAAGGTTTTTTGTAACAACACTAACTGCGGCTGCACTTCCATATTAAATTCTCGAGCCACATTAAACAGATTCAGCAAAACGTGTCCAAATGAAATTTCAGACAACGGCTTGGCGAAAATCGGCTCGCACACTTCACGGAAAGCTTGTTCAAATTTATCAATATCGGTATCCGGCGGCGTCCAACCCGACTCCACGTGCATTAACGCCACACGGCGGTAATCACGGTTAAAAAACGCCACAAAACTTTCCGCCAAATAGCGTTTATCGTTATGGTTTAGCGTGCCGACAATACCGCAATCAATGCCAATATATTGCGGATTGTGCGGATGTTCACGGCTAACAAAAATATTACCGGCGTGCATATCTGCGTGGAAAAAGCTATCACGAAACACTTGGGTGAAAAACACTTGCACACCACGTTCGGCAAGTAATTTCATATCTGTTCCATTTGCTTCAAGCTCGGCAATATTGGATACAGGAATACCGTAAATCCGCTCCATCACAATCAGATTTTTATGGCAGAAATCTTGGTACATTTCCGGCACATAGAGCATTTCACTGTTTTCAAAATTAGCTCTCAGCCGAACAGCATTGTGCATTTCTTTGCGTAAATCCAGCTCGTCTAAAATCGTTTTTTCGTACTCTCTAACTACTTCGACCGCACGCAAACGCTTGCCATCATTTGATAATTTTGGGATCAGTTGAGCAATTTTATACATTAACTCCAAATCCGCTTTGATAACAGGTTCAATGCCCGGACGAATCACTTTCAACACCACATCTTTGCCTGCAAGCGGTTGATTTTGATTAAATTTTGCCGTGTGAACCTGAGCAATCGAGGCAGATGCCAACGCCGTTTCATCAAAATTTTCAAACCACGTTTCGAGAGAACCACCTAATGCTTGCTCCATAATTTGACGAGCAATTTTGCCATCAAAAGGCTCAACATTATCTTGTAATAACGCAAGTTGATCGGCAAGCTCGGGGGAAAACAGATCGCGTCTGGTGGCTAACATTTGTCCGAGTTTGATCCAAACCGGTCCAAGCTCTTGCAACGCCAAACGTAAACGTACACCGTAAGGTTTGTCTGGATGTTGATTCTTCACCCAAAACAAAGCCTTACGCCCTAGCTTTACTTTGCGGGTAATCGGTAAATTCGGAATAGCTTCCTCAATGCCATAACGAAGAAAAGTGCGGATAATATGGTAAAAGCGGTTAAGATTTTTGATGTTCATTGAAATATTAATCTAATAGAAGTTGGTAAGATTTTAGCAAAAAAGCAGCTAAAGACGTAGGCTTGTATTTATTTTTACAGTGACAAGACACACGAAGTGTACACTTCGTGTGCTTTCTCTTGACAGAGAAAGCACTAGTTCTAGTAAATCTTATCTTAAACTATTTATATCTAGGAAGTGTAATTTATGGTCTATTTAATTGAATATACCTATACCGAACAACATGCAGATCGTTCTTTTCATTTTGTGAAGGCTGAAAATACAGAAAAAGCTATTTTACAAGCCAAAGAATATATTACTGACTTACTTCATTATCGTTTTGGTGACCAAACTGAATTTGAATTAGTTAAAATTGAAGAAATTAAGGAGGCTTAAAGATGGAATCATTTAAATTAGTGATGGACTTAGTGAAGATATTATTTATTACATTTTTAGCTGTTTCAATTGTGTTTTATTTTAATAATCGGAAAAAGAAATAATCTCAATTATAGTTTACTAGAACTAACCATAAATATAGTGAGGTAGTTATGTTTAAAAATGTAATGCTTATGTGCATCTTGCTAATTCCAACGTATTCTCGGGCAACGGAATTTACCACTTTTTCAGAAAAAGGTATTTCATTAAAAACCCCAACTGGTTGCCGAATTTTGGGCGAGGAAGAAATACAATCAGTAAGAAAAGAAGCCAAAGCATCATTTCCAAAAATTCCTTATACTAGTTTTACAAGCACAGTTTTGTTATCAATGAGATGTGGTGATAACGGCTTAGGAGCAAATTTACGTCTATCTTATAAAAAAGATAAAAACACCTATACTGGTATTAATCATAAATTAGAAACTCTCTCTTCCCAAGAACGTAGAGAGCTTGAAAACGAAACCAAGAATGTATTAATTAACACAATGCCATCTGCATTATCAGTATCAAATGTCTATGTTAGAATTTTAAACAGAGAGCCTAGAACTGGGATCTTAATCAGTTACAACCGAACAGGTAATTGGTCTGTTTTTATCTATAATTTTTATGATGAACGGAATCAAAGAAAAGTCCTTTTGACTCTTTCCTACCACACTCCTGAAAAAGGCAAATTTGAGCCGATTTTTGAAAAAGTCGTTAATTCACTACAATTCTAGCTCATTTGTCCCATTAAAAATAGTGAACGCACTGCGTTCACTATTAAGAATTAGAGCTATCTAGTAATTTTGCGAATTTTTGCTCTAATTTAACCGCTTGTTGGGCAAGTTCTTCAACTTGGTCGTAAAAATTCACTGCTTGCAGGCGATGAACGAGCACAGGGCGTTCTTGCATTAAATTATCAACCAAATGTTGGTTATTTAGCTCGAACTGAGATTTAATTTTACCTGCCATCTTTTTCGCAAAATCGGTTGAAGTTTGTGCTAATACATCACCAATAAAAGGGGAAAGCAACTCCGCAGGGTCTTTTTCTAACTGCTCAAGTAACGTGGTGAAATGTTGCAACACCTGAATATCGCCATTTAGCACGAGCGATTTATTATTGATTAAGTCGGTGAGTTTTTGTTTATCTGCCAGTTTAGGGAGTGTTTCAAACGCCAATTGTACAGAACAATCTGGCTCGCCTTCATAGCTACCTAGCCAATCTGTTCGATTTTCACCAAACAGGATAAAAAAATCCATTTTGGGCGAAATTAGTTCAATTTTAAGCACTTTTCCTGTTAATTTACGTAGGTTAGGTTCAATATGTGGTGAGCGTTTAAGTAACGCATTAAATGCCGTTTCAATCAACCCAAAAGCAAATTGAGGAAACATCAATTGTTGTTTAAGTTCATTTAACATCGCTAAAATTTATAACCTCTGTGTAACGCCACAATGCCCGCACTTAAATTATAGTAATTTACGCTATCAAAGCCGGCGTTTTCCATCATTGCTTTCAGCTCATCTTGTTTTGGGTGCATACGGATAGACTCTGCCAAATAGCGGTAACTTTCCGCATCATTTACCACCACTTCACCCACTTTCGGCAAAATATTGAAAGAATAGAAATTATAAAGTTGGCTGATCGGATCAATAATCGGCTTTGAGAATTCCAATACAAGTAAGCGACCGCCTGGTTTTAGCACGCGGAACATTGAACGTAGGGCTTTGTCTTTGTCGGTAACATTTCGCAAACCGAAACTAATCACAATGCAATCAAAGGTGTTATCGGCAAACGGCAAACACTCCGCATTTGCCTGTACATAACTCACATTGCCGACCACACCTAAATTACGTAGTTTTTCCCGCCCGACTTCAAGCATTGAGCTATTGATATCCGCTAAAATCACTTCGCCTGTTTCACCCACAATTCGGGAAAATTTTGCGGTAAAATCCCCCGTACCGCCAGCTAAATCCAGCACTTTTTGCCCTTTGCGAACGCCACTGCAATCAATGGTAAAACGCTTCCACACACGATGGATACCAAATGAGAGCAAATCATTCATTAAGTCATATTTACCTGCCACCGAGTGAAACACATTCGCCACGAGCTGCTGTTTTTCTTCTTTAGCAACAGTTTTAAAACCGAAGTGAGTG
This sequence comes from Mannheimia indoligenes, assembly GCF_036880405.1. Lineage (NCBI taxonomy): Bacteria > Pseudomonadati > Pseudomonadota > Gammaproteobacteria > Pasteurellales > Pasteurellaceae > Mannheimia > Mannheimia indoligenes. Next base: position 30,249 of record NZ_JBAJJM010000004.1, on the reverse strand, counting down.
GTTTCTGTAGCTTGGTCTAATTTTTCAATTTGTTCTGGTTGCTGAACGTTATTCATAGCTCATTCTCTTTCATTAAAATTTAGGTGTAACCATAGCAAAAAAGCGGTCATTTTTCCTTAATAATTTGCAAATTTCATCAAAAAAATCACCGCTTGTAGCATTGTCAATTTTCCAAGCAAACCTCCGCTTACTTGACTAAAAAACCTAAATTCTGTAACATTCGTACATTATTTTTTCTTGAGGATTACACATTTTGGACAGCCATAGTCGATACTTAACTCTTTAACCTATCTTGTCTAACCTCAAATTACCGACAAGATCGGTAATACTCGCCTAGTATCTTTGTTCCTTTTTGTCCTAGCCTCCTAACCATTCGGAGCTTAATATGATCCGTGCTTTTGGACTGGATAACGCACGCTTAGTCAGCGTTGATGAAACTAACCCAACCCTACTCAATGATGCAATATGGATCGACCTCATCGACCCTTCTGAAGCTGAAAGAAGCGTGTTAGAAAACCGTTTAGACCAAACCCTTGCTGAAGAACACGAATTAGAAGACTTAGAAGCTTCTGCCCGCTTTTTTGAAGATGAAGACGGCTTACACTTGCACTCATTCTTTTATTGTTTAGATGATGGTGGCTATGCGGATATTGCTACCGTTGCCTTTACTATTCGTGATGGGCGTTTATTCACGTTTCGTGATCGAGATTTACCGGCATTTCGCCTGTATCGTATGCGTTCACGCCGTGAAAAATTAATTGACAGTAACGCTTATGAATTGTTGCTCGACTTATTTGAAACCAAAATCGAACAGCTGGCAGACGTAATTGAGGAGGTCTATGCGAATTTGGAAAAATTAAGCCGTGTGATTTTAGACGGTAAACAAGAAAAAGATAACTTTAACGATGCACTTTCTCGCTTAACTGAATTTGAAGATGCCAGCTCAAAAGTGCGATTATGTTTGATGGATACCCAGCGAGCCTTAAGTTTCCTATTGCGTAAAACACGCTTACCGAATAACCAGCTTGAGCAAGCTCGAGATATTATGCGAGATATTGAATCCCTACAACCGCATAATGAGTCATTATTCCAAAAAGTAAACTTCTTAATGCAAGCGGCAATGGGTTATATCAATATTGAGCAGAACCGCATTATGAAATTCTTCTCGGTGGTGTCGGTGATGTTCCTGCCGGCAACCTTAGTAGCCTCCACTTATGGAATGAACTTTGAATTTATGCCTGAATTGGGCTTTAAATATGGTTACCCAATGGCGATTGGTTTGATGATTATCGCCGCCTCAGCACCGTATCTTTACTTTAAACGTAAAGGTTGGTTATAAACGAAAGCCTATAGTTTTATAAACTATAGGCTTTCTTATTCTCTCACAATTGGTTAGGAAATATTTATGTTTGATAAATTAAAACACTTCGGCACTATGGTAAAAAATGCCATTATTCAGCACCCGATTGAAATTTTATTCGTAACCTATGTAACATCAATATTGCTGCCTTATGGGGGCGAATATAATTCATTAAAAACTTTTCAAAACTTAATTGCCCTTGCTCCAATTTGCTTTATGATGCTTTATTTAGCACGCAGCACCAAAGCTTATTGGCTTTTACTTCTGTTGCCGATTGCAATTGCCTTGTTTTTTACTGAAATCAAACTTGAACTTATTAAAGATTCCCGTTATTGGGCTGTAATGCTTTGTACTTTCTTATGTTTAATCAGCCAACATTGGCATAAAAATAATACATATTTTGTCCGTGAAACGGTCAATAAATTAGTAAATATTGGCTTTGCTTTTGTATTAGCAACGATTATTTTTGCAGCATTAAGTGCGATTACATTTGCCATTACCAAGCTATTTAACCTCAATAGTTATGACTACTCTCTATTCGAGCGGTTCTGGATATTTTCTATTGTTTGGGCTTTCCCTGTTCTATTTCTAACACTTGAACACCAAAGATCTGCGGATGACTCCACCTATTTAAATCGAGTCGGTGAAATGTTACTAAACTGGATTTTATCACCGGCGTTAATTATCTATACCACCATTATTTATGCTTATGTGGTTTATATTATTATCAGAGGCGAAATGCCAAATGGCGTGGTGGCAAACGTTGCATTCCCCTATTTAACTATTGGTTTGGCAATACAAGCGGTGCAATTATTGTTACAAAATGCAAAATGGCAGTGGTTCTATCGTTACTATGTTTATTTAGCCTTATTGCCACTCGCTTTAGTGTGGTATGCCATTTACATTCGCCTAAGCAATTATGGCTTAACTGAAGCCCGTATTTATTTAGCGATTGGAGCTATTACTTTATCCATCTGTTATGGATTATTACTAGTACAACGTTTCGCTCAATACCGCTTATTCTCTGCGGTTTCGATTGCAGTCATTTTGATTTCAGTATTTGTTTTAGACCCACAACAAATGGCGATTAAAGACCAAACCCAGCGTTTAGATCGCTATTTGAAAGAACATAACTTGCTAGATAAGAATAATAAAATCGATAAAGAAGCCGTATTTAAACATAAACAATCACTAGACGATAACCGTGCTGAAATTGAACGTTTTAATTCAATGGTAAGTTATGTTGCAAGAGAATTTCACTCTGAAAAATTTAAAGAAAAATATGGTATTGAGTCATCTTATGAACTGATTAGCGAGAGAGATTATAATGAGAATCCACGCATCTTTGAAACCTCTGATCTCAGCCCTATTCGCTTAACCAAAACCGATATGGAAAATGTAAAAGAGTTTATTGTTCTTGAGAGAAGGTTTTATCGCCCAACCCATATCTATACTCGAAGAACCGAAGAAGATAGAAATCAGTGCCAAACGTTAATCTATCAAGGTTATGATTTTACCACTAATGAATTTAATGCGGATAATTATACCAAAACCGCCCAAGCCTGTGATGAAATAAAAGCCCCGACGGAGTTTATCATTGCCTTTAAAGGCATTGAGCCGGAAATTCAATTTAATATAGACGATGAAGTACGAAAAATTTTTGCTAAACACAAGTTAGACATTACGCAAACGCATCAATATGAAGTATTGGAAAACATAAAATCCGACCTACTCAACATTGATTTAGGTAGTGTGGTGTTATCATTGAGTGATATTCGACTTCAGTTTGAAGATAATATTGGCTATATGGTAGATAATTTCAGTATGAAATATTTGATGTTTAAATAACGAAAAAGCGGATTATTTTTTAATAATCCGCTTTTAATTTCAACTAAGCCAAACTTGCCACCATCACCGCTTTAATCGTGTGCATTCGGTTTTCTGCCTGCTCAAACGCTACATTCGCGGGTGATTCAAACACCTCTTCGGTTACTTCAATACCGTTTGCTAATGCAGGATATTTTTCAGCGATCTCTTTACCAACTTTGGTTTCACAGTTATGGAATGCCGGCAAGCAGTGCATAAATTTTACTTTAGGATTGCCGGTCAATTTCATTAATTCAGGCGTTACTCGGTAAGGCATTAATAAATCAATACGTTCGCCCCAACTGTCTAACGGCTCACCCATTGAAACCCAAACATCGGTATGTACGAAATCTACACCTTTAACTGCTTTCTCAATGTCTTCAGTTACGGTAATTCTTGCCCCTGATTCCGCTGCAAATTTTTGGCACATTTCAACTAAAGCTTCTTCAGGCAATAAGGCTTTCGGAGCACAAATACGAACGTCCATTCCTAATTTCGCCCCGATTAATAATAGAGAATTGCCCATATTATTGCGGGCATCGCCAATATAAACATAGCTGATTTGGCTTAACGGTTTTTCGCAATTTTCAATCATCGTTAAAACATCGGCAAGCATTTGGGTTGGGTGGAATTCATCGGTTAAACCATTAAACACCGGCACGCCTGCATAGTCGGCAAGCTCTTGCACCACCGATTGTTTAAAGCCACGATATTGAATTGCATCATACATTCTACCCAACACACGGGCTGTATCTTTCATTGATTCTTTATGCCCGATTTGTGAAGAGGTTGGGTCAATATAAGTAACGTGAGCCCCCTGATCGTAAGCCGCCACTTCGAAAGCACAGCGGGTACGGGTGGAGGTTTTTTCAAAAATTAACGCAATATTTTTGCCTTTTAACTTTTGCTGTTCTGTGCCTGCATATTTCGCACGTTTTAAATCACGAGCCAAATCTAATAAAAAGCGAATTTCACGCTCGGTGTGATTTACTAAACTTAATAAATGTCTGTTTTTTAAGTTAAACGCCATTTTGTTTCTCCCTGTAAACATTAAAATAAAAATATGCAAAATTATTGCATAATAATTCAGCTGACAGCAACCAAAATTTTACGGTAAATAAAATTCTCCTTTACCCACTAAAATTGCTTTACCGCCAACGAAGATAGTGTGCTTCTCATCAACACTTAAAGACAAACGGTTCGGTCTATCTATTTCATCACCTTGAGAAATAGTAACATTCAATGGTGTTAGCCCTTTTGCAATATGCCACCCGCCCAAATTTGCCGCAGCTGAGCCTGTTCCCGGATCTTCCACTACCGCACCTTGTGCAGTAAAAAACAATCGGGCTTTTACTTTATATCCCATTCTATGCCAAATATAGAGACTATCTTTAATTGCTCTATTACCTATAAATAAATTTGCATTTATTTTGCAATTTTCGACCGCTTGTGGGGACGATAACTCAATCAACAACTGCTCTACGCCGGTGTTTACATAGCAAGGTTCACAAGCGATATCGCTAATCTCAAGTCCTAAAATATCGGCACATTCGGCACGGCTTAGAGGGGTACTTTCCAACTTTGCTCCATTTTTTAATGCAAAGATAACTTCATTATTTTGATGTTGAATTTCTACTAAACCTGCATTGGTTTCAAGAAGGTATTCATCAGGCAGATTGAGTTGCGAATGTAAAACGAAAGCTGCACCAACGGTTGGGTGTCCTGCGAAAGGCATTTCATAATCAGGCGTAAAAATTTTGAGTTTTTTGACCGCTTGTAAATAGGTAGGAGATTGAATAAAAACGACTTCGGAAAGATTAAACTGACGGGCGATAAGCTGCATTTGGCTGTCATCTAATCCATCTGCTTCATAAAATACCGCAACTGGATTGCCACCAAAATGGCTTTGTGCGAAAACATTAATTAATGAGTAAAAGTAGCTTTTCATAACACCTTTTAAAATGAATAATTATTCATTTTGGTTAAATTTTTGTTCCGCAAATTCTATCAGAGCAACCGTTTGCCTTCAAGTGAGTTATCTATTAATTGCTTAGTAATCTATTTTTCTAAAAAAGAAATTAAATTTTCATCAACCCACCTCTTTAGAGTTAGTAATTTTTGATTTATTTCAAAGTTTAAAAAAATAATTCGAGTATACTTATTTCCAGTGATTATTTTTAAATTGAGGTTCTTATGCTTTATGCAGAATTTTTGCTCTTATTAGCATTTTTATACGCTGGTAGCCGTTATGGTGGTATCGGTTTAGGGGTTGTGTCAGGTATTGGTTTATTCGTGGAAGTTTTCTTCTTAGGAATGCCACTTTCCGCTCCGCCAATCAGCGTTATGTTAGTGATTTTAGCCGTTGTAACCTGTGCTTCTATCCTTGAAGCAGCTGGCGGTTTAAAATTTATGTTGCAGATTGCAGAACGCATTTTACGTAACAACCCTAAACGTATTACGTTCTTAGGTCCGCTTGTTACCTATGTGATGACGTTGATGTTAGGTACAGGGCATTCTGTTTACTCAATTATGCCGATTATCGGCGATATTGCCTTAAAAAATAAAATCAGACCGGAACGCCCAATGGCAGCAGCATCTGTTGCCTCTCAATTAGGGATTACCGGTAGCCCGTTATCTGCAGCGGTTGCTTATTATTTAACTGAAATTACTAAATTACCGGGCTTTGAAGGTGTTACGCTTTTAAATGTGGTAGGAGTAACTATTACCGCAACTTTCTGCGGTGTCATTGCGATGTCTTTATATAGCTTACGTCGCGGTAAAGAGCTTGAGGACGATCCTGAATTCCAACGTCGTATGCAAGACCCGGAATTACGCAAACAAATTGAACAAACCAGTGCAACTTCGTTAGATGAACAATTACCGGCAAGTGCGAAAAACTCAGTTTATCTATTCTTAGCTGCAATTGCGACTATTGTAGTTATTGCAATGATTCCAAGCATTAAACCAACAGTAGCTGCAACAGGCAAAGTAGCCGGTATGGATCAAATTATCCAAATTGTAATGCTTACCTTTGGTGGTTTAATCTTAATCTTAACTAAAACCGATCCGAAAAAAGTACCAAATGGTGTGGTATTTAAATCAGGTATGGTTGCCGCAATTGCAATTTTCGGTATTGCGTGGATGAGCGATACCTACTTTACGCACGCAATGCCGGCATTTAAAGCAGGCGTAATGGAAATGGTTCAAGCCCAACCTTGGACATTTGCTTTCGCAATGTTTGCGGTGTCTGTGGTGGTAAACAGCCAAGCGGTAACTGCAAAAATGTTATTACCGGTGGGGATTGCAATGGGCTTACCGGCTCCGTTATTAGTGGGTTTAATGCCGGCAACCTATGCTTACTTCTTTATCCCAAACTATCCGTCAGATATCGCAACCGTGAACTTTGACGTAACAGGCACAACTAAAATCGGTAAATACTACTTCAACCACAGCTTTATGGCTCCAGGTTTAGTAGGTGTGATTACTGCTTGTATTGTGGGTATTACAGTAGCGAATGTGTTAATCTAATTACATACTCATAAAACAAAAAACAAGCGGGCAGATTTTGTAAATTTTTTACCAAATCTGCCCGCTTGTATTATTAGCTAATGGGAATTACGCTTTACCAAATAATTTCGCATCGAGTGAATATTTTCCTGCACCGATGAAAATAAAGGTTAAGAATAATACTGAATAAAGACCGGCTAACTCGCCACCATTTAATAATGGTAATAATACATTACCTTGTGCACCGTGTACGATGAAAAACGCATACGCCATCATACCTGAAAGCAAAAATGCAGTTTGGCGTGTAAATAAACCTAAAATAAAGAAGATACCGCCTACAATTTCTAAAATGCCTGCCGCACCGTAAATTGAGAAGAGTGGTACACTGCCGTTACCGTTGGTCATCGACATTGGGAATTCAAAGAATTTTGCTGTGCCGTGAAGTAAGAACATATAACCTGCTACGATACGGGTAATTAAAAGAGCAAGCGGTTGTAAGTTGTTTAAAGTTGAGTTCATAAGCTTTCCTTAAAAAATAAAAGTAACTAAACAATTGAGGGCGTATTTTAAAGGAAAACATTTATTTGATAATCCATCAATTTTAAAATATATTATTTCAAATAAAGAAATAATATTAAGCCCTTGCTAACACCCAAACTTGAATTTCTTCAACATTCCATTTCAATAACTCGGTACAAATTGCATTCAGCGTTGAACCTGTTGTAAGTACATCATCAACAATCGCTACTCGCTTATACTCTCTGATAGGTTGATAGCTAAAAGCTCTTTTTAAATTTTTACGGCGTTGTGCTGCACTAAGATCTCGTTGAGAAATAGTTTTCCGCTGCCTTATTAAACTTTGATTATCCAACGGAATATTTAGCCATTTAGCTAACCAATGGCTTAACAATTCGCTTTGATTGAAACCTCTCTGCCAATATCGCTGCCAAAATAACGGCACGGGCATAATCACTTCCGGCAATCTCAAACCTTGCTCCCGTTGAGCTTGTTTTATAGCTAAAAGCAATTGTCGAGCAAGGGCTTGATCAAGCCAATATTGTTGCTGAAATTTAAAGCGATGTATCCAATGAGAAAGCGGCGGTTTATACTCCCCCACTCGCACTAATTTTTGCCACTTGGGTTCATTTTTTAAACAATAGCCGCAATAATCACGGTATGCTAAAGAACTCATTCCACAATGAGTGCAGTAAGGTTGCTTTTTCATTTGCTTTTGGCAAATGCTGCAAAATCCGTGAATACCAACTGCCAATGATTTATCACAGTGAAAACAACGAAAGCCGAATACATTCATCTTTCCTCCTTTTCTTTGCAGATTATCAAACTTAAGTCGCTTTTTTCGGACTATTTTTGTGATCTTTCTCGAAAAAAGAGTAAAATCTTACTATTGGCAATATAAAGGAAAAGCAGATGAACACACCTCAAAAACCAATTAAAATTGTTTTTTTCGATATTGATGAAACCTTGTATGTAAAGCATAAAGCCTACATTCCTACTTCTGTTACCGAGCAAGTTTTACCTCGCCTAAAAGCAAAAGGGATTATTCCTGCTATCGCCACAGGCAGAAATCACGGTTGTTTCCCTGAAGCCTTGAAACCCTATTTAAATCCCGAAACAGGCTTTGAATTATTCGTTACGATTAATGGGCAATATAATTTCTATAAAGATCAGCTTATTAGCGATTATTCCCTCAGCCGTGAGCAAATCGAGCGAATTATTCGCAAAGCTAATGAATTAGGCATTATTTATGCCTTCGTAACACCGATGACGATTGCGGTTTCTGAAACTAATCCTATCGTTCACGAAGCGGTTTTACCGATTACGCCGAATTATTTGATTGATCCGCACTACCACGAAAAAGAGCATATTGTGCAAATGCTGCTGTTTTATACCAAAGAGCAACAACAAGCGGTCGAAAATAGCGGAATTTTTGCAAATGATTTAAAAGAGGCTCGCTGGCACCCCAATGCGGTGGATATTCTAAGAAAAGAGAACTCCAAAGCTCGTGGTATTCAAGATGTGCTGGCAAAATTGGGGATTGATATTGAAAGCTCAATGGCATTTGGAGATGGCTTTAATGATATGGAAATGTTACCGACTGTCGGCTTCGGTGTGGCTATGGGCAATGGCGAACCTGAGCTGAAGGCTGTGGCAGATTTCATTACAAAACCGATTGAAGAAGACGGTATTTTATACGCATTAGAAACACTACACGTCATTTAAACAAAAAGCGGTTGTAAATTTTTATCAATTTACAACCGCTTGTATACTCACCCTCGTTTAAATAACTTATCACCAGCAATTGCTAAAATTGCTCCTCCCACTACCACGAATGCTCCAAGATAGCTTATCCAATTCATATCTAGTTCGGCAAAAATATGAGGATAAAAATAATGGCTAATGTTGGAAAATATCATCGTAAAAATTGGGAGCATTGTAGTTACAATACTCACTTTTGAGGTATCCCAATGATTTAACGCCTCACCGTAAGAACCATAGCCAATCAAGGTATTCAAGCAACAATAGATAAAACATCCCCATAAAAATCCACCTTCAAGCTCGCCTAATTGTGCCGGTGTAGCAAAAGGCAACATCAGTAATGAACAACCAATGTAAATAATAAATAGCACCTGCTGGGAGTTGAATTTCGCTAATAATAACTTTTGAGCCACACCATATAATACCCAAATCAAGCTGGCTCCGGCACTCAGCAATACTCCGAGAGCATAGGTATTAAATTGCAAAATTTCAGCAAATTTATCGTTAAAAAAAGCAATAAGACCGGCAATCAATAACATAAAGCCAAGCTTTTGGAAAAAACCGAACTTTTCCTTAAATAGCAAGACACCTAATAGAATCATTGAAAATGGGGCTAACTGCCACAAGACTTGGTTAGTAACAGGCGAAACGTAGTGCAAGGCTTCTGCAAATAGGAAGAAATTAGCCGCTAAACCGCATACGCCTAACAATATTAAGCTGAATTCTTTTTTGCTACAAGCGGTCAATTTTGGTAAACGTTTTGCAAATCCCAAAATCAGTAATAATCCGGCTGAAGCAACGACAAATCTCACCCACACTAACGTTTGTGCATCCATAACTTTCAGAACTTGCTGTGCAGCAATTGGTAGGGTTCCCCACGTCATCGCTGCAATTAATGCCAGAGAAAAACCAAGTAAAGGTCGTTGTTTCATTGTTGAAATTCCTTTTTCTATTCTATGTTTTCTATATTCTGGAAATATGGTGATATAAAAAAACCCCGCCATTGGCGAGGTCTCTTATTGATTTTGAAATGATTAGTCAGCAATGATGCTTACATATTTACGGCTTTTCTCGCCTTTCACTTCAAATTTAACTTTACCGTCTGCAGTTGCAAATAAAGTGTGGTCTTTACCCATACCTACATTTGAACCCGCGTGGAATTTAGTACCACGTTGACGAACAATGATGCTACCTGCTAATACAGATTCACCACCGAAACGTTTAACACCAAGGCGTTTAGCTTCAGAATCACGACCGTTGCGAGTTGAACCACCAGCTTTTTTAGTTGCCATCTTCTAGATCTCCTCTGAAATTATGCTTGAATCCCAGTGATTTTCACTTCTGTGAACCACTGACGATGACCTTGTTGTTTACGGCTGTGTTTACGACGACGGAACTTAACGATTTTAACTTTCTCGCCACGACCTTGTGCTACAACTTCAGCCACTACTTTTGCACCAGCAACTACCGGTGCACCGATTTTAACATCTTCGCCATTAACGACCATTAAAACTGAATCGAATTCAACTTTCTCACCAGTTGCGATTTCAAGTTTTTCTAAACGAACTACTTGACCTTCGCTTACACGGTGTTGTTTGCCGCCACTTTGGAAAACTGCGTACATATTTACTCCGCTATGTGCCATCTGCTTTTGCGTTTAGGCACTAAATTAATTCATAAAAATAGGGTTGCAATTCTACGGAAAAACATTAAAAAGAGCAAGCAGGATTTTAATAAAATCTTTAAAAATTTATGTTCCTACTTTTTAGACTGGCTATTTTGATCTTTTTTCCGATTTCACAACCCCAAAGACCGTTATTTTAGTTCAACCGCATATTCTTCCAGTTTTGGCATTTCTTTGACTAAGCCTTGCGATTTTAAAAATTCTGCCATTCTAGTGTAACGATGAGCATCTAATGCTCTAGGGCGATGTGCAAGACGTGGTAAAGTATCAGCCCACGCTCGGAGATTTAATTCATTATTTAGTTCTTGTGGTTTATAACTGACAAACTCTTCCCACGCAGTTTGTGGATGATTGAGCGTGTAGATGGTAGCTTTCTCTAAAGCGGTCAAAAAAGCAGAAATTTTTGCATCTTGTGCTTTGTCTTTATGAGCAACTAAAATCAATTCATCATAAGCCGGCACACCGTGTTCTTCAGGGAAGAAGGCTTTCCCTTTTTGATGTTCTAATGCAAGTTGATTTAGCTCGAAATTACGAAAAGCCCCAATTACCGCATCAACTTGCCCTGAAAGTAATGAGGGCGATAGCGACCAGTTCACATCAATCAGCTCAACATCATTTTCTTTCAAATCAACAGAAGAGAGCATTGCTTTAAGTAACGCATCTTCAAATCCGCTAACGGAATAGCCAATCTTCTTACCTTTCAGATCGGCAATGGTATTGATCTTGCCGTTATCCAGCACAACAAGACTATTCAGAGGAGTGGCAACCAATGTGCCTATACGGCTTAGAGGCAAACCTTGTGCCACTTGTTGTTGAAGTTGCGGCTGATAATCCACCGCTAAATCTGCCTTACCTGCGGCGACTAATTTGGGTGGCACAGAAGGATCAGCCGGTTCAATAATTTCAACCTCCAAACCTTGTTCGGCAAAATAACCTTTTTGTTGTGCCACGATAATAGCAGCGTGGTCCGGGTTTACAAACCAATCTAACATTACGCTGATTTTTTCTTTTGCCATTAGGCTATTTGCTGAAAGCAGTGCAGCAACAGCAAATAAAGTATGATGAAGTTTCATAAATGTCTCCTTTTTAGTTAGCTTAAATCCAGCCCCATTTGCCAAAATGCAGCTTCCATACGACTGGCAGTATTGAAAATTTGTTGTAATTCAGCTTTTTGTGTTTCATTTAAAGGTTCATAGAGTTTAGCCAAATAATCAGCAAAGGCTTGGCTGTCTTGCTGAAACCCACTTGATGCGTAAGTATCAATCCAACTTTGATAAGGATTATTCGCCCCAGAATAAGGAGCAATGCGGCGAGCAATTTCAGCATAGCCAATCGTACAAGGAGCAAGAGCGGTATAAAGCTCTGCTAATCCGCCTTTCATTCCGCAATCTAAAACATAACGAGTGTAGGCAACACAAGCGGGCGATTCTTCCGTTGCAAAAAGTTCTTCCTCTTTAATGCCCCATTGCTTGCAATAATCAATGTGTAATTGAATTTCGCTCAGTAATCCTTCATTCATTTTTTGGGCGAAATGAATATCTTCAAACCGTTCAGCCTTGAAAATACCGAGTGAAATTGCTCGGCTATATTGAAACAAAAAACGATAATCTTGCTTTAAATAGTGTTGAAAACACTGTTTGGGTAACGTGCCATTAGCAAGTTGTTTCACAAAATCGTGATCGATATAATCAAGCCAATATTGCCCTGCTTTTTCGGTAAGTTGTTGAATAATAGACATAAATTCTCCTTCTTATTAATGTAAATGTGTAGCCCAAGGTACAAGGCGTTTAAGTAATTTATCGGTAACAAAGTAGAGTAATAATGCAATCACAATCAAAATAAAAAGAGCGGCAAACATCAAGTCTGTCTGCATACGAGCGTTAGCGTGGAGCATTAAGTAGCCTAAACCTTGTGATGAACCTACCCATTCCCCCACAATAGCTCCAATAGGGGCAACGGACACTGCAATGCGTAAACCTGAAGCCAGTGATGGCAACGCAGCAGGGAGCTGAACTTTAAATAACATTGCAATAGGTGAAATCTCTAAGGTTTTTGCCAAATCCAACCAAGTTTTTGGTGTATTGCGTAACCCATCAAAACAGGCAGCAGTTACAGGGAAGTAAATAATCAGCACCGTCATCACAATTTTGGAAGCAAGCCCATAGCCAAACCACAGTACGAGAAGTGGGGCTATAGCAAACACAGGAATAGCTTGAGAAATAACAAGTAAAGGCAGCAAGAATTTAGACAACCTGCGATAGCGAATTAGTAATAATGCAGAGCCTAGCCCAAATAAAAAGCCTAGCAACAACCCTAATGCAATTTCCAATAACGTGATTTGAGCGTGAGTGGCAAGAAGCGGAGCATTTTCAATTAACTTTTGCCAAACCGTAAGCGGTGAAGGCAACATATAAGCAGGCATTCCACCAAAACTAACCGCCCCTTGCCACAATAAAAACAAGCTAAATGCAATCACAAGCGGTCGAAAAAGTGGCATTTTTTGCAAAAAGGAACGCATTACTCTCCTCCGCCGGTTAATTCATTAAATAATTGTTGCTGTAATACCCATTGCCGGTGATTGTTAAGTTCTCGTGGTCTGTCGCCTTCTAGGGCAATAGTTAGAGCAATTTCAGCAGGTTGATGACGTAAAATGCGAATTTCATCGCTTACACGAATTGCTTCTTGCGGATCGTGCGTAATCAACAACACCGTTTTATCTCGCAACAGCTCAACGGCAAGGGCTTGTAATTGATGGCGAGTTACTGCATCAAGGGCGGAGAATGGCTCATCCATTAAAATGAGATTTGCCTCTTGCATTAACGTGCGAGCTAACGCCACTCGTTGCCGCTGACCGCCCGAAAGTTGATAACAACGCTTATGCAAATGCTCACCTAGCCCGACTTGCTCAAGTAGGCTTATCGCTTTTTCTTGACTTTCTGCTGATTTTTGACCACTTAAATAAGCCTGTAACTGAACGTTGTCAATTATTGATAACCACGGATAAAGCGAGTCGGTTTGAGCTAACCACGCAATGCAAGTGTTGGGATCAAAAGAAATTTCACCCGATTGTATCGCTTCGCTTTCTAATCCTGCAATAATACGTAAAAGTGTTGACTTTCCGACACCACTTGCTCCTAATAGACTGGTCCAACTTCCTTTTTTAAGTTGAAAATTGAAATGTTGAAATAGCACTTGCTCGCCAAATGTTAAGCAAAGATTGCGGATTTCAATGTGCATAATGCCTCCAAATCAACGATTTAGAGTAAGGCAAGAAACGCGTGAAAAAGACGAAAGAATAGAGATAGGGATTGAGTTTGGCATCATTAGTTTCCTACGGCAGTATTAACTGAATCAGGTTCACGGGTATCATCTCAGCTGAAAACAGCACCCCGACTAAAATTAGCTCAAGTCTAAGAAAATTTAGCCCGATATGCAAATGCTTTCTGAAATTATTCTTTTTGAAGACGGCTGATTTAGGGTAGAATGTAGAGCAAATTTTACCTAATCAGATGGAAACAAATGGCTACGCAATTAACTCTCGAACAAATTCAAGCCCTTGCAAATGAAGATATGCAAGCGGTAAACGCAGAAATTTTGGCTCAACTTAATTCGGAAGTCTTATTGATTAACCAGCTTGGGCATTACATTATCGCAGGCGGAGGCAAACGCATTCGCCCATTAATTTCAGTGCTTGCAGCCCGTGCGTTAGGTTATCAAGGTAAAAAACATATTACAGCGGCGGCTTTTATTGAGTTTGTACATACGGCAACACTTTTACACGATGATGTGGTGGACGAATCCGACAAACGTCGTGGGCGAGATACTGCAAATGCGGTGTTTGGCAATGCAGCAAGCGTGTTAGTGGGCGATTATATCTACACTCGTTCTTTTCAAATGATGACGGATTTAGACTCGCTTCGTGTATTAAAAGTAATGTCTTCGGCAACCAATGCGTTGGCAGAAGGTGAAGTTCAGCAATTAATGAATGTGAACGACCCAAACACCACAGAAGCAAACTATATGCGTGTGATTTACAACAAAACCGCACGTTTGTTTGAAGCTGCGACTCAATGTGTGGCAATTGCCGCACAAGCAAGCGAAGAAATCGAAAACGGCTTAAAAGATTACGGTTGTTATTTAGGCACGGCATTCCAACTTGTTGATGATATTTTAGACTACTCCGCCCAAAGTGAAAGTTTAGGCAAAAATGTAGGTGATGACTTTGTAGAAGGCAAACCAACGCTTCCGCTCTTACACGCAATGCACGCAGCGGAAAAAGCAAGCAAAACCGCTCAAGTGGAGCTGATCCGCAATGCAATTGAAAACGGTGGTGAATTGGAGCAAATTCCAGACGTTTTAGCCATTATGACGGAACACAAATCTCTCGACTACGCAATGCAAAAAGCCCGTGAAGAAGCCCAAAAAGCGGTCGATGCGTTAGCGGTATTGCCTGAGAGCGAATATAAACAGGCATTGATTTCATTGGCATATTTGTCGGTGGATAGATCCTATTAATTTGCAAAAAATCAGATAAATTTAACCGCTTGTAGGGGCAAATGATATTTGCTCCATAACCTATAATTCTTTTGGGCAAATGTTATTTGCCCCTACATAACAATGACAGAACAAAACCAACAACCTCAAGAACATATTGAAAGCGTGCGTGCTAGACGCAGAGCTCAAAATCAAAAAAAAGACCCAAACGCCCCGTTTGTGCGTGAGAAATTAACTCTTCCGAACGGACACAATAAGTTGCTGTTGCACTCTTGCTGTGCTCCGTGTTCGGGCGAAGTGATGGAAGCAATTCACGCCTCCGGCATTGAATTTACCATCTATTTCTATAACCCGAACATTCACCCACTCAAGGAGTATCTCATTCGCAAGGAAGAGAATATCCGCTTTGCTGAAAAGTGGGGTATTCCGTTTATCGATTTAGATGACGACTACGAAAACGACCGCAAAGAGTGGTTCAAAAAAGCCAAAGGTATGGAATGGGAACCTGAACGAGGCATTCGCTGCACAATGTGTTTCGATATGCGTTTTGAAAAAGCGGCGGAATACGCCCACAACAACGGCTTCCCGGTCTTTACCAGTTGCTTAGGTATTTCTCGCTGGAAAGATATGAACCAAATCAACGACTGCGGACACCGTGCCGCCGCTAAATTTGATGATGTGGTTTACTGGGATTACAACTGGCGAAAAGGCGGTGGTTCTCAGCGTATGATCGAAATCAGTAAGCGTGAACGCTTCTATCAGCAGGAATATTGCGGTTGCGTTTATTCCCTGCGTGATAGCAACAAATGGCGATTGGAAACTGGGCGTGAGCGAATTGAGATCGGTAAACTGTATTATTCGCCAGATTAATCTACTACAAGCGGTCAGATTTCACCAAAAATTTGCAAGGTTACATCGTAGGGGCAAATTGCAATTTTCCCCTACAGGTTACAATTTAAAAGAGGAATAAAAAATGTCAAAATTCGCTATGGTTTTTCCCGGTCAAGGCTCACAAGCTATCGGAATGCTTGCAGACCTTGCTACACAATATCCAATCGTAGAAGAAACCTTCAAACAAGCAAGTGATGTGCTTAGCTATGATTTATGGGATTTAGTTCAAAATGGCACAGCGGAAGAATTAGGGCAAACTCAACGCACTCAACCTGCTTTATTAGCCGCATCGGTGGCGATTTTCCGTGTATGGCAAGAAAAATACCCTGAATTAAAACCCTCTGTGATGGCAGGTCATAGTTTAGGTGAGTACTCTGCCCTAGTTTGTGCCGGCGTGTTAAACTTCCAAGATGCCATCAAATTAGTTGAATTGCGTGGTAACGCAATGCAAGAAGCCGTGCCGGCAGGTAGCGGAGCAATGTATGCGATTATCGGTTTAGACAATGAAGCGATTATCAAGGCGTGCGAACAAGCAGCAACTGAAACAGGTGAAATTGTTTCAGCAGTAAACTTTAACTCACCGGGGCAAGTAGTAATTGCCGGTACAAAAGCGGCAGCAGAAAAAGCAGGTGAATTATGCAAAGCTTCTGGGGCAAAACGTGCGTTACCATTAGCAGTGAGCGTGCCTTCACACTGTGCGTTAATGAAACCGGCTGCGGAAAAATTAGCCGCAGCATTGCAAAATATCACGCTAAATCAACCGCTTGTACCTGTTATTAACAACGTGGATGTGGCAGTTGAAAGCGATGCAGATACCATCCGCAACGCACTTGTTCGTCAGCTTTATAGCCCTGTGCGTTGGACAGAAACCGTTGAAAAAATGGCACAAGATGGCATCACAACGCTTTATGAAATCGGTCCAAACAAAGTATTAACCGGTTTAACAAGCCGTATTGTGAAAGAGTTATCAGCACAAGCGGTAAACGATGTTGCCAGCCTTGAGGCAGTTCAAGCCTAATTTCAATCAGCGATAAAATGAGCAAAGAAACTTTATTTATGCTGTTCAGTGTATTGATTGCCTTAGTCATAGTGCCTGCCAGCTATATGTTTAGTAATGTCGATCCGCTTGGAAGTAGTTCCATATTTAAACAATTTGGTATGCTTTCGGTTGCCGCTGCCTGCTCATTTTTAGCTTACTTTTTGGCTATCAATCCGAAAATTCGCCGAGCGTTTATTGGCGGAGCCGCACTTACTACCGCCGCCATTCAAGCGTGGGCTATTTATGGCGTGCTGTTAAGCAAAGGTGATCCAAAAGGTGCGGTCGTTTTATTTCAAATTTATTTATTAAGTAGTTTAGGATTATTGATAGTCTCAACAATATGGGCGTTTGCTCGCCCACGTTGGATTTATCCACAGCAAGGTTCAGCAGTTAAATATGCGTTATTCGGTGGTTCAACCACTGTGATAAACTACTTTATTATTCTTTTTATTTTTTATATTTTAACGCTTTAATCGTCTTTTATAGGAGAATGTATGAGCAAAATCGCATTAGTTACAGGTGCAACTCGTGGTATCGGCAAAGCAATTGCCGAAGAATTAGTCGCAAAAGGCTATACCGTCGTTGGTACAGCAACCTCTGAAAAAGGTGCGGAGTCTATTTCTGCTTACTTAGGCGAAAATGGTAAAGGTTTAGTGCTAAACGTGGCAGATGCAGAATCTATTGATTCTGTGTTAAAACAGATTAAAGAAACCTTTGGTGATGTGGATGTATTAGTGAATAACGCAGGCATCACCCGTGATGGTTTATTAATGCGTATGAAAGATGATGATTGGTTCGACATCATTCAAACTAACCTTACATCAGTTTATCGTTTGTCTAAAGCTGTTTTACGCCCAATGATGAAAAAAGGCGGTCGTATCATCAGCATTGGTTCTGTAGTTGGCTCAATGGGTAATCCGGGGCAAACTAACTATTGTGCGGCAAAAGCAGGCTTAGTCGGTTTCTCTAAATCACTTGCGAAAGAAGTCGCAAGCCGTGGCATTACGGTAAACGTCGTTGCACCGGGCTTTATCGCAACAGATATGACCGATGAACTAAACGAAGATCAACGCAATGCAATCTTAAGTCAAATTCCGGCTGGCGAACTTGGCTCTCCACAAGATATTGCAAAAGCAGTAGCATTCTTAGCCTCAGATGATGCACGTTATATCAACGGAGAAACCATTCACGTGAATGGTGGGTTATATATGGGTTAATATTTCCTTTCTATTTTGTTAAAAGTCGGCAATTTGCCGACTTTTCTTTTCTAAAAACGCATTTTTCCATAATATCAAGCGGTCTTTTTTTGCAAGAAGTTGGCAAATATGGCACAATTCTCCCCTTATTTTTTTAATGTCTTTCCTTTTAATTTTTAAGTAGTAATTATTATGACTAAAAATACCTTCATCGTGGGCTTTATGCTCTTTGCGATTTTCTTTGGGGCGGGTAACTTAATTTTTCCGCCAAAACTCGGTTTAGATAGTGGCGTTGATTTTCTGCCTTCTATTATTGGCTTTGTGATTACCGGTGTGGGTTTGCCACTGCTCGGAATTGCCGTGAGCGGTTACTATCAAGGTGGTTACAAAGAAGCGTTGAGCAAAAATGTTCACCCTTATTTTTCTCTGCTATTTTTAATGGCAATTTATTTAACTATCGGACCATTCTTTGCAATTCCTCGTACAGGGGCAACGGCTTACCAAATGGCGGTTGTACCGTTTATTGGTGAAAGTAGCACGCTTTCTTTATTGATATTTACACTCGCTTATTACTTAATTGCGGTATGGTTCAGCTTAAACCCATCAACGGTAGTAGATAGAATTGGAGCAATCTTAACCCCTGTATTATTGGTTGCAATTTTAGCATTAGTAGTTAAAGCGGTTATCTTATTAGGCGGAAATGAATTACCTGCGGTGGCAACCAAAGCGGATCCCGAAACCCCTCTCTTTACAGGTATTGTTGAAGGTTATTTAACAATGGATGCTCTAGCCTCGATTACTTTCTCTGTGATTGTGATCAGTGCAATTAAGGCGAAAGGTATCGGTGGTAAGGACTTAATCAAGCAGACTTCAATGGCTGGGGTAATTGCAGCTATTGCATTAGCAGCAATTTACATTTCTCTTGCGTGGATTGGTAATCACTATCCAATTAGTGCAGAAACTCTCGCAGAGCTGAATGCAAAAGGTCAAAACATCGGTACATTTATTCTTAATAGTGTCGCAACTGATACCTTCGGTGAGTTTGGTCGTACGCTACTGGGCGTAATTGTAACGCTTGCCTGTTTAACCACTTCAATTGGGTTAATCGTAACCACAAGCGAATATTTCAATGAAGTATTCCCGAAAATTTCCTATAAAGTGTATGTATTAATTTTTACGCTTATTAGCTTTGGCATCGCTAATCAAGGCTTAGATTTTGTTATCTCAAAATCAGTGCCGGTGTTGTTAGTGCTATATCCGATTGCGATGACGGTTATCTTCCTAATGTTTATTAACATCTTTATTAGACTGCCATTACTGGCTCAACGCTTGCCATTAGCACTGGTTACTATTGTGTCCATTTTATCCGTTGCCGGTGTGGAAGTGATAAACGCTCTGCCGTTGAAATCTATTTCAATGGAGTGGATTCCGTTTGCGATTGCAGGTACAGTAATTGGTTATCTATTTGGTAAAAAAGCCTAATTAACAACATCCAGGGTGCGTTTATAAACGCACCTTTTTACTATAAGGAATAAAAATGCCTGAATTACCCGAAGTTGAAACCAGCGTACGAGGCATCGAGCCTTATTTAAAAGGGCAAACAATTAAGCAAATAATGGTCCGCCAACCTAAACTACGCTGGGCAGTGAGCGATGAGCTTTCCGCAATGCAAAATGCAAAAATCGAAGCAGTAGAAAGACGAGCGAAATATCTTATTATCTGCACCGACAAAGGCGATATTTTAGTTCATCTAGGAATGTCCGGCTCACTTGGCATTTTGCAAGAAAACCAACAAAAAGAAATTGGCAAGCACGACCACGTCGATCTTATTACCCAAAACGGCACTGTTTTACGCTATAACGATCCTCGCAAATTCGGCTGCTGGCTATGGGCAGAAAAGGCTGAAAATCACGAACTACTACGTAAACTTGGACCTGAACCGCTTTCAGACGATTTCACACCCGATTATTTATTTGCAAAAAGTCGTAAAAAAACGACCGCTTGTAAAACCTTTATTATGACAAATGAAGTAGTTGTGGGCGTTGGAAATATCTATGCGTGCGAAAGTTTATTTATGGCTGGTATTCACCCTGAGCTTGCAGCACAAAATCTGACTAAAAAGCAATGCGAGCGTTTAGTGAAAACCATCAAAGAAGTGCTAACTAAAGCCATTATTCAAGGTGGCACAACGCTCAAAGATTTTGTCCAACCTGACGGCAAACCCGGCTATTTTGCTCAAGTGCTACAAGTATACGGACGAAAAGGGGAAGCCTGTAATGATTGCGGAAAACCCATTGAAACCAAAGTGATTGGGCAACGTAACACTTACTTCTGTCCGAAATGTCAGAAATTGCCTAAGTGATTTTGATTAATCGCTAATATAAAAAAGGTCATATTTGCAAAAAAACTTACAAATATGACCGCTTACTACTAAGGAACTATGAAAAAAATTATTTAGGATTAAAGATAACTTGCTACGTTAAATAATACGGCTTGTTTAGCTGCACTTAACTCATTTTGATGAGCCGCAGTATCTAACGAAGTAATTAATTTACTGATTTGGGTTGAACGAGCAGACACCATATCTCTTTCACGAGCATTATCTTGAGCATCATATTGATCTACAAAGCTCTCTTGTACTGTTCTTTTTGCATTTTGTGCGAATTCAGCTGCTTCATTCACTAACGTTTTAAAATTTGCAAGATTTTGCTCTGTTTGTAAATCAGCTAAACGACTTTTTAGTTGGTCAGCATAATAATCATAATTATCTTTTTTTACTTCAGTTAATTTATATGTTTTTCCTTCAATATCTACATATCGTTGAATAGTTGCTGCATTTGCTGTTGTAGTTAAAGCTGTACCAAGTAAAATTGTGCTGATTAATGTATTTAATTTCATTTAAAAAAATCCTCTATATATTATCTATTTGTTAAGTCAAACGACATCTTGTCGTTGATGTGGAGCATTATAGAGGTTAAAAATAAAATGATAATACACAAAAAAGTTGATAGACTATTAACCTTAAGTTATTAATTAAGGAAAACTATGCCAAAACGTGAAAATTATAATGATCTCTATGCGTTTCTATTAGTCGCCAATGAAAAAAACTTTAGCAGAGCAGCAAGCAAATTGGGGGTTTCATCTCCTGCACTCAGCAAAACAATTCGTTTATTAGAAAAACGGCTCGGTTTGCAACTATTTGTTAGAACAACAAGGCAGGTTACACTTACCCAAGCCGGGCAACAACTTTTTCGTACCGCTGAAAAAAGTTTTACTAAGCTCGACCAAGAATTAGATTCACTGGCTCATTACCGTGAAGCACCTAGCGGTTTAGTGAGAATTAATGCTGATTTACACACAGTTCAACAGCTATTGCTGCCTAAATTGGCTCATTTTAAAGAAAAATATCCTGAAATTCAGATTGAATTAATCGGAGCAAATCATTTTATCGATATTATTCAAGAAGGCTTTGATGCAGGAGTTCGATTAGGAAGTTATGTTGCTGAAGAGATGATCGCAGTCAAAATCACAGAGCCTATTAAAATGACGTTAGCTGCGACCCCAAACTATTTCACAATGCACGGCT
Organism: Mannheimia indoligenes; assembly: GCF_036880405.1. NCBI lineage: Bacteria > Pseudomonadati > Pseudomonadota > Gammaproteobacteria > Pasteurellales > Pasteurellaceae > Mannheimia > Mannheimia indoligenes. The sequence continues at coordinate 8,349 of NZ_JBAJJM010000004.1, read as the reverse complement.
TTCCAAAAGATCTTCAAGAGTTAGCACAATATCAATGTATTGGATATCGCCTAAGCAATAGAGAACTTTTTTCTTGGGAGTTTGAGGATAATGGCGAAAAAATTAAGCTTACCCCAAATTGCCGCTGGATTTTCAACAGTTCACAGTCTGCCAAAGATGCAGCTCTTTTGCATTTAGGCTTAGCATATTTGCCTGAACATTTAATAGAAACAGAGCTGGCAAGCGGTCAATTAATTTCTATTTTTAACCAAAGTTGCATCACCCTGCCACCTCTTTATCTGTACTATCCGCATCGTAATGTTTCACCTGCACTACGAGCGGTAATTGATACCCTAAAAATCGCCTAAGGGTAAAAATTACACCTGCAACCAAAACGTAACAGGTCCGTCATTTTGTAAGCTAACTTGCATATCTGCAGCAAACTGCCCTGTCTGGGTATGGATTTTAGTTGCTGCTTGTTGATGAAAATAGTCATATAAACGCTCAGCATCAATTGGAGCAGCTCCCTTTGAAAAACTTGGACGTAAACCTTTGTTCGTATCTGCCGCAAGGGTGAACTGCGAAACCACGAGTAGGCTACCGCCAGCTTGCTGAACATTTAAATTCATCTTGTCTTGCTCATCAGAAAACACTCGGTAATTCAGCACTTTTTCTAATAATTTATCGGCTTTGGCTTCATCGTCATCTTTTTCAACGCCAAGCAGAACCAATAAACCGTGCTGAATTTCGCCAACGGTTTGCCCTTCAACCTCAACCTTTGCCCATTTAACCCGCTGAATTAATCCGATCATAAATATCCCTGTTTTCTTTCATCTCTTTTAATATTGCAGCGAACTGCCCACCTAATAATACAACTTGCCAGCTTAATTGAATCCACAATAGCATAATAGGTAACACCGCCAATGCTCCATAAATCGCTTGGTAAGATGGGAACGCCGTGATATACCAAATAAAGGCTTGTTTACCCAAAGTAAAGAAAAAAGCCGCTAACAATGCTCCAATTGCTGCGTGCTTAAATTTCACCTTAGTAACCGGGATAAATTTATACACCAATGTAAACAACAACCAAATCAATAAAAACGGCATTAATTCTAATAAATGTTGCCCTAACGACAATGCCCCTGAGCCATTAAAAACTGCCAGAGATGTGATGTAGGTCGTAATAGCAATACTTGCTCCGGCGAGTAATGGTCCAAATATTAAAATTAAGAAATAGAGCAAGAAAGAAAACCACATCGGTCTGCTCTTATTATTATGCCAAATGGTGTTAAGGGCTTCATCAATGCTTTTAATCAGCATCAGAGCAACCACAAATAAACCGATAATACTGACGAGCCCCATTTTTTTTGCATTACCTACAAATAATTCAAGGTACTCTGATACCATCTCACTCGCATTAGGGGCAAAATTGTCATAAATAAAGGCTTTTAGCATTTCACTGGCTTCATAAAACACAGGGAAAAACGTAAAAATCGAAAACAACACAATGATTGATGGCACAATGGCAAGCATTGTACTGTAAGTAAGATAGCCCGCTGAAATTGCAATGTTATTTTCCGTATAACGCTTAGCGAGCAATTTAAGAAATTCTAAAATCCATTTCAACATATTATCCTCTAACTAAATAATCGCCTTCGCACACCCATTTATAAGTGGTTAATGCTTCAAGCCCCATTGGACCTCGTGCGTGTAATTTCTGCGTACTCACAGCGACTTCTGCCCCTAAGCCGAACTCGCCACCATCGGTAAAACGAGTGCTGGCGTTAATATAAACTGCTGCTGCATCAACTTGTTGTACGAACCGGCGAGCAATTTGGTAATCAGAGGTTAAAATACTTTCCGAATGTTGTGAGCCATAATGGCGAATATGCTCCACTGCTTGTTGTAAATCGTTTACCACGACCACGTTAAGATCAAGGGATAACCACTCTTGACTGAGTTTTGCTTGATCAAGCGGTTCAATTCCATCAATTTTTTGCAAATCATTACTATGAATGGTTACGCCGAGCTGCTGCATTTTAGCGACTAATTTCGGTAAAAATTCCACAGCGATAGATTTCTCCACCAACAAGGTTTCTAATGTATTGCACGTACTTGGGCGTTGGGTTTTCGCATTTGCGATAACCTCTAACGATTTTTCTTGATCTGCCGTTTTCTCTACAAACAGATGACAAACCCCGATGCCGCCTACAATCACAGGAATGGTTGAATTTTCTTTGCAGAATTGATGTAAACCTGCACCACCTCGAGGAATAACCATATCAATGTAGCGATCTAATTTCAGCAACTCTAACAATAAACCACGATCCGGATCAGTTACCGCTTGCACTGCCAATTTCGGCAAGCCGGCTTTTCCTAACGCATCTTGCACTACATCAACTAATACCGCATTGGTAAATTTGGTCTCTTTACCGCCACGTAAAATCACCGCATTGCCCGTTTTCAAGCAGAGCGAAGCGACATCAATAGTTACGTTCGGGCGAGCTTCATAAATGGTTAAAATCACACCCAGCGGCACACGTTGGCGTTCAATTTTTAAACCACTGTCTAACACGCCGCCATCTATCACCTGCCCGACTGGATCGGCTAATTTCGCTACGTTTCGCACATCATTTGCGATCCCTTTTAAGCGATCTTCATTGAGTAACAAGCGGTCGATAATCGCCAATGAAATACCTTGTGATTGAGCAAATTCAATGTCTTTTACATTCGCATATAAAATTTCGGTAGCACGCTGTTCAAGGCTGTCTGCAATAGTAAGTAAAGCCTCATTTTTCTGACGGTTACCAAATTGTGCCAATTCAACGCTGGCTTGCTTGGCTTGTTGAGCAAGTTCTATCATCTGCATAAATTTGTTCTCATTTTGTTAATATTGCCATAATCTAACACGTTCTTTTGTATGAAGAAATATGCAAAAGTGAAGAAAATTAGATAAAATGGGCTAATTTCAAATGATTAGGCACGAAAATGACAAACACTCCCCCTAAACAGCTAATCCACATTCTGCCTCCACAGCTGGCAAACCAAATTGCTGCAGGCGAGGTTGTAGAACGCCCTGCGTCTGTGGTGAAAGAACTGGTTGAAAACAGCCTTGATGCAGGAGCGAATAATATTCAAATTGATATTGAGAAAGGTGGATCACAGCTAATCCGCATTCGAGATAACGGCTGCGGCATCAATAAGCAAGATCTGCCACTCGCACTCGCTCGCCACGCCACGAGCAAAATCAGCAGTTTGGAAGATTTGGAAGCCATTTTAAGTCTAGGCTTTAGGGGTGAGGCATTGGCGAGTATCAGCTCGGTTTCACGTTTAACTCTCACCTCTCGCACCGCAGAGCAAAGTGAAGCGTGGCAGGCTTACGCACAAGGGCGAGAAATGGCAGTGGAAATTCAACCGGCTTCGCACCCTATCGGCACAACAATTGAAGTCGCTAATCTGTTTTTCAACACACCGGCACGCCGTAAATTTTTACGCACCGATAAAACCGAGTTTGCCCATATTGACGAAGTTATCCGACGCATCGCCCTGGCTAAACCGAACGTGAGTTTTACCTTAAGCCACAATGGCAAAATCGTCCGCCAATATCGCAAAGTTGCCGATCAATCAGTAGAGCAAAAACAAAAACGGGTGGCAGCGATTTGCGGCGAGGAATTTATCCAAAACGCCAATTATATTGACTGGCAACACGGCGATTTGCACTTACACGGCTGGGTTGGCTCACCGATGCTTGCTCGTCCACAAAACGATCTTTGCTATAGCTATGTAAACGGGCGAATGATGCGAGACAAAACCATCAATCACGCAATCCGCCAAGCCTATGGAGAGAGCATTGCAACAGGAAACTACCCTGCGTTTGTGATTTTCTTAGATTTAGATCCTACAATGGTGGATGTAAACGTCCACCCGGCTAAACACGAAGTACGTTTCCATCAAGGAAGGCTGGTACACGATTTTATTTTACAAGGTGTCAGCAATAGTCTACAACAAACACAGCCCACACTTGAACTACGGAACGAACTCAATGAACCAATGCCGGCTTATGCGAAAGACACCAACCGCCAAGCAGCAGGGCAAAATGTATTTACACAGCCCAAAGAGCCAATACAAGCGGGCGAATTTTCACAACAAAATGCAAATCGCTCTACTCACTCGCCTTTTACGCCGAAATTTGAGCGAAGTAGTAGCTCTCAATCAGCTCAAAAATGGTATAACGAACTCCTGAGTGGTTCAGATATTCGAGCGGAAAAAGTAGAAAGAACCGCTGTTCAAATGCCAACATTTGAACCAAAAATGGAAACAAAACCCGAACCTGTTTTGCAAAAAATGGAGCAAATTACACCGCTTGCAACCAACCATTCTCAAGCCTTAGCTATTGTGAAAAACCAAGCGGTATTAATGAAAGAAGGGGAAGATTTTTATCTCATTCCATTGGCAAAACTTGCCGAGCTAAAATTTACTTATCAACTCGGTAAAGGACAAGCCCAAGCCTTGCTCATTCCTCTTAACCTCACTTTAGATGAACCACAAACGGAACGCTGGCAACAATATAGGGAAGGATTATCAGAACTTGGTTTTTCGATTACGGAAAAACATTGGCAGGAGCAAACAAGGCTAACGCTTCTTTCCGTACCTCAAGCAGTGAGAGAGCAAAATCTGCAACAGCTACTCTTTGCATTATTCAACCAAACACAAGCGGTCAATTTAGCCGAATTTTTTGCAAAAAAATGCGAAATTCCGACCGCTTGCACGCTGAGTGATGTGGTTGCTCAACTTTCTGAAATCGAGCTTTACGCCAATGGAAAGAAAGAGATTGAAGCAATTAGGAAAGAGGTGGATTTTTCTAAATATTTATAAAGACTAAAGGGCAACTCTCGCCCTTTACCCAAATAAATTGGAATGACTACCTATTCTCAACAATTCTAATTTATCATCAATCTTTCGATAAATCAGCACTAAATCAGGCTGAATATGGCAATCCCGAAAACCTTTCCATTCGCCTGTTAATGCGTGATCGCAATATTTCTCAGGTAATGGCTTATCGTTGATGAGAAAATAGAGTGCTTCAATCAGCGAATAAGATAACGTATCAACGGCACACTTTTTATAGTCTCGTTTAAAAGCGTTACTATACTCAATCTCTCGCATTAAGTTGCTCCATTAAATCAGCAATGTTTTTAGCCGGATTTAATTTTTCATCTCCATTTCTAACCGCTTTTAATACTTCTGCTGTTTCCACGTTAGGTTGATAGTCAAACTGAAAACGTTTTTCCGTCGCAATTTTTGCTAATGTCATTCGCATAACATCAGAAACCGTTAAACCAATTCCGGCTAAAACTTCGCTTGCCTGCTCTTTAATTTCAGGGCTAATTCTTACACTAACTAATGCACTATTTGCCATAGAAAACCTCTTTTTGTATATCAAATGATATACAATATGATAGCATTTATAAAAATTAGTTCAATGAATAGTTTAATTTTATAACTATGTGGCTGAGCCTAAACTTAGGCTTAAATGTGCTATACTGATTTAAAAGAATTAACTATTCAGCTTAATAATAAAATGACTCAAAAACCCCTCTCCCTTTTTTTAATGGGTCCGACTGCCTCAGGCAAAACAGATTTAGCCATCGCTCTCAGACAGGAATTACCTGTTGAGGTAATTAGTGTGGATTCTGCCTTGATTTACAAAGGAATGGATATTGGTACGGCAAAACCAAGCAAAGCAGAACTGGCTCTTGCCCCACATCGTTTAATTGATATTTTAGACCCTGCAGAAAGTTATTCGGCAATGAATTTTCATAGTGATGCATTACGTGAAATGGCAGATATTACTGCACAGGGTAAAATTCCGCTCTTGGTGGGTGGCACAATGCTTTACTACAAAGCGTTGCTGGAAGGGCTTTCGCCGTTGCCGTCTGCTGATCCAACTATTCGTGCCGAAATTGAAGCGAGAGCAGAACAACAAGGCTGGGCGGTTCTGCACCAAGAATTAGTAAAAATCGACCCTATTGCGGGGGCAAGAATTAATCCAAATGACAGCCAACGTATTAACCGCGCCCTAGAGGTGTTTTACATCACCGGTAAAACAATGACAGAACTCACCGCTCAACAAGGCGAAGCGTTGCCGTATAACATTCTGCAATTTGCAATTGCTCCTGAAGATCGGGCAGTGTTACACCAACGTATTGAGCAACGTTTCCACAAAATGATTGACTTGGGCTTTGAAGAGGAGGTCAAGCGGTTATTTTTACGTGAAGATTTGCATATTAATCTGCCGTCAATTCGTTGCGTAGGCTATCGCCAAATGTGGGAATATTTACAAGGCGATATCTCTCTTGATGAAGCGATTTTCAAAGGCATTTGTGCCACACGCCAACTGGCGAAGCGACAAATTACTTGGCTTCGAGGCTGGCAAGGTGAGCTAACGTGGTTAGATAGTCTAGATCCGACCAGCTCCAAAACAAAAATGGTTGAAAAGATCGATCATTATTTAAATAATTGTGATAATATTTAGTTCGTGGCGTGCCTAAACTTAAATAAGTTTTCACTCAATTTGAAGTATCTGCACACACCTTAGAACTTATATCATAATTTGCTGTCCTAACATCAACACACAACAATAAAAAGGAAAGATAAAATGGCAAAAGGTCAATCTTTACAAGATCCATATTTGAATGCACTTCGTCGTGAGCGTATTCCTGTTTCAATTTATTTAGTTAACGGCATTAAATTACAAGGTCAAATTGAGTCTTTTGATCAATTCGTGATTTTACTTAAAAATACAGTAAGCCAAATGGTGTATAAGCACGCCATTTCAACGGTTGTGCCTGCTCGTGCGTTATCGCATAACAACAATAACAACCAAAACCAGCACACTCAAGCTGCAACAGAAGCGGCTGAACAAACGGAATAATCACATTATCAATCAAAAAATGTTAAACGAATCATTGCCAAACTCAGAAGAATATTCTGCGTTTGGCTTTGCTTTATCTGAAGCAAACCCAATTTCAGAAATTAAAGACCCCATAGAAAACAACCGAGACAAAGCAATTCTTGTCCATCTCTATCTTGGACAACATAAAGATGTCGAAAATCTACTTGAGTTTCAAACATTGGCAGAGTCTGCTGGTGTTGAAGTGCTGGCGACCCTAACTACAACTCGTCAAAGCCCACATATCAAATATTATGTCGGGCAAGGCAAAGCGGAAGAAATTGCTGAAGCCGTAGAGCAATTAGAGGCAACCGTGGTATTAGTCAATCATCAGCTAAGCCCTGCACAAACCCGAAATTTACAATCATTATGCGGCTGCCGAGTGGTAGATAGAACAGGTTTGATCCTCGATATTTTCGCCCAGCGAGCCAGATCGCACGAGGGGAAACTACAGGTAGAACTAGCACAGCTTCGCCATTTATCAACTCGCCTGGTTCGCCGTGTAACCAATCAAGATCAACAAAAAGGTGGTTCTGTCGGGCTACGAGGTCCGGGTGAAACTCAGCTGGAAACGGATCGCCGTTTGATCAAAGTGCGAATTCAGCAACTTTTAAGCCGTTTGGAAAAAGTCAGCAAGCAACGAAATCAAAATCGGAAAACGCGTCAAAAAGCGGATATTCCAACTGTCTCTCTTGTTGGCTATACCAACGCAGGCAAATCTACCCTATTTAATGCCATTACCCAAGCGGGTGTTTATGCCGCCGATCAACTGTTTGCGACACTTGATCCGACCTTACGCCGCATTCAAGTACAAGATGTTGGCACAACAATTCTCGCCGATACGGTGGGTTTTATTCGTTTTCTGCCACACGATTTAGTCTCTGCGTTCAAATCTACCTTACAAGAAACCACAGAAGCGACATTGCTCCTACACGTTATTGATGGTTCAGACGATCGCAAAAATGAAAATATTGATGCGGTAAATCAAGTGCTTGATGAAATTGAAGCATTGGACATTCCAACACTGTTAGTCTTTAATAAAATAGATAAGTTAGAGGGAATTGAGCCACATATCGAACGTAATGATGATGGCACAGCGATTGCGGTTTATCTCTCAGCTCAAAAAAATCAAGGCATTGAGCTCTTATTCCAAGCCATACAAGAAAGACTACGAAGCAATTTAGTGCGTGAAACACTCTTGCTCCCTGTTACTGCCGGTGCAATTTACGCCCAGTTTAAAGCAGAAAATTGCATTAAAGCCGAAAATTTCAATGATTTCGGCGAGCGAATTGTGCAAATTGAAGTGAACGAAGTACAGTGGCATAAATGGCTAAAACACTTCCCAAAATTGACGGAATATGCCGAATTGGCAAAATGGGATAATTAACTCTTCTTAACGACAAGCGGTTATTTTTTAC